>NZ_JBQQCG010000036.1:0-108423 GCF_052245575.1 Streptomyces sp. 2A115 | reverse complement strand
ACTCTGAGGTAGTCGGGTTGGCCGGGAAGCGCGGCGCTCGGACGCCCCGGCACGTCCCCTCGCGCCGACGGAAGGCTGCGGACGGGTGGGGGCCGAGGCCCCTTCAGGGGCGCGGGGACTGCGCGCCCAGCCCACGAGGACCGGCAGTGTGAGAACCGACCTGAGGCCCCCAAGTCTTTTAGGGGCGCGGGGAACTGCGCGACCAGCCCCCACCCACCCGCAGTAAACACACCACCTCAAGACCCCCTTCCGACCTGGGGGTCTGGGGGCGGAGTCCCCAGTTTCGGGAAGGGGTGGGGTTGGGGAAAGGAAAGCCACCCACCTCGGCCCCGGCCGACCCGCAGAAGCCCCCGGAACCCGGCCCCGGCACCCCGGTAAGGTGCAGACATGCATGATCTCGGCGTGGGGTTCAAGTACTTGGTGCGAGGCCAGCGGTGGGTCGCCCGACACGGAAAGCAGTTCGGCTTCGGCCTGATCCCAGGACTGATCACCCTCGTGCTGTACGCGGCCGCCCTGACGTCCCTGGCCTTGTGGGGCACGGACTTCGTGGACTGGGCCACCCCGTTCGCCGACGATTGGTCCAGCCCGTGGCTGGGCCTCTTCCGAGGGTTCCTGACGGCAGTCCTCTTCGCCCTCGCACTCCTCCTCGCCGTAGTCACCTTCACCGCGGTCACCCTCCTCATCGGCCAGCCCTTCTACGAAAACCTCTCCGAGAAGGTGGACAGGGACGTCTCCCCGGACGGCACGGCACCGGAGTCGGGCCTGCCTCTGTGGCGCGAGCTGCTGATCTCGGCACGGGACAGCCTGAGGATCGTGCTCAGGGCGGCCGTGTGGGGCGTACTGCTCTTCGCTCTGGGATTCATCCCCTTGGTAGGGCAGACCGTCGTCCCGGTGATCGGTTTCATCGTCACCGGCTTCTTCCTGACAGAGGAACTGACGGCGGTGGCCCTTCAGCGCCGCCGCGTCGAACTCCGCGACCGCCTCACCATGCTGCGCGCCCGCAAGACCCTGATCTGGGGCTTCGGCACCCCGCTGGCCCTCGCCTTCGTGGTGCCCTTCGTCGCCGTCTTCCTGATGCCCGGCGCGGTCGCGGGCGCCACACTGATGGCCCGCGACCTGCTGGGCGAGGAAACCCGTGAGGACGAGGAGAACTCGGACGACGGGGAGCAGGCGGACAGCGTCAGCCGGTGACGTCCGCCGCCGCCGTCAGGATCGAGCGGACCTGGGCGATGATGTCCAGCCGGTTCTGGACGAACTCGGGATCCGTGACCGTCCCGGTCGCCGGATCCGTGTTGCCCGCGCCGAACTGCAGTACCGGCGTGTGGACATGCCCGCCGGGCAGCGAGGAGTTCAGGCCCAGCCGGTCCCGCAGGAGCGTCGCCCGGTACGCGATCTCGTTGGAGAGGTAGTTGCCACCACCGCCCGCACGAGCCGTCGAGCCGGCCGTCGGGCCTTCGGGGCGTACGACGGGCTCGGTGCCACCCGCCGGGATCTCGGTCACCGACGTGTTGTCGTACACGGGGAAGCGGCCCGTGCTCGCGGCCACGATCTCCTTGTACGGCAAGGTCGTTGACGTCCACTGGGGTTGTGAGGCGGGGTCGGTGACCGGGACGGTCTCGGTGCGGGAGAGGTTCTCGTTGTCCGGGAAGCCGCCCCGCCACGCGCCGTTGGTGCGCTCGACGTCGAAGCGGCCGACGCGGCCCTGGCTGACCGTCGCGAACAGGTCGACGTGGGGCAGGTGCGGGCGCAGCGTCCGCTCCACCGTGCCGTCGGCGAAGTCCTGCCAGCGCACGGGGAAGAGGGCGGTCTCGACGCGGGCGGGGCCGTCCGCCGTCTCGATCACGGTGCCGTCGAGGGCGAGGGCGGTGGCTCCGGAAGGGTTGGAGATCCGGATGTCCCGGTCCAGCGTGAACGGGTCGAAGCCGGTCACCAGGATCCGCTTGACGCCCTTGGTGTGCGGGTAGCGGATGGTGTCCTGACCGCGAGAGGTCCGTTCAAGTGAGTCGAGCAGCTTCCCGCGCTGAGTCTCCGTGAGGCCGAACTCCGGCTCCCACTGGCGCACTTCACGCGTCATGCCGAGCCGCGCCCAGTACAGCGGCCGGTCGTCGTCCCGACTCAGATCACCACCGGCCGGCCCCCGCCCCTGCGCCCGGTCGACCGCCTGCCGCCACAACCGCCCACCCTGCCGCACGGCCACCCGCTCGGCCTCCGCGTACGAGTGCGCCTTGCCCAGCGCCCGGGCGAACTCCGGTGCCACCGTGTCGAATCCGGAGCGGGCCAGGATTTCCTGGGGCGCCGCCTTGTCGAGGCGCTGCTCCTCCACAGTGGGCGCGGCCACGGGGTCCTCCGCCGCGAGGGCGGGCGGCGCGGCGAGTCCCGCAAACAGGGCCGCCAGGCCAAGGGCGCCGATCTGAAAACGTATGTTGGTCAAGGCAGTTCAGGGCCTTCCGTCGCGAGTGGGGGACGTCGTCGGATGGCGGCAGTATGCGTGACAGACGGGACGTGCGCCATGGTGCTCCAGTGACCTGAGTGGGTCACATGGAGATCTTCGTGCCTGCGGTTCCTGGACTGCCGGTCGTCGTGGACTGATCGCGCAGTTCCCCGCGCCCCCAAAAAGAGAGCCTCAGGCCGGTTCGTACAGTGCGGGCCGGCAGTGGCTTGTCGCGCAGTTCCCCGCGCCCCCGACGGGTAGGGGCCGTAACCCCAGCCCCTACCCGTCCGCAGCCTTCCGTCGGCGTGAGGGGACGTGCCGGGGCGTCCGAGCGCCGCGCTTCCCGGCCAACCCAACCACCTCAGAGCGGCGGTCGGATGCCCCGGCGCGGCCCCGACCCCCCACACACCCAAGGGGCGCGGGGAACTGCGCGACCAGCCCCCACCAACCCGCAGACAACCGCAGACAACCCCAATCAGCCCTCGCCGAGCCCAGAACCCTCACCGAGCAGCGCAAGGAAGTCCCGGAACGCCCCCGGCATGTCCACAGCCTCCGGCGCGAGCAACCACTGGTACTGAAGCCCGTCCATCACCGCGACCAGCAGCGGAGCGGCCCGCTCCGGCGTGAGCCCGCTCGGCAACCGCTCCCCGTACTCGACGCGCAGCACCTGCGCGAAACTCGCGCGCACGGCCTCGTACCGCTCGGTGAAGAACTCGCGCGCCGGATGCCCCTCCGTGACGCTCTCGCCGAGCAACGCCGAGAAGGTCTGCACGATGCCGCGCCGCATCGCGTTGTACTCGACCATCGACTCGAGCAGATCGAGCCGCCACTGCGTGTCCGGCACCGCGTCCCACTGGTCGCGCTCCGCCAGCACGGCGACAAGCAGCGCTTCCTTGGTAGGGAAGTAGTGCAGCAGCCCCTGCTGGGTGAGACCCACCCGCTCGGCGACCGCCGCCAGACTCGCGCCCCGGTAACCGCGCTCGGCGATCACCTCCAGCGTCGCCCGGAGGATTTCCGCGCGCCTCTCCGCGCTCCTGGTCGCCCTGGGCGCCTTGCTTGCCATGACGTCACCGTACGACATGGGCACGATCTCCCCGCCGACCATTTATAACGTCAACGTAACGAAACCTACCGATCTACAGGTGACGGATGCAGGATGGAGGGACGGTACGGACTTCAGGACCGAACGGGACTTCAACGAGGAGGCACCCCCATGGCGGGAACCGACCCCACCCAGGCCGACCAGGCGCGCGAGGCAGTCGTCGAGGCGGCACTCGGCAAGCTCGACCTGGACGCGAAGGCGCACCTGCTCGCCGGCCAGGACATGTGGTCCCTGCCCGCACTGCCCGAGATCGGCCTGAAGTCCCTGGTCATGTCCGACGGCCCGATCGGCGTACGCGGAGTGCGCTGGACCGCCGACGACCCGTCCATCGCCCTGCCGTCCCCGACCGCGCTCGCCGCCACCTGGGACCCCGGACTCGCCCGCGAGGCAGGGGTGCTGCTCGCCCAGGAGGCCCGCCGCAAGGGCGTCCACGTCCTGCTCGCCCCCACGGTCAACCTGCACCGCTCACCGCTCGGCGGCCGCCACTTCGAGGCGTACAGCGAGGACCCGTATCTGACAGGGCGGATCGGCTCCGGATACGTCAACGGCGTACAGGCGGGCGGCGTCGGCACCACCGTCAAGCACTTCGTCGCCAACGACGCCGAGACCGACCGCTTCACGGTGAACAACCGAGTCTCCGAACGGGCCCTGCGCGAGCTCTACTTGGCGCCCTTCGAGGCCATCGTCGAGAACGCCCACCCCTGGGGCATCATGACCGCGTACAACTCGGTCAACGGCACGACGATGACCGAGCACCGCTACCTGGTGAACGAGGTGCTGCGCGGCGAGTGGGGCTTCGACGGATTCAACGTCTCCGACTGGATGGCCGCCCGCGCGACCGTCGGCGCCATCGAGGGCGGCCTGGACGTCGCGATGCCCGGCCCGACCACGGTGTACGGCGAGGCGCTCGCCGAAGCGGTACGAGAGGGCCGGGCCGAGGAGTCCAAGGTCGACGAGGCGGTACGGAACGTACTGCGGCTCGCCGCCCGCGTCGGCATCCTGGAGGGCGCCGAGCCGGTCGTCACCGAGCTGCCGGACGAGGTCGACGGCGAGGCCCTGGCCCGCGAGATCGCCCGCCGCTCCTTCGTCCTCGTACGCAATCAGGGTGCCCTCCCGCTCGGCGAAGGCCACTCGGTCGCTCTGATCGGCGCCGCGGCCCGCGACGCCCGTGTCCTCGGCGGCGGCTCCGCCACCGTCTTCCCCGCCCGGGTCGTCTCCCCGCTCGACGGCCTCACCGCCGCCCTGCCCGAGGGCACGCTGACGTACGCGGTCGGCGCCGACCCGAACGAGGAACTCACCGCCGCCGACAAGGGGTTCGAGCTGCGCGCCGTCTGCCGCGACGCCGACGGCACCGTCATCGGCACCGGCTCCGCGCCCAACGGACAGATCCAGTGGATGGGTTCGGACCTCCCCGAAGGCGTCAGCCACGATGTCCTGCACACCGTCGAGCTGACCGGCACGTTCACCCCGCGCGAGAGCGGCCGGCACACCTTCGGCATCAAGGGCCTGGGCGACTTCACGCTCACGGTCGACGGCACGACGTACTTCGACGAGACCCAACGCGCCGAGACGGACGACCCGTTCGTGACGTTCTTCGGCGCTCCCGTCGAGCGCGCCACGGTGGACCTCACCGCCGGTGCCACCTACGAGGTCTCACTGCGCCACGAGATCGCCCTTCCCGACGACGCCCCCATGAAGGTCATCGGCTTCACGCTCGCCCACCAGGAACCGCGGCGCGACCCCGACGAGCTGATCGCCGAGGCCGTCGAGGCCGCCCGCGCCGCCGACACCGCGGTCGTCGTGGTCGCCACCACGGACCGCGTCGAGTCCGAGGGCTACGACCGTACGAACCTGGGGCTCCCCGGCCGCCAGGACGAACTCGTCCACGCGGTCGCCGCCGCCAACCCGAACACCGTCGTGATCGTCAACTCAGGCTCCCCGGTGGAACTTCCGTGGCGCGACGAAGTCGCCGCCGTACTCCTCACCTGGTTCCCCGGCCAGGAGGGCGGCGCCGCCCTCGCCGAGGTCCTCACCGGCACACACGAGCCCGGCGGCCGCCTCCCCACCACCTGGGGCTCCTTCGACGACGTCCCCATCACCCAGGTCACTCCGTCCGAAGGCGAACTCCCCTACACCGAGGACGTCTTCATCGGCTACCGGGCCTGGGAGAAGCGGAACAGGACCCCCTCGTACCCCTTCGGCCACGGCCTCGGCTACACCGACTGGACGTACGACTCGATCGGCATCAGCGGCACGACGGTCACCGTCCAGGTCACCAACTCCGGCACGCGCACGGGCCACGAGACCGTCCAGCTCTACCTGGCCCCCACCGAGCCCGACGCCACCCGTCCCGCTCGCTGGCTGGCAGGCTTCGCGACGGTCGAGGCCGCTCCCGGCGAAAGTACCGAGATCACCATCGAACTCCCGCGCCGCGCCTTCGAGATCTGGGACGACCGGACCAACTCCTGGACATACATGAAGGGTTCGTACGAGGTCGAGGCGGCCCACTCAATCGCGGACCGCAGGCTGACAGCAACCGTCGAGTTCTAACGCCCGTACCAGGTCTGTTTAGCGGGCGCGGGGAACTGCGCGCTCAGCCCCCACAGGTCTCCGGACTACGCACAACGCTTACCGCCATGAGAACGCGTAGACGGTCTCCGACCGATACACCCCGCCCGGCCGCAGCTCCGTACTCGGGAACTCCGGCCGGTTCGGGGAGTCGGGAAAGTGCTGAGTCTCCAGCGCGATCCCGTCCCCCGGCGCGAACGGCAGCGACCCACCAAGATGATCCGCGGTATAGAGCTGAAGCCCAGGCTCGGTCGTAGCCACCCTCAACACCCGCCCGGACGACGGATCACACAGCTCGGCCACCTCAACAGCCGAATCGGTCACCCCCTTGTCGAGCACGAAGTTGTGGTCGTATCCGGCACCGGCCTTCCGCGCCGCGCGAAAGTCGAACCGCGTTCCCTCGACCTCCGCGAGCGCACCCGTAGGAATCAGGTTGGCGTCCACAGACGTCAACCGCCCCGCGGCGATCCGCACCTCGTGCCCGCCCGCGTTCCCCGACCCGTGCAGATTCCAGTACGTGTGGTTCGTCAGGTTCACCACGGTCACCGCGTCCGTGACCGCCTCGTACGAGATCCGCAGCGCACCGGACTCGTCCAGCGTGTACTCCGCCGAGACCTCCAGACGGCCCGGGAAGCCCTCCTCGCCGTCCGGACTCACCCGGGACAGCCGCACGCCGTGTTCGAGCGGCTCAGCGTCCCACAGGCGCTTGTCGAAGCCGCGTTCGCCGCCGTGCAGGGAGTTGGGCTCGTTGTTCCGGGCCAACTGGTACGTCCGCCCAGCGAGCGGGAAGCGACCGCCCGCGATCCGGTTCGCGTATCGCCCGACCAGCGCCCCGAAGTACGGCTCCGGATGCGTCAGGTAGCCCGCGAGGTCCGGGAAGCCGAGCACCACGTCCGCGGACCGGCCGTCCCGGTCGGGAACGAACACCGACTGCACGATGCCGCCGTACGTGAGGACACGCACCCGCACCCCGCCGCGCTCAAGCGTCCAGCGGTGGACAGGAGAGCCGTCGGGAAGGGTGCCGAAGAGTTCGTTGTGCTGACTGCGCTCGCTGTGCATGATCGAAACTCTATGCGGTCGCGCGGCCGGTCAGGCATGCGCTCACGCGGGCGGCTTCTCCGCCGTCACCACGCCGTACGCCATCTCCGCGAGCCGTGCCTGTCCGTTCTTGCTCGGGTGGAACCAGTCCCAGTGGCTCAACTGCTCGATGCCGAAACGGAACTCGAAGACCGCCCCGCCGTCGAAGCGGCACAGCCGGTCCTTACCGCACACGTCCTTCAGCGCCTCGTTGTACGCCTCCACCCGGTCCTGCACCGTGTCGCGCCGCAGGGTCGCCGCCGAGTCCAGCGCGTCCGCGTCGCCCAGCATCGACGGGCAGATGCCCAGCTTCCAGATCCGCTTGCCCAGCTCGTTGCCCCGGCCCTCCGACCACAGCCGCTTCAGATCGGGCACGCTCGCCACGTACACCTGGGTCTTGGGCAGCGCCTCCCGCAGCGTGCCCAGCGCGTCCTCGAACTCGGCGCGGAAGTCCGACACCGATGTCATCGCGGACGTGGTCGGACGGCAGGCGTCGTTCGCGCCTGCCATCACCGCGACCAACTCGGGCTTCTTCGTGACGGCCCGGGCCATCTGGTCGGTCAGGTCGGCCATGCGGGCGCCGGTCACCGCGTAGTTCCAGCTGCGCTGGGCGGCCCCGGCCTTGCCGAGGAGGCGTACCGCGAGGCTGTTCACCTTCGAGTCCGTCCCGGTGGCCCACGACACCTCGGGGCAGTCGGACAGCACCTTGCAGGCGTCGAAGCCGCGCGTGATGGAGTCGCCGACGGCGGCCACCGAACGCGGGCTGCGGTCCCAGGCGGGGGAGGGGGTCGGGGAGGGCTTCGAGCCTCTCGCGGAGGTGCCGTTCGGCCCTGGGGAATTGCCGCCGCTCGCATCACATCCGGCCAGTCCGGCAACGCTCAGAAGTGCCGCCGCCGCGGTCGCGACGACGGCCTGCGAACGGTGACCACGCTTCCGCATCCCAGTTCCCCTCGTTCCTCACGCAACTGCAGGCCACCCCTGTGACGTCCCCCCGGGTGAAACCTCAGTGTTTCCAGGCGTTGGGACCGACGGTACGTCACACTCCTTGCGCCGCCGCACGATAGCCTCGCCCCGTGGCGGCCCTGCCACTGATGTTCCGCCAAGTTGCAAGATGCCCGCTCTGTCCGGAGGTCCCAGTGACGACACGTGGAGTTCTCTACGTGCACTCCGCGCCGCGCGCGCTGTGCCCGCACGTCGAGTGGGCAGTCGCGGGCGTACTCGGCACGCGCGTCAACCTCGACTGGATCCGGCAGCCGGCGGCACCCGGCACGTGGAGATCGGAGTTCTCCTGGAAGGCCGAGGTCGGCACCGCCTCCAAACTCGCCTCGGCACTGCGCGGCTGGCAGATGCTGCGCTTCGAGGTGACCGCCGAGCCGTGCGCCACCGCCGAGGGCGAGCGCTACAGCTGCACCCCTGACCTGGGAATCTTCCACGCCGTCACGGGCATCCACGGCGACATCCTGATCCCCGAGGACCGACTGCGCGCCGCCCTTGTCCGCTCCCAACGCGGCGAAACGGAACTGGAGTCCGAACTCACCAAGCTCCTGGGCAAGCCCTGGGACGACGAACTGGAACCCTTCCGCTACGCGGGCGAGGGCGCTCCCGTGCGCTGGCTCCACCAGGTCGTCTGACTGACAAGCTCCCTATGCGGCTCCGCCGCGTGGGTGCGACCAGCCCAAGAGGCCCCGCAGTCGGCAAACGACAAACCACAAACGGTGAGTGGCCCGAACTCCTCAAAGAGGAGCCGGGCCACTCACCGTTCAGCACAAACTACGGCCGAAATCAGACTGTGCGGAACGCCAGCACCACGTTGTGCCCACCGAACCCGAACGAGTCATTCAGGGCCGCAATCCGCCCCTCGACAGGCAACTTGCGGGCCTCGCCGCGAACGACATCCCCGTTCGCCTCGGCCTCAGGATCGATGTTGTCGACATTGATGGTCGGCGGCGCCACCCGGTGATACAGGGCGAGAACCGTGGCGACCGATTCCACACCACCCGCACCGCCCAGCAGATGCCCGGTCATCGACTTGGTCGCGGAGACCGCGAAGTGATCGGCCTCGTCGCCGAAGACCTTGCGCAGCGCCTTCAACTCGGCCACGTCCCCGGCCGGCGTCGACGTGGCATGCGCGTTGACATGCATGATCTCCGCCGGGTCCAGACCGGTGTTGTCCAGCAGGTTCTGCAGGGCGTGGGCGATGCCCCGCCCCTCCGGCTCCGGCTGCACGATGTCGTGGCCGTCGGCGGAGATGCCCTGGCCGACCGCCTCCGCGTACACGCGGGCACCGCGCGCCGCGGCATGCTCGGCCGACTCCAGGACGATGACGCCCGCGCCCTCGCCGAGGACGAAGCCGTCCCGGCCGACGTCGTAGGGACGCGAGGCGCCCTGCGGGTCGTCGTTGTTCTTGGACATCGCCATCATGTTGCCGAACGCGGCGATGGGCAGCGGGTGGATGGCCGCCTCCGTGCCGCCGGCGACGACGACGTCGGCGCGGCCGGTGCGGATCATCTCGATCGCGTAGCCGATGGCCTCGGCGCCCGACGCGCAGGCGGAGACCGGGGTGTGCACACCGGCGCGGGCGCCTACGTACAGACCGACGTTGGCCGAGGGGCCGTTCGGCATCAGCATGGGGACGGTGTGCGGGGAGACGCGGCGGACGCCCTTCTCCTTGAGCACGTCGTACTGGTCGAGCAGGGTGGTGACGCCGCCGATGCCGGAGGCGATGACCGTGCCGAGGCGGTTGGGGTCGACTTTGCCGTCCTTGCCCGCCGTGTCGGTGTAACCGGCGTCGGCCCAGGCCTCCATGGCCGCGATCAGCGCGAACTGCGCCGAGCGGTCGAGGCGGCGGGCCTGCGGGCGCGGAATGACCTCGCTCGGTTCCACGGCGATCTGCGCCGCGATACGGACCGCCTGGTCGGCGGCCCACTCCTGCTCCAGGGCGCGGACACCGGAACGTCCGGCGACCAGGCCCTCCCAGGTAGAGGCTGCGTCGCCACCCAGCGGTGTGGTTGCGCCGATACCGGTGACGACCACGGTGCGATTGGTCGGGCTCACGGGAATTCTTTCTCCAACGGATACGAGGATTCAGCGGCGCCACCGCCGGGTGGCGGGGCATTCAGCGTCAGCTTCAGCGACAGGTCTGCTTCAGCTCCAGGCGCGGGCAGCCAGGCCGGAGCCCGCTGCCCGACGAGGTGCTCAGGCCTGGTTCTTGAGGATGTACTCGGTCGCGTCGCCGACGGTCTTGAGGTTCTTGACGTCGTCGTCCGGGATCTTGACCTCGAAGCGCTCTTCGGCGGCGACGACGACCTCGACCATGGACAGCGAGTCGACATCCAGGTCGTCGGTGAAGGACTTCTCCAGCTGGACGTCCTCGACCGGGATGCCGGCGATCTCGTTAACGATGTCGGCGAGACCGGCGACGATCTCTTCCTGAGTGGCGGCCATGTCAGGCGCTCCTTCTTGTGTATCCAGAGGGTGTGGCGGTGCTGCCGCCCGGAAAGATCCGGACGGCGTGCCTAGGGGAGGGTAACGACCGTCGCTGCGTATACGAGACCCGCCCCGAAGCCAATGACGAGCGCGGTGTCGCCGCTCTTCGCCTCGCCGGTCGCCAGGAGCCGCTCCATAGCGAGCGGGATCGAGGCGGCCGAGGTGTTACCGGTGGTGCGCACGTCACGGGCGACCGTGACGTGTTCCGGCAGCTTGAGAGTCTTCACCATCGAGTCGATGATCCGCTCGTTGGCCTGGTGGGGAATGAAGACATCCAAGTCGTCCGCAGTGAGTCCGGCGGCGTCCAGCGCCTCCTTGGCGACCTTCGCCATCTCGAACACGGCCCAGCGGAAAACCGCCTGGCCTTCCTGCGTGATCGCGGGGAACTTGACCTCGCCCTTGGAGTCCAGGGGCAGCTGGGAGACGTCGCCGGTGGGGGTCCCCCCGCTCGAGCGAAGTCGAGAGTGGGGGAGGAAGCGGTCCCAGGGCACGGTCTGCTTGATCGTGCCCGCCTTGTCGCCCTCGGAGCCCCAGACGGTCGGGCCGATGTGCGGCTCCTGGGAGGGACCCACGACGACCGCACCTGCCCCGTCGCCGAACAGGAAGGCCGTGGCGCGGTCCTCCAGGTCGGTCAGGTCGGAGAGCCGCTCGACGCCGATGACGAGTACGTACTCCGCCGAACCGTCGACGATCATGCCCTTGGCGAGGGTCAGTCCGTAGCCGAAACCGGCGCAGCCCGCCGAGATGTCGAAAGCCGCGGCCTTCGCGGTGCCGAGCTTGTCGGCGATCTCGGTGGCGATGGCCGGGGTCTGGCTGAAGTGGGAGACGGTCGAGACGACCACGGCGCCGATCTGCTCGGCGCTGATCCCGGAGTCGGCGATCGCCTTGCCGGACGCCTCGATCGACATCGCGGCGACGGTCTCCTCGTCGTTCGCCCAGTGCCGGGTCTCGATGCCGGAGCGCGAGCGGATCCACTCGTCGGACGAGTCGATCGTCTCGAGGATCACCTCGTTCGGCACGACACGGGTCGGACGGTAACCGCCCACGCCGAGGATGCGCGCGTACGGGGCGCCCTTGCGGGCCCTGATCTTCGACATGCTCTGTCGGCTCCTTACGCGCTCAGGCGGAAGCGTGCTCGGCGATGAGCTCGCGAGCCGCGTCCAGGTCGTCGGGGGTCTTCAGCGCCAGCGTCTTCACGCCGGGCAGCGCGCGCTTGGCGAGACCGGTCAGCGTGCCGCCGGGGCACACCTCGAGCAGCGCGGTCACGCCGAGTTCCTTGAAGGTCTCCATGCACAGGTCCCAGCGGACCGGGTTGGCGACCTGGCCGACCAGGCGGGAGAGGACCTCCGTGCCGGTGGTGACGGCCTGGCCGTCCTTGTTCGAGAGGTACGTGATCTTCGGGTCGGCGGGCGTCAGTTCGGCGGCGCCCCGCGCGAGCGTCTCGACCGCCGGGGCCATGTGGTGCGTGTGGAAGGCACCGGCGACCTTGAGGGCCACGACCCGGCGTACGCCCTCGGGCTTGTCGGCCTCCAGGGCGGCAAGCTCCTCCAGCGTGCCGGCGGCCACGATCTGGCCCGCGCCGTTCACGTTCGCCGGAGTCAGGCCCAGCTTCTCCAGGTGCGGGATCGTCGTCTCGGGGTCCCCGCCGAGCAGCGCCGACATACCGGTCCGCGTGACGGCGGCGGCCTCGGCCATCGCCAGGCCCCGCTTGCGTACGAGTCCGAGCGCGGGCGCCTCGTCGAGGATGCCCGCGCAAACGGCGGCGGTGAACTCGCCGACGCTGTGCCCCGCGACGGCACCAGGAGCGATGTCACCGAGTGCCGAGGCGGAGAGGAGCCCGGCCGCGACCAGCAGCGGCTGAGCGACGGCCGTGTCCCGGATCGCGTCCGCGTCGGCCTTCGTACCGTAGTGGGCAAGATCGAGCCCGATGGCGTCCGACCACGCGGTGATGCGGTCGGCGGCACCGGGGAGTTCGAGCCAAGGAGTCAGGAAGCCGGGCGTCTGGGCGCCCTGGCCGGGAGCGACGAGTACGAGCACTCTCACACTCTCTCTTGTGGATGGGCACGGCCGCCCGTGGGGACAAGGACGAAGAACAGGAGGGGGAATTGTAGGTCCCCGACAAAAGCCTAGAGTTGAGGATCTCCATCGGCCAGACGCCCCAGGATCAGCGCGATTCGCAGCGTGAACGCCGAACGTACATCAGACGGTGACCAGCCGGTGACGTCAGTCACACGTCGAAGCCGGTAGCGCACGGTGTTGGGATGTACGAAGAGCATCCTGGCCGCGCCTTCGAGACTGCTCGCCTGTTCCAGATAGACGCTGAGTGTCTCCAGAAGAGCGGACCCGGCCTCCTCCAGTGGTCTGTAGATCTCCTCCACCAGTTGGTCGCGGGCCGAGGGGTCCCCGGCGATCGCGCGCTCCGGCAGCAGATCGTCCGCCAGCACCGGTCGCGGGGCGTCCTGCCAGGCGAAACACGCCTTGAGCCCGGCGGCCGCGGCCTGCGCGGACCGGGTCGCGGCCTGGAGGTCGGGCACCACGGGCCCGGCGACGACGGCCCCCGCGGCGTAGGGCCCGATCAGGGACTTCGCGACGGCGAGCGGGTTGTCGCTGCCGCCCGCGATGACGACGAGCCGGTCGCCGAGCACCCCGGTCAGCACCTGGAGCTTGGCGTGCCGGGCGGCCCGCCGGATCGCCTCGACGGTCAGCTCGCTGTCACCGTCCGGCGCCGTGCCGAGGACCACGCACACATGCTCGGGCGAGTTCCAGCCGAGAGCCGCGGCACGGCTGACGGCGCCCTCGTCGGCCTCTCCGGAGAGCACCGCGTTGACGACGAGGGACTCCAGCCGGGCGTCCCAGGCACCGCGTGCCTCGGCGGCCTGCGCGTACACCTGAGCCGTGGCGAAGGCGATCTCCCGGGCGTACACGAGCAGCGCCTCGCGGAGCACGGACTCGTCGCCCGGCGCCGCGACCTCGTCGATCGCGGACTCCATCACCTCGATCGTCGTACGCACCATCTCCACGGTCTGCCGCAGGGTGATCGCCCTGGTCAGCTCGCGCGGCGCGGTGCCGAAGACGTCCGTGGAGATCGCCTGCGGAGCGTCCGGATGCCGGAACCACTCCGTGAACGCGGCGATACCGGCCTGCGCGACGAGGCCGATCCACGAACGGTTCTCCGGGGGCATCGCCCGGTACCACGGCAGCGTCTCGTCCATGCGCGCGATGGCCTGGGCGGCGAGACTTCCGGCCGACCTCTCCAGCCGCTTCAGGGTCGCTGTGTGGGCGTGGACGGCGTGCGCCGCGCGTTGGGTGTTGCTGGCTTCGGGTTCGGGCACGGGACAAGACTGCCTTATCAGGACGTGAGTGTGCGGCGGCGGGGCACAGGTGAGCGACGCGGCCGTCTGCCGTGCGAGTCCCGGACGAGGGGAAGCGCGGGTCTACGGTGGGGTGCGTGATGGACGTACGGCGCGCCGACGAGCGCTACCGCGGAGGCGACCCGGCGGCCGGGATCGAGTCCCTGCACGCCTTCTCCTTCGGCCCGCACTACGACCCGGACAACCTCCGCTTCGGCGCGGTCATCGCCTGCAACGAGGAGCACCTCGCACCCGGCGCCGGCTTCGACGAGCACCCGCACAGCCACACCGAGATCGTCACCTGGGTCGTCGAGGGCGAACTCACCCACCGCGACACGGCCGGCCACGAGTCGCTCGTACGCCCCGGGGACGTCCAGCGGCTCAGCTCGGCGGGCGGTGTCCGCCACGTCGAACGCAACGACGGGTCCGAGCCGCTGGTCTTCGTCCAGATGTGGCTGGCCCCGCTGGAGCCGGGCGGCGACCCGGCCTACGAGATCGTCCACGGCATCGCGGACTCCACGCCGTACGCGGTCCCGGAGGCGGGCGCGATGCTGCACGTACGCCGTCTCGCGTCCGGCGAGCGCACGGCGGTCCCGGACGCGCCCTTCGTCTACGCGCATGTCGTACGCGGTGAAGTCCTGCTGGACAGCTCGGTGTTGAGCCCCGGGGACGCGGCCCGCATCACGGACGCGAAGGACCTGGAGGCGGTGGCCCGGGGCGAGTCGGAGCTGCTGCTCTGGGAGATGACCCAGGGCTGACCCGGAGCGCGTACGCGCTACAGCTCCGCGAGCACCGCGTCCGTGAAGGCCGGCCACGCCTCGACCGCCCACGGCCCGAACGCCCGGTCCGTCAGCGCCACGCAGGCCGTGCTTGCGGCCGGGTCGATCCACAGGAACGTACCGGACTGGCCGAAGTGGCCGAAGGTACGCGGAGAGGATGAACTCCCGGTCCAGTGGGGCGACTTGGAGTCGCGGATCTCGAAGCCGAGGCCCCAGTCGTTCGGGTTCTGGTGGCCGTAGCCCGGCAGGACGCCCTTCGTGCCCGGGTACTGCACGGTCATCGCCTCGGCGACCGTCCGCGGGTCGAGCAGCCGGGGCGCCTGCACCTCGGCGGCAAAGCGCGCCAGGTCGTCGACGGTCGAGACGCCGTCCTTCGCGGGGGAGCCGTCGAGGGAGGTGTGCGCCATCCCGAGCGGTTCGAGCACCGCCTGCTTCAGGTACTCGGCGAAGGGGATCTCGGTCGCCTTCGCGATGTGATCGCCGAGCTGCTCGAACCCGGCATTGGAGTACAGCCGCCGCACCCCCGGCTCCGCCGTCACCCGGTGCTCGTCGAAGGCGAGCCCACTGGTGTGCGCGAGCAGATGCCGCACGGTCGACCCCTCCGGCCCGGCCGCTTCGTCGAGCTCGATGGCCCCCTCCTCGTACGCGACCAGGGCGGCGTAGGCGGCGAGGGGCTTGGTGACGGAGGCGAGCGCGAAGCGTTGCGTAACGGGGCCATGGGTCCCGAGTACGGTGCCGTCCGCGCGTACAACGGCAGCGGCGGCGGTGGGGACGGGCCACTTCTCGATCAACGCGAGGCTCTGCAAAGACATGCACAAGAGCCTAAGGGCACTTTGATGCGCCGGTTCGGGTCCCGCCCCTCAGGGGCGCGGGGCTGTGACATTTGCGGCTCCGCCGCGATGGGGGCCCCGCTCGAGCGCAGCCGAGAGTGGGGGAGCGACCAGCCCCCACCAACCCGTAGTCAAAGCCGCAACCGCATCGAGGGATCGGGCTTACGTACGAAACCGAGCGAGGCGTACAGCGGCTCGGCCTCTGAGGAAGCATTGAGGTCCACCTGCGCGACACCCTTCTCACGGAACCAGTCGAGGAGAACCTCCATACAGGCCCGCGCATATCCCCGCCGCCGCACATCCGGATCGGTGGCGACACTGAACACGTACCCGACCCGCCCGTGCGGATTCCCCGCCCGCCCGATCCGGTACTCCAACGTCCCGACCACAAGCGCCGCGAGCACCCCGGGCCGCTCCGGGTGGTCGACGACGAACGCGGCGAAACCCCCGTGCGGGTCGGCGAGCCTGCCGCGTACGGTAGGCAGGGACTCGGCGTGCCACTGGGTGGACGAGTCCGAACCGGCCATCGAGTCGATCATCACCTGACGCAGCCGAAGCAGTTCCTCGGCATCCTCGGGCACAGCCCGGCGTACGAGACTCATGATCGGCACCGTAGCCAGCGCAGCGCCACCAAGTCGACGGAATTTCACCGGAATCCGCTTGCTTGGAGCGCACTCCAAGGTTTTAGCGTTGGGGCCATGACGGTGATGGAGACCACGGACACCAGGACCGACAGCTGTGCAGGCCTACCACACGCGGAGCGGCGTCCGGACGGCCAGGACCAGTACACGATCAGCGAGGTCGTCGCCTTCACCGGCCTGACCGCGCACACCCTCCGCTGGTACGAGCGGATCGGGCTGATGCCGCACATCGACCGTTCGCACACCGGCCAGCGCCGGTACAGCAACCGCGACCTCGACTGGCTCGACCTCGTCGGCAAGCTGCGGCTGACCGGGATGCCGGTCGCCGACATGGTGCGGTACGCGGAGATGGTGCGAGAGGGCGACCACACGTACACCGAGCGCTTCGAGCTGCTGGAGGCGACCCGCCGGGACGTCCGGGAGCGGATCGCCGAGCTCCAGGACACGCTCGCGGTGCTCGACCGGAAGATCAATTTCTATGCGGACGCCGGGCGGGCCCTGGCGTCGGAGAGGTCCCGATGACGGACAGCAGGATCGCGAAGGTCGAACTCGGCACGGGCGGCCCCGAGGTGGGGGTGCAGGGTCTCGGCTGCATGGGCATGAGCTTCGCGTACGGCCCCACGGACACCGACGAGGCACGGGCCACCCTCGAGCGGGCGCTGGAACTCGGCGTCACGCTCTACGACACCGCTGACGCGTACGGCCAGGGGGAGAACGAGAAGTTCCTGTCCCCGTTCTTCAAGGCGCACCGCGACGAGGTCGTCATCGCGACGAAGTTCGCCCTGGGGATCCCGCCGGGCGAGCCGACGAAGCGGGTCATCCGCAACGACCCGCCGTACATCCGCCAGGCCGTCGAGGCGAGCCTGAAGCGCCTGGATGTCGAAGTGATCGACCTCTATTACATGCACCGCCGTGACGTGAACGTCCCCATCGAGGAGACCGTCGGCGTCATGGCCGAGCTGGTCCGCGAGGGCAAGGTCAAGCACCTCGGACTGAGCGAGGTCACGGGCGGCGAGCTGCGGGCAGCCCAGGCCGTGCACCCGATCGCGGCCGTCCAGTCGGAGTGGTCGCTGTTCAGCCGCGACATCGAGGCCGGCGTCGTACCGGCCGCGCGTGAGCTGGGCGTGGCCCTGGTCCCGTACTCACCGCTCGGCCGGGGCTTTCTCACCGGTTCCTTCGTGAACGCCGACACGGACCTGACCGACGGCGACTTCCGCCGCCAGCAACCCCGTTTCACGGGCGACAACGCGGCGGCGAACGCGGCGCTGCTGGAGCCGATCCGGGTGGTCGCGAAGGCTCACGGCGCCTCGCTCGGCCAGATCGCGCTGGCGTGGGTGCAGTGCCAGGCGACGGTGCACGGCCTCCCGGCCGTACCGATCCCGGGCACGCGCAAGCGCACACGCGTCGAGGAGAACGTGGCGGCGACGCGGATCGTACTGGGCGAGGACGACATGACGCTGCTGGAACCGATCGCCTCCAAGGTGGCGGGCAACCGCTACGCGGACATGACGTTCGCATCGGCGGGCAGGGAGTAGAAGAGCGCCCCTGAAAGGGGCGCGGGGAACTGCGCGACCAGCCACGAATCACCCGCACTGTAAAAACGACCGCGGTTCCCCAACTCCCCCAGCGAAGCCCTGAAGCAGCGAAGCCCTAAAGCTCCGCCAGCAACTCCGCCTTCTTCGTGCTGAACTCCTCATCCGTGACGAGCCCCGCCTCATGAAGCTCGCCCAGGTGACGAATGCGCTCGGCGATGTCGGCGGGATCGCGGCGCGGGTCGGCCGCCAGGACCGAGGCCTCGACCTTGGCGGCCGACCCGGCCCCCCGCACCGCCGCGAGGACCGACGCCGCGAAGGGAAGAGACTCGTGCACCGGCCCGTACCCGAGCCCGAAGACAACCGCGGCCGGATCCTGGTCGGCCTGGGCGGGCTGAGGGACCGCCGACTCACGCCGCAGCAGCCGGAGGTGCCCCTCGAAGACCTCCGGTGAGCGCCATTCGACACCTATCAGGTCCGAGACGGCGAAACTCTGGTCGCCGGCCTTCCACTTGGCGGAGGACGCGCCCGTCCAGAACCACCGGTAGTGCACGGACTTGCCGTCGAAGGACGCCTTCCCGTCGTACGCCTTGAACTGCAGGGGCGTCTCCGGCGCGTCCACCAGATAGCGCTCCGGCGGGTCCGTGTCGTTGGTCGCGAGGAGAGCCCGCAGCTCGTCCGCGTAGTACTCGGCGAGAGTCTCGCGCTCGGCGGGCAGCACCAGCCGGTAAGGGTCGGCCGACTCCTTGAGCTGTCCCGCGGCCGCCTCCATCAGCGGATCCGCCCCCGGTCTCGGCTCGGCGCGCAGGACGACCGTCCCGCGTTTGCCGGGGGTCAGTGTCACAGCCGCTATCGCGTCGAGCGGGATGCGGCGCTCACCGAGCGCCTGGAACAGCTTCGGCGTGCGGATCCCCCGTTCGAAGCGGATGAGCACGGAGTCCGACTCGAACTCCCAGGCGGCATGAAATCCGGCCAATACGTCACCCATGCGGGCCATCGTATGCGGCATGCGCTTCCAAGTCCCCTCCCTGAGCAGACCGCACTTTCTTCGTTCTCTACGCGCGTCCGGCCTCTGCCGTGCCGGGCAAACCCTTCTGGCACACATCATCCTCATGTGCGCAGCGCACCGCCCGGTACGCGCCAATGCCGATCTGGGCGAAGTTCCGCAGGCTTTCGGTGCCCGGCTCGAAATATCCGCCGTGCCCCTCGGCGCCCTGTGAGGACAGCACCCGCGCCCCGAACGCCGCGGACACCGGATCGGCCCCGTGCCCCAGTCCGCCGAACTCCAGATGCGGCACGTCCTGGATCCAGTCGTCGGAGTCCCGCATGGCCCACACCTGGGCGTACGTGTCCAGTTGTGAGGCCTTCTCGGCCCGCATCCCGGGGCTGCCCGCCACCGTGATGTCGGAGACCCGGGACGGCAGGGAGTGTGCGGCGACACCGCAGACCACGGACCCGTAGCTGTGGCAGTACAGCGCGACCTGCGAACGGCCGGGCAGCGCCCGCACGAGGTCGTTGAGCCGGACCGCGCCCTCCTCGGCGCGCACCCCGGTGGCCGCGTCCATGCCGAGCCCGCTCGGTGCCGTGTAGTCGGCCCACGCGATCACGGCCGTACGCGTCCCGGGGCTCGCCCACTGCTCCGCCTGGTGGAGGGACTTCGCCATCCCGACGGGTGCCGAGTACATGCGGTTGGTGCGCTGGAAGTTCAGTACGTCGGTGTCGACGCCGGGCACCACGACCGAGACCCGCTCGGCCTTGCCGAGGTCCCCGAACACCTCCGCCACCCGGCCCGTACCCATCGGGTCGAAGGCGAGGATCCGGCGCTCCTTGGCCATCAGGTCCTCGTACCGGTGCATCCGGCGGGCCGCGTTGTGCTGTCCGCGCTCCGAGAGCCGCTTGTCGTGCGTGCGTTTGAGCTCGACCTTGCGTGCCTGGTCGAGGGCGATGCGGTTGGCGCGGTAGCGGAGCTTCACCGGCGCCCCGTTCATGTTGCCGACCGCGAGCGGGTAGCGACTGGCGAGCCGTGTGCGCTGGTGGGCGTCGAGCGAGGCGAAGAACCGGGTCAGCCCGGCCGGCGCGGAGTCCGGGTCCGGCAGCCGGAGCCCGTCTATGTGACCGCGTTCCCAGGCGGACAGGGAGGCCGCGAGCGGTGTGGCCGCTCCCCGTTGGTTGCGCACCGCGGTCCAGCCGGTGGTCGCGAGCATCACGAACACGACGGCCAGCGCGAGCAGCATGCGCCAGACGTTGAGTTGAGGGGTGGAGTCGAAGGAAGTCACTGAAAGGACACACTAGGAGAACGAACGGGTCTCGCGTTAACCGAGTGAGGCGGATCACGTTTCGGTAGGGGTAATTGGGTTAAACCGGACGCACCTTGAGTCGGGCCATCACGCTGTGTGCGTACGTGACGGGTCTCGTGCGCACCGCGACGCGACTCTGTGTGCGGTGGGAGTCACTCCCTGTCCGCCGCGCCGACCGTGTGCCAGTTCTCCGCCAACGCGGGCCCGATCTGGTCGAGATACAGGGCGGTGAGGTCGCGGATCGCTTCGACGCTGAGGTCCTCGCCCGCACCCAGCAGTCGGCTCGTCAGTCGAATCACGCCACCGAACAGGGCCACCGTCACGCGCGGTCGCGGGTCGGCGTCCACGTCGAGGCCCTCACGCTCCGCGATCACGCGTGCGACCTCCTCCTCCAGTCCCTCCTGGCGGGCGAGGTGGGCGGCGAGCAGTGCCGGCGTCGACTCGATCAACTGGAAGGTGCGCATGTGCAGTTCGATCGGGATGACTGCTTCGATGACCTCTCCGAAGGTGTCCCAGCTCTCCAGGACGGCCCTGCGCAGCGCCTCCAACGGCGCCTCGTGGAGCGGGCGTCGGCGGACCGACTCGACGAAGTGCGACTCCACCATCACCTGGACGGCGAAGGCGGCTTCCTCCTTGCCGGCGAAGTACCGGAAGAACGTGCGCTGCGAGACGTCGACGACCTCGGCGATCTCGTCGACGGTCGTCTGCTCGTACCCCTTGGTCGTGAACAGTTCCAGGGCTGCCCGCAGCAGCGCGTCCCGGGTGCGCTGCTTCTTGAGCTCGCGCAGGCCCGGTCGTGGCACTGTCTCCATGGGGAACCCCTTGTCGAGTTCTTCGTCCGGCTGGCTTCTTCGTCCGCTCGGCTTCTTCGTCCGCCCGGCTTCTTCGTCCGGCCGACTCCCTCGTACGTCCGCAGGGCTGCCGGTGTCCGTCCGGTGTCCGTCGGCCCAGTTCAGCCTATCCGTGAGTGACGTGACAGTTACCGACTTGTGAATTGGTTTGTCAACTGTCAGTGGCTGTCATTAGCCTCGACCGCATGACTAGTCAGACCACCGTCGACCCGAAGGGCCCCGCCGACAAGGCCTCGTCCGCCGCCTCGGGACCGACCCCGGCCAAGGGGCTGCGCGGCCACCCCTGGTTCACCCTGTTCACCGTGGCCGTCGGCGTGATGATGGTGGCGTTGGACGGCACCATCGTGGCCATCGCCAACCCGGCCATCCAGAAGGACCTGAACGCGAGCTTCGCGGACGTCCAGTGGATCACC
Organism: Streptomyces sp. 2A115; assembly: GCF_052245575.1. NCBI lineage: Bacteria > Bacillati > Actinomycetota > Actinomycetes > Kitasatosporales > Streptomycetaceae > Streptomyces > Streptomyces sp. 2A115. The sequence continues at coordinate 87,066 of NZ_JBQQCG010000036.1, read as the reverse complement.
AACGGCTACTTCCTCGCGCTCGCGGTCACGCTGATCACCGCGGGCAAGCTCGGCGACCGGTTCGGCCACCGGCAGACCTTCCTCATAGGCGTGGTCGGGTTCGCGGCCGCCTCGGGGGCCATCGGACTGTCCGACAGCATCGCCTTCGTGATCGTCTTCCGTGTGTTCCAGGGCCTGTTCGGCGCCTTGCTGATGCCGGCCGCGCTCGGTCTGCTGCGGGCCACCTTCCCGGCCGAGAAGCTGAACATGGCGATCGGCATCTGGGGCATGGTGATCGGTGCCTCCACGGCCGGTGGCCCGATCCTGGGCGGCGTGCTCGTCGAGCACGTCAGCTGGCAGTCCGTGTTCTTCATCAACGTGCCGGTCGGCATCCTCGCGGTCGCCCTGGGCGTGGGGATCCTCCTGGACCACCGCGCCGAGAACGCGCCGCGCTCCTTCGACCTGCTCGGCATCGGCCTGCTGTCCGGCGCCATGTTCTGCCTGGTCTGGGCGATCATCAAGGCCGGGGACTGGGGCTGGGGCGACGGCCTGACCTGGACGTTCATCGTCGTCTCCGTGGTCGGCTTCGGCCTGTTCGCGTTCTGGGAGACCAGGGTGCGTGAGCCGCTCATCCCGCTCGCGCTCTTCCGTTCCGTACCGCTGTCCGCCGGTGTCGTCCTGATGGTGCTCATGGCCATCGCCTTCCTGGGCGGCCTGTTCTTCGTCACCTTCTACCTGCAGAACGTGCATGGTATGAGCCCGATCGACGCGGGTCTCCACCTCCTCCCGCTCACCGGGATGATGATCGTGGGCTCGCCCCTCGCGGGCGCGGTGATCACCAAGACGGGTCCGCGCATCCCGCTCGCGGGCGGCATGGCCTTCACCGCCCTCGCCATGTACGGCATGTCCACGCTGGACACGGGCACGTCCGGCCCGGTCATGTCGATCTGGTTCGCGCTTCTGGGCCTCGGCCTCGCGCCCGTCATGGTCGGCGCCACCGAGGTCATCGTGGGCAACGCGCCGATGGAGCTCTCCGGTGTCGCCGGCGGTCTCCAGCAGGCCGCGATGCAGATCGGCGGCAGCCTCGGCACGGCGGTCCTCGGCGCCGTGATGGCCTCCAAGGTCAACAGCGACCTCGCGGGCAACTGGGCGGACGCCAAGCTCCCGCCGCTCACCCCGGCCCAGCAGGGCCAGGCCTCGGAGGCGGTCCAGGTCGGCGCCGCCCCGGTACCGCAGGGCACGCCGCCGGAGGTCGCGGAGAAGATCACGAACGTCGCGCACGACACGTTCATCTCCGGCATGAGCCTGGCGAGCCTGGTCGCGGCCGGCGTCGCCATCGTGGCGATCTTCGTCGCCCTGCTCACCAAGCGGGGCGTCAACGCGGAGGCGGGCGCGGGAGTCGGACACGTCTGACCGGCAAGGCGGCCCGGCCCCGTCGAGTTCACCCGGCGGGGCTTTCGCCTATCAGGGTGACGCCTTTCCGTATGACTGTCATATCGATCGCCCGGCGGGTCACAGTGCTCCCAACTGATCCGTACGACACGGCAGTTCGGTGAGGTCGCGGCGTGCTGCCGGAGGGGGGCAGCGCGCCGTGGGACCGAAGGAAAACGAAGTACGGACCTGAATCCGCCCCAGAACCTGACTCCGCACCAGAAGTGGCCAGAACCAGGGGTCTTAAGAAAACGACCCGGGGTACTCGCCGCATCGAGCCCGAACCGGCCGGCATCCGGCCGGCTCAAAGGTCCAGGGAGTTGATGATGGCGGGCTTCGGTCACACCACGCGCAAGCACCCCCGCTCACGGGGCCGAACGTGGCGTCGGAGCGGGCCGGATCGCGCGACGCTCGGAATCATCGGAGTCATCTGCGCGGTCGCCGGTTTCTTCGTGCTGGGGATCATCCTCGGCCCGGTGGCGGTCGTCTGCGGCTGGCTCGCCATGGGGCGCACCTGGAACGGTGCCCGCCCGGTACCGGCACTCGTCGCCCTGGTACTGGGCGCGATCGACACCCTCCTGGCCATCATCTGGCTGGCCGGAACGGCAGCCCCGGGGAACGGAATGCTCTAGCCCGGGGCCGGCGAGGGACCACGTCCCCAAAGGGCGCGCTCGTGTTTGGGGCGCGCCCGCAGGGGCGCCCCTTCAGGGGCGCGGGGCCGTCACATATGCGGCTCCGCCGCGTGGGCGCGACCAGCCCCCACACACCCGCACGTCAACTCAACCGCTCCTCCACAGCCCGCGGCACGGGCTGCGGAACCACACCAGACGGTTCAGCCAGCGCAGCTACCTGCGCCCGCAGGGCCCGCACCTCCTCCGCCAAAGCCTCAATCGCAGCGGTCTGCCGCCGCTCCTCCACGTCGTCCGACTCGAAGCGGGAGATGAACCAGGCCGCGATATTGGCGGTCACCACACCGAGCAGAGCGATCCCGGAGAGCATCAGACCGACCGCTATCACCCGGCCGAGCCCGGTCGTCGGCGCGTGGTCGCCGTACCCGACGGTCGTCATCGTGGTGAAGGACCACCACAACGCGTCGCCCATCGTCTTGATGTTTCCCTCCGGCGAGTTCCGCTCGACGGACAGCACGGCCAGCGAACCGAACATCAGCAGCGCCACCACGGTGCCCACGACATACGTGGTCAGCCGTATCTGCGAGGCCAGCCGGGCCCGCCGCCCGACGAGCAGCAGCGTGGAGACGAGCCGCAGCAACCGCACCGGCTGGATCAGCGGCAGCAACACCGCGCACAGATCGAGCCAGTGCGCGCGGACGAACTCCCGGCGCCGCTCGGCCAGCGCGAGCCGCACGACGTAGTCCAGGGCGAACGCCCCCCACACCACCCACTCCACCACCGCGCACCAGTACGTCACCTCCCGACTCGCGTCGGGCCGCACGATCGGCACGGCATAGGCGACGCCGAACGCCACGGCGAACCCCAACAGCGGCCGATACGTACGCCGCTCCCAACGGACCTGCGCCGATTGCTCTTCCATGTGCGCATCGTAGAAAACGTGAAGGGGTGGTGGTGACCCACAGGCCACCCCACCCCTTCAGACGCCATGCGACGCAACCGCGCTCCGACGGGGCGCCCCTTCAGGGGCGCGGGGAACTGCGCGACAAGCCCCCACGAACCCGCAGGTCACACACCGAACCGCAAGCTATCCAGTGCAGCCGAGCGGAGCGCTCACGCATCGCCACCAGCCGCCCCAGGATCAGCCGAAGCCACATCCAGCAGCTGATACCGATCGATCGCCTGCTTCAGCACCGACCGATCGACCTTGCCCTCACGCGCCAACTCCGTAAGCACCCCGACCACGATCGACTGCGCGTCGATGTGGAAGAACCGCCGCGCCGCACCACGCGTGTCCGCGAAGCCGAACCCGTCCGCGCCCAGCGACTGGTAAGTCCCCGGCACCCACCGCGAGATCTGGTCCGGAACCGCCCGCATCCAGTCGGACACGGCCACGAACGGTCCCTGGGCACCGGACAACTTCCGCGTCACATAGGGAACGCGCTGCTCCTCCTCGGGGTGCAGCAGGTTGTGCCGCTCCACGTCGACGGCCTCGCGCCGCAGCTCGTTCCAGGAGGTCGCCGACCAGACATCGGCCTTGACGTTCCACTCCTCGGCAAGGACCTTCTGCGCCTCGACGGCCCACGGCACCGCGACACCGGACGCCATGATCTGCGCCGGAATGGATCCCGAAGTCCCCTCCGAGAAGCGGTGGATGCCCTTCAGGATGCCGTCGACATCCACGCCCTCCGGCTCGGCCGGGTGCTGGATCGGCTCGTTGTAGACGGTGAGGTAGTAGAAGACGTCCTCGCCGTGCGGGTGTTCGTCGGACGAGCCGTACATCCGGCGCAGCCCGTCCTTCACGATGTGCGCGATCTCGAAGCCGTACGCCGGGTCGTACGCGACACAGCCCGGGTTCGTCGAGGCGAGCAGCTGCGAGTGGCCGTCCGCGTGCTGCAGACCCTCACCGGTCAGAGTCGTGCGCCCCGCGGTCGCACCCAGCACGAAGCCGCGCGCCAACTGGTCGGCCATCTGCCAGAACTGGTCGCCGGTGCGCTGGAATCCGAACATCGAGTAGAAGACGTACACCGGGATGAGCGGCTCGCCGTGCGTCGCGTACGCCGAGCCGGCCGCGATCAGCGAGGCCGTGCAGCCCGCCTCGGAGATGCCGTCGTGCAGCATCTGCCCGGTCGGCGACTCCTTGTACGCGAGGAGCAGATCGCGGTCCACGGCCTCGTACTGCTGGCCCAGCGGGTTGTAGATCTTCGCGCTCGGGAAGAACGAGTCCATGCCGAAGGTGCGGTACTCGTCGGGCGCGATCAGCACGAACCGCTTGCCGATCTCCTTGTCCCGCATGAGGTCCTTGAGCAGCCGTACGAAGGCCATGGTCGTGGCGATCGACTGCTGACCCGAGCCCTTCTTCACGCTCGCGTACGTCTTGTCCTCAGGCAGGGCCAGCGGCTTCGACCGCACGACGCGCGTCGGGACGTACCCGCCGAGCCCCTTGCGGCGGTCGTGCATGTACTGCATCTCCTCCGAGTCGGGACCCGGGTGGTAGTACGGCGGCGGGCCGTCCTCGAGCTGCTTGTCGGAGATCGGCAGGTGCAGCCGGTCGCGGAAGCCCTTGAGGTCGGCGACCGTCAGCTTCTTCATCTGGTGGGTCGCGTTGCGGCCCTCGAAGTTCGGGCCGAGCGTCCAGCCCTTGATGGTCTTGGCGAGTATCACCGTCGGCTGGCCCTTGTGGGCGCGGGCCGCCGAGTACGCCGCGTAGATCTTCCGGTGGTCGTGGCCGCCGCGGCCCAGGTGCAGGATCTGGTCGTCGGTCATGTTCTCGACCATCGCGCGCAGCCGGTGGTCGTCACCGAAGAAGTGGTCGCGGATGTACGCGCCGGTCTCGGTGGCGTACGTCTGGTACTGGCCGTCCGGCGTGGTGTTCATCCTGTTGACGAGCACACCGTCGCGGTCCTGCGCGAGCAGCGGGTCCCAACTGCGGTCCCACACCAGCTTGACGACGTTCCAGCCGGCGCCCCGGAACTGCGACTCCAGCTCCTGGATGATCTTTCCGTTGCCGCGCACCGGGCCGTCGAGGCGCTGGAGGTTGCAGTTGACGACGAACGTCAGGTTGTCCAGGCCCTCGCGCGCTGCGATCGACAGTTGGCCGAGCGACTCCGGCTCGTCCATCTCGCCGTCGCCGAGGAACGCCCATACGTGGGACTTGGAGGTGTCCGCGATGCCGCGCGCCTCCATGTAGCGGTTCATGCGGGCCTGGAAGATCGCGCCGAGCGGGCCGAGGCCCATGGAGACGGTCGGGAACTCCCAGAAGTCCGGCATCGACCGCGGGTGCGGGTACGAGGACAGGCCGTAGGGCGCCTTGGACTTCTCCTGGCGGAAGGCGTCGAGCTGCTGCTCGCTCAGCCGGTCCAGCATGAACGCGCGGGCGTAGATGCCAGGCGACGCGTGCCCCTGGAAGAAGATCTGGTCGCCGCCGTCGCCCTCGTCCTTGCCGCGGAAGAAGTGGTTGAAGCCCACGTCGTAGAGCGAGGCGGAGGAGGCGAAGGTGGCGATGTGGCCGCCGACCCCGATACCGGGGCGCTGGGCCCGGGACACCATCACGGCCGCGTTCCAGCGGGTCGCGTTGAGGATCTTGCGCTCGATCTCCTCGTTGCCCGGGAAGAACGGCTCGTCCTTGGTGGCGATGGTGTTGACGTAGTCCGTGCTGCGCATCTCGGGCACGGCCACGCGCTTCTCGCGGGCCCGTTCGATCAGCCGCAGCATGAGATAGCGCGCCCGCTCACGGCCGCGCTCGTCGACAGCGGCGTCGAGGGAGTCGAGCCACTCCTGGGTCTCTTCGGGATCGAAGTCAGGGACCTGACTCGGAAGGCCGCCAATGATGATCGGGTTGCGATCGGGTCCGGAAGCCACGCTGTTCCTTCGCTCTCAGGGGGCCGCTTTTTCTTGGTTTTCTCTCGGTTTGATCTCTGGTTTCCTGGGTGTACGCGCCGTTCCCCATCGTGTACCTCGGGAACCGAAACGTCATCTCTACCGAGAGGTAACCGAGACGTTCATCCCGTTCTCCCAGGAGTGGGCCCGGCAAATCGCAACGATACGCCCGGCCCGTGACGCGTACCGCGAAGCCATTCGGCTCTCGTACCCTTGTATGGTTCTGAAATTCGCAAAGCGGGCAGATTGGTGTGGTGTGCGTCACCTGGTGCCATGATTCCTTGGCTGGAGTTGCGGCGAGACCGCCAGGATCGTCACCGTTTCGGCGGTCTCGACCGCCGGGTACTTGCGCGATCCGTCCCGCCCGTGTGGACTACGGCCAATGCTGCGCGCACGCGCGTGGCTTGAACTTCCCCAAGCACTCGACTTCGTTCGAGCAGGGGAGGACCCCATTACCGAACATGATCAGGAGGCAACCCGTGAGCGCGACCGCGGACCACGCGGAGGAGCGGACGAGCCTGGCCGCCAGGCTGGGATTCCAGCCCGAGCAGGTGGTCCAGGAGATCGGCTTCGACGACGACGTCGACCAGGAGCTCCGCGAGGCCATTGAAGAAGTCATCGGCAGCGAGCTCATGGACGAGGAGTACGACGACGTCGCCGACGCCGTGGTGCTCTGGTTCCGAGACGACGACGGCGACCTGACGGATGCGCTGGTGGATGCCACCACGTACGTCGAAGAGGGCGGCGCCGTGCTGCTGCTGACGCCGAAGACCGGCCGAGACGGCTATGTGGAGCCGAGCGACATCGCCGAAGCCGCGACGACCGCGGGTCTGTCCCAGACCAAGAGCATCAGCGTGGGGAAGGACTGGAGCGGCAGCAAGCTGGCGACGCCGAAAGCGGCCAAGTCGTCGAAGCGCTGACCTGAGCCCTGGGCTCCTGGGCCCCCGCCGACCCCCGGTCGGCGGGGGCCTCTGCATGGGCGCCGGGGGAACGCTGCGTAGGGTGGGCCTCACCCGAACAGCCCCAGGGAAGGGACGCAGGACCATGACGATCGAGGTCGGCGACAAGGCCCCGGACTTCGAGCTCAAGGACAACCACGGCGCCACCGTGAAGCTCTCCGACTTCCACGGCGCGAAGAACGTGGTGCTGCTCTTCTACCCCTTCGCCTTCACCGGCGTGTGCACCGGCGAGCTGTGCGCCCTGCGCGACAACCTGCCGAGGTTCTCCGACCGCGACACCCAGCTGCTCGCTGTCTCCAACGACTCCATCCACACGCTGCGCGTCTTCGCCGAGCAGGAGAGCCTGGAGTACCCGCTGCTGTCCGACTTCTGGCCGCACGGCGAGGCCTCGCGCGCGTACGGCGTCTTCGACGAGGACAAGGGCTGCGCGGTGCGCGGCACGTTCGTCATCGACAAGGAGGGCGCCGTCCGCTGGACCGTCGTCAACGGCCTGCCGGACGCGCGCGACCTGAACGAGTACGTGAAGGCGCTCGACACTCTGTGATTCTTCGGCCGCAGGGCCTGCGGCAATGGGGAACCCCTCACTAGGATCGATACGTTGATCCGATACCAACGCACTACGGGGCTCCCCGCCCCTGGACACCAAAGGGAGGACTCGTGGGAGTCAGCCTCAGCAAGGGCGGCAACGTATCGCTTTCGAAGGAGGCGCCCGGCCTTACCGCGGTCATCATCGGTCTGGGGTGGGACGTTCGTACCACCACCGGCACCGACTTCGACCTCGACGCGAGCGCCATCCTGGCGGGCACGGACGGCAAGGTCACCAGTGACGCCAACTTCGTGTTCTTCAACAATCTCAAGAGCCCGGACGGCTCGGTCGAGCACACCGGTGACAACATCACCGGTGAGGGCGAGGGCGACGACGAGCAGATCAAGGTCAATCTCGCCACGGTTCCGGCCGACGTCGACAAGATCGTCTTCCCGGTCTCGATCTACGACGCCGAGAACCGCCAGCAGTCGTTCGGCCAGGTGCGCAACGCGTTCATCCGCGTCGTGAACCAGGCGGGCGAGGCGGAGATCGCCCGTTACGACCTCTCGGAGGACGCCTCGACGGAGACCGCGATGGTCTTCGGCGAGCTGTACCGCCACGGCGCGGAGTGGAAGTTCCGCGCCATCGGTCAGGGGTACGCCTCGGGCCTGCGGGGTATCGCGCAGGACTTCGGCGTCAACGTCTGAGCCACCTCGGGGTCGACGTCCGGCCCGAGCCGCTTCACCCGATTCACCGCTTGTCGTCCGGCGCCGCACACTTCGAGTGCGGCGCCGGATGTGCTCAACAACCCAATGGCTTGACCGGGGAGGACCAGGATCATGGGCGTCACGCTCGCCAAGGGGGGCAATGTCTCCCTCTCCAAGGCCGCACCGAACCTCACGCAGGTGCTGATCGGGCTCGGCTGGGACGCGCGCTCCACCACCGGAGCCGACTTCGACCTCGACGCCAGCGCACTGCTGTGCAACTCGGGGCGGGTGCTCGGCGACGAGTGGTTCATCTTCTACAACCAGCTCAAGAGCCCGGACGGCTCGGTCGAGCACACCGGTGACAACCTCACCGGTGAGGGCGAGGGCGACGACGAGTCTCTCTTGATCGACCTCTCCAAGGTGCCCGCCAACGTCGACAAGATCGTCTTCCCCGTCTCCATCCACGACGCCGACAACCGAGGCCAGACCTTCGGCCAGGTCAGCAACGCGTTCATCCGCGTCGTCAACCAGGCCGACGGCCAGGAACTCGCGCGCTACGACCTCTCCGAGGACGCCTCCACGGAGACAGCGATGATCTTCGGCGAGGTCTACCGCTACGGCGGCGAGTGGAAGTTCCGAGCGGTGGGACAGGGGTACGCGTCGGGACTGCGGGGTATCGCCCTGGACTTCGGGGTCAACGTTTCTTGATCCCGGGTCCGTGGAGCCCGGGTCCGTGGAGCCCGGGTGAGTGGAGCCCGGGTCCGTGGAGTCCAGAGAGTGGAGTCCGCAGAGGCCGACCTCGGCCATGACGTAAGGTCACCCGCCGCACCCCGAATTGCAGGGTCTCTCGGTCCCGAAAGGCAGGGCATCGCGAGAGGTGAAGGGGCGTCACCGGTGTTCGAACCCCGTGGACCTGCGATTCTCCTGGTGAGAGGGCCCGGCCCACTCGTCCGGAGGGTCGGCCCTCTAGACTTTGAGGTCAATGTTTCGTAAAGCCGGGTACGGCGGGGGGAAACCCCCTCCGGACTTCGTCCGGGGGTAGCCCCCCAACTCACGATTGGGTAGCCAGTGGTTCTGAAAACCTTCGGCTGGTCGTTCGCGGTCACCGCGGTCGGCTTGGTCGCAGCGGTGCTGATCGACGGATGGACCGCGTTCGGGATCGTCTTGATCCTTTCCATCCTCGAAATCTCGCTGTCCTTCGACAACGCGGTGGTCAACGCCGGAATCCTGAAGAAGATGAGCGCCTTCTGGCAGAAAATCTTCCTCACCATCGGCATCCTGATCGCCGTCTTCGGAATGCGGCTCGTCTTCCCCGTCGTGATCGTCGCCATCAGCGCCTCGCTCGGCCCCATCGAGGCGGTCGACCTGGCGCTGAACGACGCGAACCGTTACGAGGAACTGGTCACCGACGCCCACCCGTCGATCGCTGCCTTCGGCGGCATGTTCCTGTTGATGATCTTCCTCGACTTCATCTTCGAGGACCGGGACATCAAGTGGCTCGGCTGGCTGGAGCGCCCGCTCGCCAAGCTCGGCAAGGTCGACATGCTGTCGGCCTGCATCGCGCTGATCGTCCTGCTGATCACCGCGCTGTACCTCGCCCCGAAGGCCCACCTGCACGCCGGGTCCGCCGACAAGGCGGAGACGGTGCTGCTCGCCGGCGTCGCCGGCCTCATCACGTACCTGGTCGTCGGCGGGCTCTCCGGCTTCTTCGAGAACCGCCTCGAGGAAGCGGAGGAGCGTGAGCACGAGGCCGAGGAGGAGGCCAAGCAGGAGGGCAAGAGCGTCACCGGCACGGCACTCGTCGGCAAGGCGGCCTTCTTCATGTTCCTCTACCTCGAGGTCCTGGACGCGTCCTTCTCCTTCGACGGCGTCATCGGCGCCTTCGCCATCACCAACGACATCATCCTGATGGCCCTCGGCCTCGGCATCGGCGCCATGTACGTCCGGTCGCTCACCGTGTACCTGGTCCGCCAGGGCACCCTCGACGACTACGTCTACCTGGAGCACGGCGCCCACTACGCCATCGGCGCCCTCGCCGCGATCCTGCTCATCACCATCCGTTTCGAGGTCAACGAGATCGTCACCGGCCTCATCGGCGTCATCCTGATCGCCTGGTCCTTCTGGTCCTCTGTGCGCCGCAACCGCGCACTCGCGGAGTCCGGGGGAAAAGCTGAGTCCTCGGGCGAGAAGGCGGAAGTCTCGTCCGGGGTGTGACACCGGTCCAGCTGAGGAACGCTCTGTGAGGGGCGGCCGTCGGGGAAGCCCGAGCGGCCGCCCCGGCGTATTCGTCGAGGCGAACAGAGGGAAGCGTGGGGGCGGGAATGAGCTTCTGGGAAGGCCTGTGGCGCGGCGGGCGGTCGACGCAGTTCGACTCGGGCAGCGCGGCGACCAACGCCATCGAACTGACCAAACGGAACCAGTCGATCTCACTCACCAAACAGGGCGCGGCCAACGGAAACCTGCGCATCAACCTCTCCTGGCGGATGCGCACCTCCGACATAGGCGGGCCCCAGCGGGAGAGCCTGCTGCGCCACCCCTTCAAGGCATTCAAGCCCGAGGTGGTGCAGGCGCACACCCAGAGCATGGTCAACGTCGACCTCGACCTGGGCTGCATGTACGAGCTTGCGGACGGCACCAAGGGCGTCGTCCAGCCACTGGGCAGCTTCTTCGGTGAGCTCAACTCGGCGCCGTACGTGAAGCTCAGCGGCGACGACCGCTTCGGCTCCGGCTCGGGCGAGACGATATTCGTCAACCTCGACCACCGCGAGGAGATCAAGCGGCTCCTAGTCTTCGTCTACATATACGACCAGACCCCGGCCTTCGACCGTACGCACGCCATCGTGACCCTCTACCCGAGCAACGGCCCCCGCATCGAGGTCGGCCTCGACGAGCGCCATCCGCAGGCCAGGTCCTGCGCGGTGGTCATGATCGAGAACATCAAGAACGAGCTGGTGGTGCGCCGCGAGGTGAAGTTCGTGTACGGCTTCCAGGCCGAGCTCGACCGGCTCTACGGCTGGGGACTCCAGTGGGGCCGCGGCTACAAGGCGAAGGCCGACCGCTGAGCCGCGCTGCCGCTGGGCTTGGCAGGAGCGCCCAAGAGCTCGGGGTGTTCGGTTCGGTGGCGGCTGCGGGTTGTACGTGGCTGGTCGCGCCCACGCGGCGGAGCCGCATATGTCACAGCCCCGCGCCCCTGACGGGGCCGGGCGCGACCGCGCCCCTAACGTCCGATGAACTGCGGGCCTTGGGGCGGCAGCTTGAATTCCGGGTCGGGGAAGGCGCCGGGCGGCTGTGGGAAGCCGTATGCGGGCTGGGCGGCCGCCGCCGCGGGCTGGGCCGGGGAGGTCTGCGGGTAGCCGTAGGCGGGCGGGCTGGTGGGCTGCGGATAGCCGTACGCGGGCTGGGCGGCCGGCGGCTGCTGCCGGGTGAGGTCCGGGTCCGGGCGGGCGGCCGGAGGATAGCCGTAGGACGGCTGAGCCGGCTGCTGGGGCAGCTGGGCGGGCTGCTCGGGCGGCAGCGGCGGCGAGGCGGGGGGTGCGGACGCCGGCTCGGCGGCGGCCTCGGACTCGTCCACCATGATGCCGAAGTCGGACGCCAGCCCCTGAAGACCGTTCGAGTAGCCCTCGCCGAGCGCCCGGAACTTCCAGCCCTCACCCCGCCGGTAGAGTTCGCCGCAGATCAGCGCGGTCTCCTCGCCGGTCTCCGGCTTGATGTCGAAGTACGCCAGCGGCTCGGCGTCCGCGAGCGTGGCGTCGTACAGCAGGATCCGCAGCGCGGGGACCCGGTCGAAGGTGACGTCCTCGGCGGAAGCGACAAGGAGAATCCGGTCCACCTCATTGTCAAGGCCCGCCAGATCCGACTGAATCGTGTCGGTGTGACCCTCGGCAACGCGCTTCTGACCGAGTCGCCAGACCTTGGCCGAGGGATGCCGGGGCTGGTTGTAGAACACGAAGTCCTCGTCGGATCGCACACGACCGTCGGGGCCGAGGAGCAGCGCCGAGGCGTCCACGACCGGGACCCCGGGCCCCGGCGTCCAGCGCAGCACAGCGCGCACCGCTGTGGCGTCCAGCGGGACGTTCGACCCCTTCAGCATGGCGTGCGTCATGCGGTCATCCTGCCCTCTCGGTCCTGGTCACGACAACATGGGGGTGCCTTCCCGCCTGGCCCGACACGCGGCCGGACGACACAATCGTGTGTGTCTGCGTTACCTGAATTTCATGCCCGGTGGGAACCCTTGACATGGATCTCTACGTACTATTACCGGCCACTTATTGTCAGGCCGTCTAGCCGCCCCGGGGGAGACTAATGCGTCATTTCGGACATATAACCCCTGAAGTGCGGGAGCGACTCTTCCACCAGGAGCCGTGCGTCTTCACGGCGGACTCCCCTGCCCGGGTGCTCGCCTCGGCCCTCGGAGCAACCCTCTACAGCCCCGCGACCAGGCAGAAACTGGCCGACGACATCGTGAAGCAGACCGGGCGCGGAGTCGTATCGATGGTGCTGTGCCTGGAGGACTCGATCGACGACGCGGAGGTCCCCGACGCCGAGGAGAACCTGGTCCGGCAGTTCAACGACCTCGCCGAACGCTGCCCGGAGACCGAGCTGCCGCTGCTGTTCATCCGGGTCAGAGCGCCCGAGCAGATCCCCGACCTGGTCGGGCGGCTCGGCTCCGCCGTCCGGCTGCTGTCCGGATTCGTACTGCCGAAGTTCACCGAGGAGCGGGGCATCCCGTTCCTGGAGGCCCTCACGGCGTCCGAGGCCGCGAGCGGACGGCGGCTTTTCGCGATGCCCGTTCTCGAATCGCCCGATCTGCTGTACCGGGAGTCGCGTGCCGAGACCCTCGCGGGGATCTTCCGCGCCGTCGACAAGTACCGCGACCGGGTGCTCGCGCTGCGGCTCGGCGTCACCGACTTCTGCTCGGCGTACGGGCTGCGCAGGGCGCCCGACATGACCGCGTACGACGTGCAGATCGTCGCCTCCGTGATCGCGGACGTGGTGAACGTGCTGGGGCGGGCCGACGGCACCGGATTCACGGTGACCGGGCCCGTGTGGGAGTACTTCCGGGTCCAGGAGCGCATGTTCAAGCCGCAACTGCGCCGCAGCCCCTTCTCCCCGGAGGCCGAGGACCTGCGCGACGCGCTGATCGAGCACGACATGGACGGACTGCTGCGCGAGATCTCCCTCGACCGGACCAACGGTCTGCAGGGCAAGACCTGCATCCACCCCTCGCATGTGGCGCCCGTACACGCACTCTCGGTGGTCAGCCACGAAGAGTTCAGCGACGCCCAGGACATCCTGCGGCCCGAGCGCGGCGGCGGGGGCGTCCTGCGGTCCGCGTACACGAACAAGATGAACGAGGTGAAGCCGCACCGCGCCTGGGCCGAACGCACCATCCAGCGCGCCGAGGTCTTCGGTGTCGCCAACCAGGACATCGGCTTCGTGGAGCTGCTCGCCGCCGGAATCCCCGACTGAGACACACACTGAGACACACAAGGAATCCATGAACAAGGCTGTGAACGACGGGGTCGGCTCCGGGACGACCGACTCCGGGACCGACTCCGGGACAGGGACCGGGGCCGGGACACGGGCCGGAGCGGAAGGCCGGCGCGAGGCCGGCGTCTGGTCCGGGACGGGGTTCCGGGGCGGGGCCGGGTCCGGTGCCGGCGCCCGTGCGGAGAAGGGCGTCCGGTCCGAGGCCGAGGTCTGGTCCGGGGCGTGGGTCGCCGGGCGGCTCGGGGTCGAGCTCGTCGGGGACGAGGGGCTCGGCGAGTTGCTGGGGCTCGCGCTGCGGCGCAACCCCAAGCGGGCGCATCTGCTCGTGTCCAACGTGCTGGGCAAGCACGTACCGCAGTCACCCGCGGTCGTGTACGGATACGGGTTCGCGCTCGGCCTCCGGGTGCGGGATCTGCTCGGTGAGGACGAGGCGCGGCGGGCCGTCGTCCTCGGGTACGCCGAGACGGCCACCGGGCTCGGCCACTCGGTCGCGGACGGCGTGGGCCTCGCGCCCTGCCTCCACTCGACCCGCCGCCCGGTCGACGGCGTCGCCCGGGCGGGCGGCTTCGAGGAGTCCCACTCGCACGCCACCTCGCACCTGCTCCTCCCGGAGAACCCTGCCCTGCTGGCCGGCGACGGCCCGCTGGTCCTGGTCGACGACGAGTTCTCCACCGGCAACACGGTCCTCAACACCATCCGTGACCTGCACGAACGCTATCCGCGCGACCGGTACGTCATCGTCGCCCTGGTCGACATGCGCTCGGCCGCCGACCTCGGCCGCCTGGAGGACTTCGCCCGCGAGATCGGCGCCCGCGTGGACCTCGTGACCGCGGCGAGCGGAACGGTGCGGCTTCCCGAGGGGGTCCTGGCGAAGGGCCAGGCGCTGGTTGCGCGGTACGAGTCCGGTGGGGGAACGGTGCCCTCGACCGAGCCCGGCGTGAGCGCCGTCGTGCGGGCGACTCCGAGCGCCCCGGCGCCCGTCCGCACGCCGGTCGTCCGCGTAGAGCTGGGCTGGCCGGGCGGGATACCCGACGGCGGGCGGCACGGGTTCACGCCCGAGCATCGGGTGCGGCTGGAAGAGGCGCTGCCTGCCATGGCCGGGCGGATCGCCGAGGCGTTGCCCCTCGGAGCCCGGCGCGGCAGCGGACGGGTTCTCGTCCTCGGGTTCGAAGAGCTGATGTACGCGCCGCTCCGGCTCGGCGTGGCGCTGGAGAAGCTGACCGATGCCGCGGTCCGCTACTCCACCACCACCCGTTCCCCGGTCCTCGCGCTCGACGACCCCGGCTACGCGATCCGCACCCGGCTCGTCTTCCCCGCCCACGACGACCCCGCCGACGGCCCCGGCGAGCGCTACGCCTACAACGTCGCGGGCGCCGGCTTCGACGCCGTCGTCGCCGTGGTCGACTCCGTGGCCGACACCCCGGAACTGCACGGCCCCGGCGGCCTGTTGGCGCAGCTCGCCGCGCACACGGCGAGCGTGCTGCTCGCCGTCGTCCCCTCGTACGTACCCGAGGAGTGCATACCCGACGAGTACGCACCCGACGAGTACGCACCCGAGCGGCTGTCCGCGGAGCTGAACCCCGAGCCGTCCGCAGCGCCGTTGACAGAAGTGCCGTTGACAGAAGTGCCGTTGACGGAAGTGCCGTTCACAGAGCCGTCCACCGAAAGGCCCTCCATGCTGTCCGAGCCCCTCCGCGGCCCCGACTTCTCCTCGTACGCCCCCGACGAGGTCGGCTGGCTGCTGCAGGACCTCTCGGACACGCGGCTGGAGGCGCCGACAGAGGAGCGTGAGGAGGCGATCCAGAGCGGCGGCGCACACTACGCGGAGTCGCTGCCCGTGGAGTACCAGCCGAGCCCCCAGTACCAGGAGCTCTTCCACAACGCGCTCGGCACCTCGGCCACCCGCATCGCCCAGGCCGTCGGCGCGGTCACGGAGACGGTGCTCGCCGAGCGGTCACCGCACCCCGTCCTCGTGTCGCTGGCCCGCGCCGGCACACCCGTCGGCGTCCTGATGCGCCGTTGGGCCCAGCACCGCCACGGCCTCGACCTGCCGCACTACGCCGTCTCCATCGTGCGCGGCCGCGGCATCGACGCCAACGCGCTGCGCTGGCTCGCGAAACACCACGACCCGGCCGACGTCGTCTTCGTCGACGGCTGGACCGGCAAGGGCGCCATCACCCGCGAACTCACCCAGGCCGTCGAGGAGTTCGAGACCTCCGACGGCATCACGGGCTTCGACCCGGAGATCGCGGTCCTCGCCGACCCCGGCTCCTGCGTCCGTACGTACGGCACCCGCGAGGACTTCCTCATCCCCTCCGCCTGCCTCAACTCGACGGTGTCCGGGCTCATTTCGCGTACGGTCCTCCGGGCCGACCTGGTCGGTGAACACGACTACCACGGCGCGAAGTTCTACCGTGAGCTCGCCGGAGTGGACGTCTCCGTCGACTTCCTGGACGCCGTCTCCGCCCGCTTCGGTGAGGTCGACCAAGCGGTGGACGACCGGGTCAAGGAACTGCTCTCCACCGACCGCACCCCAACCTGGGAGGGCTGGGCCGCAGTTGAGCGCATCAGCGAGGAGTACGAGATCCACGACGTGAACCTCGTCAAGCCGGGCGTCGGCGAGACGACCCGCGTCCTGCTGCGTCGCGTCCCCTGGAAGATCCTCGCCCGCGCCGGAGCGGGCGCCGACCTGGACCACGTACGCCTCCTCGCCGAGCAGCGCGGCGTACCCGTCGAAGAGGTGGCCGAACTCCCTTACACCTGCGTCGGGTTGATCCACCCCAAGTACACGCGCGGAGCGACCGGCGCCGACGGCAAGGCGGTGACGGTCTGATGACGAACGCCGGTCTGATGACGAACCCCATCTCCTCGCCCAAGGCGCTCATCGCCAGCGACCTGGACCGCACGCTCATCTACTCCGCCGCCGCGCTCGCGCTGACGATGCCCGACGCCGAGGCGCCCCGACTGCTCAGCGTCGAGGTGCACGAAAGCAGGCCGCTGTCGTACATGACCGAGATCGCGGCCGGCCTGCTCACCGAACTCGGCGCCGCGGCGGACTTCGTACCGACCACGACCCGTACCCGCAAGCAGTACCAGCGCATCCAACTCCCCGGCCTCGCCCCGAAGTACGCCATCTGCGCCAACGGCGGCCACCTCCTCGTCGACGGCGTCTCCGACGAGGCGTGGCACGCCCGGGTGACCGAGCGCCTCGCCCGCGAGTGCGCCCCGCTCGACGAGGTGCGCGAGCACATCGCGGCCACCTCCGACCCGGCGTGGGTGCGCAAGCATCGCGTCGCCGAGGACCTCTTCGTGTACGTCGTCGTCGAGCGCGAACTGCTCCCCGAGGACTGGGTGAAGGAACTCGCCGTCTGGGCGGAGAACCGCGGCTGGACCGTCTCCCTCCAGGGCCGCAAGATCTACGCCGTGCCGAAGCCGCTCACCAAGAGCGCCGCCATGCGTGAGGTCGCGCGCCGCACCGGGGCGACCCTGACACTCGCGGCCGGCGACTCCCTCCTCGACGCCGACCTGCTGTTGGCCGCGGACCGGGCCTGGCGCCCGGGCCACGGCGAACTGGCCGACGCGGGGTGGACGGCTCCCGGGATCACGTCCCTCCCGGAGCGGGGTGTCATCGCGGGCGAGCGGATTCTGCGGGAGTTCTTGCGGGAGTCCCGGTAGAGGTGCCGGTAGGGGTGTCGGTACGGGGAGGGGTGTGGGTCCCGGTAGGGCTGTCGGCGGCCGGTTCTCGTGCCCCTTCCCGAACCTCTTCCCGTGCCCCTTCCCGAGCCTCTTCCCGTTCCTTTGCGCGTTCCTTTTCGCGCCGTCGGCCGCCCGGCCCCGGCCTGAACAGCCGTACCGCCGCGAAGAGGAGCACCGCGAGCACCGCCGCGACCAGCACGACCTTCGAGTACGTCGACACGTACCCGGTGACATCCGTCCAGTTCTCGCCGAGCAGATAGCCGGCGAGAACGAAGACGGTGTTCCAGATCGCGCTGCCCAGTGCGGTCAGGCCGAGGAAGACGGGCAGGGGCATGCGTTCGACGCCCGCGGGCACGGATATCAGGCTGCGGAAGATCGGGATCATCCGTCCGAAGAACACGGCCTTGGTGCCGTGCCGGGAGAACCAGGCCTCCGTCTTCTCGATGTCCGCGACCTTCACCAGCGGCAGCCGGGCCGCGATCGCCACCGTGCGCTCGCGGCCGAGCAGCGCCCCCACGCCGTACAACGCGAGCGCGCCTACGACCGAGCCGGCCGTCGTCCACAGCAGCGCCGCCAACAGATTCATCTGTCCGGTGCTCGCCGCGAACCCCGCCAGCGGCAGGATGATCTCGCTCGGCAGGGGTGGAAACAGGTTCTCCAGGGCGATGGCGATGCCCGCGCCCGGTGCCCCGAGCGTGTCCATGAGGCTGTTGATCCACTGCGGTGCGCTGCTGTCGGTCACACGGGTGACGCTAGGGAACGGAAGCTGAAGCCAGACTGAAGCGGACCGGAAGGCTCAGCCGGCCGGCAACCGAGAGGGTCAGCCGCAGCAGCCCCCGCCGCAGCAACCGCCCCCACCGCCGCCTCCGCCACCGCTCGCGCGGGGTGCGGGCGCCGCGGCCGAGCCGCCGACGGCGACCGTCGACAGCAGCTTCACCGTGTCGTCGTGGCCGGCCGGGCAGGCCGCGGGTGCGGACGACTCGGCCATGGGACGGCTCTTCTCGAAGGTGTCACCGCAGGTCCGGCAGCGGTATTCGTAGCGAGGCATGCGCACAGGTTAGCGGGCGGCACCCGCTCAGGGCGCCCCCAAGGGGTTTTGCGGCGCAGCCGAGAGTGGGGGAGAAGCCGAGAGTGGGGGAGCGATCAGCCCCCACGACCCGCAGACGCAAGAACTACCCCTCACGCCCCGCCCCCACGCTCCTCACGGATCTGCGAAACCACCCGAGCCACAGTCCCCCGCACCGCTTCGGTCTCGGTGAGGAAGTGCCAATAATCCGGGTGACGCCCGTCCAGCGTGCCGATCGCCCGCTCCAGCCGAGCCACCGAGTCATCGAGGGGCCGGGCGTGCCGCGGGTCGGGTGTATTGCGCCCGGCCATCGCCAGCCGCTGCGCATCCCGGATCGCGAACCGCGTACGGTCGATCTCCCGCTGCGGGTCCTTCGACACCTCGTTCAGCCGCCGCAGCCGATCTCCGGCCGCGGACACGGCCTCGTCTGTCGTGTTCAGCAACGCCCGCACCGTGGACAGCAGCGACGTGGCGTCCGCCCAGCGCTGCTCGTCGCGGGCCGTCCGAGCCTCGGCCAGCTTCCGCTCGGCCTGCCGTACGGTCTCCTCGGCCTGGTCCGGTACGTGCTGCAGGTCCTGCCAGCACGCGGCCGTGAACCGGCGCCGCAACTCGCTCAGCACCGGATCCACCTGCCCGGAGCGAGTGGTGAGCGCCTGCGCGCGCGTACGCAGCGACACGAGACGGCGGTCGATCTCGGCGGCCCGCTCCGGCAGCCGCTCGGCCTCCGCGCGCACCGCCTCGGCGTCCCGCGCGACCCGGTCGGCACGCTCGAGCGTCTCCGGCACGCCGTGCTGCCCGGCGCCCTGGTTGAGCTTGGTCAGCTCGGGGCCGAGTGCGGCGAGACGGGCGGCGAGATCGTCGGCCTTGAGCCCCGATCCCCGTACGGCATCGAGGGCGTTCGACGCGGCGAGCAGGGCCTGGCGGGCGCGTTCGACGGCCGGGGCGAGCCGGGCCAGCTGGGTCTCGGCCTTGCCGAGCAGCGGGCCGAGCCCCTCCTCGAAGCGGTCCAGCTCCTTCTTGACCCGGTCCAGCTCGTCCTTGGCCTTGGCCAGCTCGGTGCGCGCGTGGGCGGCGACGGAGGCTTCCAGATCGTCGCGGTCGAGGTCGTGGGCGTCGACCGCGTTGATGTACGTACTGCTGGCCTCGTCGATGCGGCGGCCGAGCGTCTCGAAGCCGGAGACCGCGCGCCGGGCCGCGGGGGAGTCGTCGACGGCCGTGATGGTCTCGATCGAGATCCGCAGATCGCGCTGTGCCGTGTCCAGCTCGTAGAACGCGGCCGCCGCGGCGTCCTTGGCCGCCTGCGCCTCGGCCCGCTGGCTCTCGGAGCGCCCGCCGAACCAACGCCGCGTGCCGCCGCCGGCGAACGCGGCGGGCAGCGTCAGGGCGAGCAACGGAAGCGGCAGCAGGACGAGAGTCAGCAGGTCACGGGCAACACCACGCGCCCCCGTGACCCTGAACCCGGCACGGGGGCGAGGTAGTTGCTGTGCCCGTGGCACAAACGGCGTGTACGGCTGCGAAGGTGTCGCCGTCACTTCCCTCTCCCGTGCTGTCATCCACCCTGCCCGGTGTCATTCTCCCACCAGGTAAGGACGAACACACGGGCCGGTTAGTTCGCGGTACGCACCGTGACTTTCCCATCCTGAGTGTGGGCCGACACCACATGCCTGCTGCGCTCGTCACGGGGTACGGACACATCCACGGATCCGTCCGCGGTACCGGCGGTGACGCGGTACGTCGCGTCGTCCGGCAAATCGATGGTGAGGGAGCCGTCCTGCCCCCGCGCCTCGACCCGGTCCGGCACGGCGGCGAGCTCCAGCCGCACCGACCCGTCCCCCGTGTTCACGTCCACCTGCCGGGAGTCGACGCCGGTCGCGGTGACCGAGCCGTCGCCGGTACGCAGGGTCAGCGGCCCGCTCGTGTCCTCCACGCGGAGGGAACCGTCGCCCGACCGGATGCTGAGAGCTTCCTCGAAGCCCCGGGCCCGCACGCTGCCGTCGCCGTCCTTCACGGTGACCGCGACGCCGCGCGGCACCTCGATGCGGTGCTTGGCCGAGCAGTCGGCGACCACGCCCGAGCAGTTCATCCTGAGCTTGAGCGTGTCGCCCTTCATCCCCCAGGTCACCTCGGGGTCCTCCCCGACGACGACACTGCCCTCGAACCACCGCGTCACCTCGACCTTGTCGACGTCCGCGGCGACCAGTTCGAGCGCGGAGTCATCGGAGTCGACGGTCAGTGTGCGGCCACTGAGCGCGAACGAACGCCGCTCGGGTTCCTCATCGTCCCCGGCACTGGCGCCGCATCCCACGGCGAACAGACTGACGGCGACGACACCTGCCCCGGCGAGGACGGCGGAACGGCGGATACGACTGGTCATGGCGGACTCCCCCTGGCTGTGGACGCCCTCGGCCGTACGGTGGCTGGGACGTTCTTCGACCGTACGGAGCCGGGGCCCGCCGGGGGATCCGGGCCGCTCCCGGATCGGGGGTAGGGCATACCCCCGCATCGCGCGGGACCGGCGACCGGGGCTGGAGCCCGGAACGGGCAGCCGGAACCGGGGGCCGGAATCAGAAGCCGGGGGCGGATACGGGTTTGCCGGGCAGTCCTCCGGGCAATGTAGGCTGTCGACTCGTCCTGGGCGCGTAGCTCAGTGGTAGAGCGCCGCCCTTACAAGGCGGATGTCGGCGGTTCGAAACCGTCCGCGCCCACCAGTTCCAGGACGTGAGAAAGGCCCAGGTCAGCCGGTGGCAACCCGGAGACCTGGGCCTTGGTCTTTCTCGGTCGTTGAATGGCATCGAGCCACTGACGCGCCAGGAAGCCCACGTGGAGGGCCCTGCCTCTCTAGGCCCGGTATATCAACAGGTACCGCCAGAACAGCAGGCGGCGCAGGGTCGAGCCGGGCAGGAGGCGGGCGGATTCGGCGCGGGTTTCGGCGTACGTCAGCGGAGGCGGCCAGGCGATCGGAGCCTGAACGGACGGGCCGGGACGGCGCCTCTCCAGTAGTTGGTTCGCCCTGAGGAGGGACAGCGCCGGGAGAGCCCACGCCAAGTCGGTCGCCGTCCTGATCGGATAGAGCCCCAGCACCGCCAGAACGCCGCCCGGGGCGAGGGCCTTCCGCAAGGTCAGCACCGTGTCGAACGGCACGTGGTGGAGACTGGCGATGCACGAGATGAAGTCGTAGTGCGAGTCGGGTAATTGGGCCTGGCGCACGTCGGCCTGACGGTACCGGGGGCCGCCCCCGGCGGCTCGCGCCGCCTCGATGACGTCCGCGTCGGCGTCCACCGCCTCGACGTCCAGTCCCTGCCTCGCGAGCAGCCGTGCGAACCGCCCCGTGCCGCACCCGACGTCCAGGACCGTTCTTGCTCCGTACGGCACCTGCTTCAACAGCAGCGGGTGGTAGTGATCGTTGTAACTCAAGGCCATGCGGGCGGACCGTACCCGGGCCCGGCGGCAGGCACCAGAGGGGGAGGCCGGAGCCAGGGCCGCGGGACGGATGCCGCCGGTTCGAAGCCATCCGCGCCCACTCCGGAACGAGGACCACCGTCGATCTCGGCCGAGGGTCTTCGCGTTCTGCGGACCCTACGCGGAGCCCTGCTCCGTCTCCTGGGCGTGCTTCAGGTTCATCCGTGCGTCCACCTTGTCCGCTGTCGTGACCTCCGACCAGAAGCGGTGGCAGGTCACGAAGACCGCCAGCTCTCGCTCTCGTCGGCGGAGCTTCTCCACCTCGGCCTGTTCGTCGGCGGTCCAGCCGGGGGACGCGGGGCGTTCCACCTTGCGCCAGCCGTGCTCGTCACTGAAGCCGTCCAGGGGCTCGACCGACCAGGGGAGCCGCTTCAGGAGGGCCAGAAGCTCGGCCCGTACCTGATGCAGCTCCTCCTGACCGGCCAGGAGGTCACTCGGGAAGTCATAGGTCGCAGCCACGCGGCAATGGTACGCCTGTTCGATTTTGGGATGCGAGTTCCTTGGGGACTTCACGCGAACGTGTGTGACTGAGCGCTTCGGTCGGCCGCTCGTGTGCTCAGCGGCTGGTGCTGGGCGTCACGAGCGGCGGGCCGCTGCCCGGCAACCCGGCATTCGACCTCGCCGCCGCTTGGATCCTGCTGCCGGACGGCGCCGCCGACCGCTTCCACGGGGCCTACCAGCCGGCCCCGGACGCCGCGACCTTGCGTCGCGCCCGCGGCTGGGCGGTGCTGCGCGCCCTCGCCTGCGTCTTCATCGGAGACGCCGGCGTCCACGGCCGCCCCGGCGGCAAGCCCAGCTGGGGCTCACCCGCCCACGCCGCGCTGCGACGCCTCATCGCGACGGCCGGCCACTGATCACGCGCGCAACCGTGTGGTCGTCGTCCTCCCGCCGGTTTCCATGCGGTCACCTTGCCCGCCGGGGCTTTCTCCGGCCTCCACATCGCTGCCGTGTGCCGCCGACGGGCGCATCGTGCGGGCCGGGTCAGGGCAGTACGACGATTTTGCGTCCCTGGCCGGCGGCGAACTGGTCCAGTGCCTGCGGGTACTCCGTCAGCGGCATCCGGTGGCTGATGAAGACCTGGGGATCGAGCACCCCGGTGGCGAACAGCTCCGCCGCGCGTTCGTAGCTGTGCAGCACCGCCATGGACCCGGTGATGGTGATCTCCTGGTTGTAGATGCGGTACGGCGAGATGGTGGCCGTCGTCGCGTAGTCGGAGACCCCGAACTGCAGGAACGTCCCGGCTTTGGCGACCCGTTCCAGGCCGTCCTGGATGGCGGCGGCGTTGCCGGTCGCGTCGACCACCACGTCCCAGCCGGTCGGCCGCCCCAACTCGTCGGCCGAGAGCGCCGCCTGGGAGCAGCCCAGCTTCTTCGCCGTCGTCAGCCGCTCGGGATTGACGTCGACGATATCGACCGAGGCGGCTCCGGTGCGCTTGGCCAGCTCCAGCATCATCAGGCCCATCGTCCCGCTGCCGTAGATCAGCACATGGGAGCCGAGCCTGCTGTTGAGCACGTCGTAGCCGCGCACGGCGCAGGACAGCGGCTCGATCAGGGCCGCGTCCTGGACGTCCACGTGGTCGGGCAGCCGTACGCAGTTGGCGACGGGCGCCACGGCGTACTCGGCGGCGCCACCGGCCACGGTCACTCCGATCGCCTGCCACCGGTCGCAGAGGTTGTTGCGTCCGGCCCTGCAGTAGCGGCACTCGTTGCAATACAGGGAGGGGTCCACGGCGACCCGGTCGCCGAGCGCGAGTTCGGTGACCTCGCTGCCGAGGCCCACGACCTCCCCGGCGAACTCGTGCCCCGGCACGACCGGCAGGGTCGGTGCGAACTCGCCCTGCAGAATGTGGAGATCGGTCCCGCACAGCCCGCAGGCCGCCACGTCGACCACGACCTCGCGCGGCCCGGGAGTGGGGTCGGGCACGGTGGTGACGGTGACCTTGCCGGGGGCCTCGATGACAGCGGCTTTCACTTGACTGCTCCTAGGGAGAGGCCGCGGACGAGTTTGTCCTGGGCGGCGAAACCGGCGATGAGGACCGGCAGGGAGACCAGCACGGCCGCGGCGCACAGCCGGGCCAGGAAGAGGCCCTCGTTGGTGATGAAGCCGACGAGGAACACCGGTGCGGTGGACGCCTGGGTGGCGGTGAGGTTGACGGCGAACATGAACTCGTTCCAGCTGAAGATGAAGCAGATCAGCGAGGTGGCGGCGAGTCCGGGCATGGCGACCGGTGCGACGACCCGCCACAGCACGGTGAGCAGGCCCGCGCCGTCCATCTCGGCCGCTTCCAGGATCTCCTTGGGGACCTCGGCGAGGAACGAGCGCATCATCCACACCGCGATCGGGAGGTTCATGGCGGTGTAGAGGACGACCAGCGTCCACACGTTGTCCAGCATCCCGACCTCTTTGACGATCAGGTAGACCGGCAGCAGGGCCGCGATCGCGGGCAGGAACTTGGTGGAGAGGAAGAAGAACATCACGTCGGTCCACTTCTCGACCGGCTTGATGGACAGCGCGTAGGCCGTCGGCACCGCCAGGGCGAGCACCAGCAGTGTCGAAAGGATGCTGGCCATGGCCGAGTTGAGGAGGAAGGGGGTGATGTCCCGGCTGAACAGCAGCTCGTATTGGTCGAGGGTGAGCGGGGCGAAGGGGGTCGGCGGGTTGGTCGCGGCGTCGGCCTCCTGGTGGAAGGAGGTGAGAACCATCCAGGCCACCGGCGCGAAGAACGCCAGCGTGGCGAGCCAGGCGACGAAGGTCCACAGGGGAGACAGCCGGGGCGTACCGGTGGGGTCGTCGTGGCGGCGGAGGAGCTTCTTGAGTCTCGCCCCGGGGGCGGTGACTGCTGTGTGAGCGGTCATCGGGATACCTCCTCGCGGAACAGCGACGCGATGGTGCGCAGCGCGAAGGTCGCGATCACGATCGAGCCGAGTACGACGATCACGCCGGCGGCGGCCGCCTCGCCGTACTCGTACTTGCGGAACATGGTCAGGTAGATCTCGTAGGGCAGGTTGGTGGTCTGGGAGCCGGGGCCGCCCTGGGTGATGGTGTAGACGGCGTCGAAGGTCTGTACGACGTAGATCGTGCCGAGCAGGATGCCCAGCTCGAGGTACTGGCGCAGGTGCGGCAGGGTGATGTGGCGGAAGGTCGCCATGGCCGAGGCCCCGTCGACGCGGGCCGCCTCCAGGACGTCGCCGGGCTGCGCCTGGAGGCCGGCCAGGAGGATCAGCATCATGAACGGGGTCCACTGCCAGACCAGCGAGAGCACGACGGCCGGCATGGGGTAGGAGGAGATCCAGTCGACGGTGGGGCCGTTGTCCGCGCCGAACAACCGGTATACGGCGTTCAAGGTGCCGTTGAGCAGTCCGTAGTCGGGGTTGTAGATGGCGTGCTTCCACAGCAGCGCGGCGGCGACCGGCATGACGAGGAACGGGGCGATGAGCAGGGTGCGGGCCAGGCCGCGGCCGGCGAACCGGCGGTCGAGCAGCATCGCCAGACCCAGTCCGAGGACCACGCTGATGAGCACCACCGATGCGGTGAGGATGACGGTGTTGAGCACCGCCGCGCGCAGCCGGTCGTCGGTGAAGACGAACGCGTAGTTGGACAGGCCGGTGAAGTGCCGTTCTCCCGGCTTGAGGATGTTCCACTGGAAGGTGGAGATGATCAACGTGGCCACGAAGGGCAGCTGCGTGACGATGACGACGAAGATCAGCGCCGGCAGCAGCGGGATGCGCCGCCGCCACTTGCCGATGCCCGAGGGCGTCCGCGGACGGACGGGTGGTGGAGCTGTCCTGGGGGGAGCGGTGAGCGTGGTCATGGGAACTTTCCTCCGCCAATGACGGCCGGGTAGGGGGAAGCGGCGCCCGGCCGGCCGGAGGGCCGGCCGGGCAGCGGAGGTCACTTGTAGTTCTTCGCGACTTCCTCGGCGAGCTTCTGGCCGTTGTCGAGCGCCTTGTCCACGCTGGTCTTGCCGGCGATGGCGGCGGAGATCTCCTGGGTCACCTTGGTCCCGAGGTCCTGGAACTCGGGGATGGCCACGAACTGGACGCCCACCGTGGGCCTGGGCTGGACGCCCGGGTTGGTGGGGTCGGCCTCCTGTATGGAGTTCAGGGTGATGTCACCGAAGGCCGCGGCGGCCGTCTTGTACTCGGGGATCTCGTAGGTGCTGGCTCGCTTGCCGGAGGGAACCCGCGCCCAGCCGAGCTCCTCGCCGACCAGCTGCTCGTACTTCTTGCTGGAGGCCCACAGCATGAACTGCGAGGCGGCGTCGGCCTTCTTCGTGGTCTTGGGCATGGCCCAGGCCCAAGTCCACAGCCAGCCACTGCTCTTGGTCTCGACGGTCGGTGCGTAGGCGTAGCCGACCTTGCCGGCGATCTTGCTGGACTTGGCGTCCTCCAGTGACCCGGCCGCGCTGGTCGCGTCGTACCACATCGCGACCTTGCCCTGGCTCATCGCGTTGAGGCACTCGGTGAAGCCGGCCTGCGGGGCGCCCGCCTCACCGTGCTTCTTCACCAGGTCGACATAGAAGTTGGTCGCCTTCTTGAAGCCACCGCTGTTGACCTGTGCCTTCCAGTCCTTGGTGAACCAGGTGCCGCCGAAGGTGTTGACCATCGTCGTCAGCGGCGCGCCGAGCTCGCCCCAGCCGGCCAGGCCGCGCAGGCAGATCCCCTTCATCCCGGGACGACCACCGTCGACCTTGGCGGCGATGTCGGCGACCTGCTGCCAGGTCGGCCGCTCCGGCACCGTGATGCCCTTCTCCGCCATGACCTCCTTGTTGTACATGAGCATGGAGGACTCGCCGTAGAACGGCAGGGCGTACAGCTTGCCGTCCGCCCCCGACAGGGACTGCACCATGGGCTTGAGCAGGTCGCCCTTGTCGAACGACGAGTCCTTGTCGGCGTACGAGCCCAGCTCGTGCAGCCAGCCGTTCTCGTGCCAGACAGGGACCTCGTACGCACCGACGGTGGCGACGTCGTACTGGCCGGCCTTGGTGGCGATGTCCTGGGTGACCTTGTCGCGCAGCTCGTTCTCGGGAAGGATCGTGAAGTTCACCTTGATACCGGTGTCCTTCGTGAACGTGCTCTTCGTCAGCTTCGCGATGTCCTCCATCTGCGGGTTGCCGACCATCAGCACATTGATGCTCTCCCCGTCACCGCCGCCGGATGTGGAGCCGCCCGCCCCGCTGCATGCGGCCAGCAGCGAGCCTGCGGCGGTGGCCGTGATGAGGACGTGGGTCATTCTTCGTGCGCGCATGACTGACTCCAGGGGATGTTTCGAGGGCATGGGGAACCAGGCCCCCGGCTTTGCGAGGGTGGGGAGGGGGATGAAGCGGCTCAGGCCCGGATGACCTCGGGGCCCAGCAGCGAGTAGCGATGTGCCTCGGAGGCCGGCAGCCCGGCGTCGGTGACGATCGCCTCGAACTCCGTGACGTCCGCGAAGCGGCAGAAGCTCGAGGCACCGAACTTCGTATGGACCCCGGAGAACACGCGGCGCCTGGCGGTCCTGACGACCTGGGCCTTGACCTCACTGACCGAGGGATCGGGCGTGGTGAGTCCGTACTCGCGGGAGATGCCGTTCGCGCCGACATACGCCAGGTCGATGACGAAGCCGGACAGCATACGGGTGGCCCAGTGGTCGACTGTGGCAAGGGTGCCGCCGCGTACCCGGCCGCCGAGCAGCAACACGGTGATGTTCTCGGCGGAGGACAGGGCGCCCGCCGTGGTCAGCGAGGAGGTGACCACGGTCAGTGGCCGGTCGCGGGGGAGGGCGGCGGCGATGAGCTGCGGGGTGTAGCCCTCGTCGATGAAGACGGTCTCGGCGTCTCCGAGCAGTGCGGCCGCGGCGGCCGCGATCCGGGACTTCTCGGGGACGTGCATCGTGGTGCGGAAGGCGAGTGTGGTCTCGAAGCCCGCGCTCTCCACGGGATGGGCACCGCCATGGGTACGCCGGACCAGTCCGTGCCTCTCCAGCAGGGCCAGATCTCGCCTCACGGTCTCCTTGGAGACCTCGAGGTCGGCGGCGAGCTTTCCGACGTCAACGGATCCGTCACGGCGTGCCGTTTCCAGGATTCCACGTCTTCGTTCCTCGGTGTCCACGGCGACACCTCCGTTCACGGCTCCGCAAGTTGCGCCCGAGTGGGCTGCTTCCGGAGCTCGGCCCGTTCGGGCTCTGGTGGCCCAATTTCTACAAGGCGATTGCGGTTACTGAACAGGTTCATCGCGGGGCGGTTCGTGACCGAATGTGCCCGTTCTCTGGAGCGCGGAGCCCCTGGTTGATGCGGTGGAGGACTCCGGGGCGAGGGAAGCCGATGTCTGCTCGCGGACTGGATCGTGCCCGTTCGCTGCCCGTTTTTCCGGATGGATCAGGACACGGGGCAGGATTTCGACGGTGGAAATCCGGTCAGCACCGCGTTATGGGCGCATTCGGTGGGAGGCGCGCTGCCGCAGCCGTTCGGCCTGGACTTCGAACACGGGCAGGGCCGCAGCCGGCACATCCCGGACTTCGTGGCGGTGCTGCCCGACGGGGTCTGTGGCTGTTCGATGTCCGCCCCGGGAATCTGATCAAGGAACCGGACGCGCAGAAGTTCCTTGACACCCTGCTGTCGTACCGCGCCTGACGGTGTGGCCGGGGGAGCGATCCGGCGGGTGTATCCGGGACGCGCTGGGCGGCTGGAACACGGTCAACTGGACCTGCGGAGCGGGATACTGGTGCCTTCTCGCGACGTGGCGACCAGGGGAGCGGATCGGTGAACTCTGCCGGAGAAACGGGCCGTTGGAGCGTGGAGGGCGGCGGCCGGGGCGGGCGGCATGCGGTCGTCGTGGGCGGGAGCCTCGCGGGGCTGCTCGCGGCACACGTCCTCGCCGGGCACGCGGACCGGGTGACCGTCGTCGAGCGCGACCGGTTCCCGGACGGCATGAAGCCGCGGCCAGGCGTACCGCAGGGCCGGCATCCACATGTCCTGCTGGAGGGCGGCCAGGTGGCCGTGGAGTCGCTGCTGCCGGGCTTCGTGGCGGAGCTGCGGGCGGCGGGGGCGCCTCGGGTGGGCATGCCGTCGGACATGGTGCTGTGGCAGACCGGGCGCTGGTTGCGGCGGCTGCCCGCGACGACGCACATCTACACGGGTTCCCGCGCGCAGCTCGAGGAGCGGGTGCGGCGGTGGGTTCTCGCCAACCCGGTGATCAGTGCGGTGGAGGGGACCGAAGTCGTCGGGCTCCTCGGTGACGTCTCGCGCGTGCGGGGTGTGCTGCTGCGGGACCGCTCCGGCGACGCCCGCGGGGAGCAGCGGGCCCTTGAGGCCGACCTGGTCGTCGACGCTTCCGGCTGCGGCACGAAGGCCCCGCAGTGGCTGACGGCGATCGGGGCCGAGGCCCCGCACGAGGAGACCATCGACACCGGGCTCGCGTACGCCTCGCGCGTCTACCGTGGCAGGAGCGGCGTCCTCGACGGCGACACCGTCGGCTACTACGTCTACCCCGACGCCGCACAGGTCCATGCCGGCGGTGCGCTGCCGCTGGAGGACGGCACCCATCTGGTCATCGTCTCGGGGCTGCGCGGCGACGAACCGCCCACGGGCGACGACGAGTTCGTGACGTACGCCAAGAGGCTGCCGCATCCGCTCCTGCACCGGTGGCTGGACGAGGCCGAACCGCTCTCGCCGGCGTTCGGCTACCGGCGGACCGCGAATGTCCGGCGCCGCTACGATCTGCCCGGCCGCCGCCCGGCCGGATTCCTCGCCACCGGTGACGCCCTGTGCACCTTCAACCCGATCTACGGGCAGGGGATGGCCGTCGCCGCGATGAGCGCGGTCGCCCTGCGCGACGCGCTGGCCGATCCGCGCCGGACCCCCACGACGCGGCACGTGCAGCGGGCACTCCTCGCGGCGTCCCGGCAGGCGTGGGACATCTCCGCCGGAGCGGACCGCAAGATGCCGGGCGCGATCGGCAACGCGGTCGCAGTCGGGCTCGCGGACAGCGTCGCCGACTGGTATCTGCGGCGCGTCCAGGAGCGCTACCCCGGCGACCCCGTCGTGGGGCGCGCCTTCCGCTCCGTACTGACCCTCTCCGCGCCCGTCACCGCCCTGTTCGCCCCGCCCGTGGCCCGGGCCGTCCTCTTCCGTCCGCCCGCGCCGACGCCCACCGAGCCGCCGGCGACACCGGAGGAACCGGGGGCCTGAGCGAGGTTGGCAGCCCGACGGCATCTTTCGCGCCGGTCCGCGCGTCAACGGACCGGCGACCTGTCTCGGCCCCGTCCGCCGCTTCATGCGCCGGCGCCTGGACTTTCGTATTCGATATTCTCGAAATAATGACGGCGCCATCTGTGGGGATTTCAGGCCCCTGCCCTCAGTTCTCTTGTCGCAGATTTACCGCGGTGGCCGTTTACCGCGGTGGTCGCGGGATCAATTACCTGATTCTTCACCCGTCGGTGTGCGGGGATATCGCGGGTAGCTCCACCGTGATGCGGATCCCGCCGGCGGAGCGCGGGGTGAGGGTGAGTGTTCCGTGGTGTGCTCGGGTGATGGTTTTGACGATCGCCAGGCCGAGGCCGAGGCCGACGCCTTCATGGTCGGCGTGTATGCGTTCGGTGCCGCGCTGGAATGGTTCGGTGAGTGTCGAGACCAGCTGTGGGGCGAGCTTCTGGCCGGTGTTTTCGACAGTGAGCAGCACCGTCTCGGGGCGAACGCTGGTATTGACCCACACGGTGCCCTGTTCAGGCAGGTTGTGGACGATCGCGTTCTGCACGAGGTTCATGGTCAGCTGCAGCAGGAGCGCGTGTGAGCCGACGGTGGGGGTGATGTCGCCGGAGGTATCGATGGTGATGCCACGCTTTTCTGCCAGGGGGAGGAGCGTTTCGGTGGCTTCTTCCGCCAGGAGAGACAGGTCGACTTGTTCTCGGTTGAAGGACCGCTGTTCAGCGCGGCTGAGCAGGAGCAATGCCTCAGTGAGGTCGATCGCTCGGGCGTTGACGGCGTGGAGGCGGTCGATGACTTCACCGGTGTTGTGTGTCGGATCGGTGCGGGCCACCTCGAGAAGTGCCTTCGAGACCGCCAGCGGGGTGCGCAACTCGTGAGAGGCGTTGGCCGCGAATCTCTGCTGTTCGGCGACGTGCGCTTCGAGCCGTTCGAGCATGCCGTCGAAGACGTCGGCGAGGTCGCGGAACTCGTCCCTGCGGCCCGGCAGCCGGATCCGGTGGGAGAGGGATCCTTTCGTGGCCATGTGTGTGGCGTCCGTGATGCGGGTCAGCGGGGCGAGCATGCGGCCGGCGAGGAGCCACCCTCCCAGGAGACCGAAAAACAGCAGGAACGCCAGTACTGCGGCTGCTCTCGGAGCGAAAACTTCCAGGAGGACGGACCGGATGGGGAAAACACCATTCGTGAGCGTGTCTTCATCGGCGTTGGTGAGCATCGCGCGATTGGGGACGTAACGCAGGAGGAACACCCACACCGCCGCGAGCAGCAAGGCGCCTGCGACCATGAGGAACCCGGCATAGCTGAGGGTGAGTTTGAGGCGAACGCTCAACCCTGGCTTCCTATCCACGGTCCGCTCCCTCACGTCCGGTGCCGGCTGCTGTGTCGATGCGGTAGCCGACGCCGGGCACGGTGGCGATGATCCCGGGTTCTCCGAGGCGTTTGCGCAGTGCCGAGACGGTGATGCGCACGGCGTTGGTGAACGGATCGGCGTTCTCGTCCCACGCCCGCTCCAGTAGCTCTTCGGCGCTGATGACACCGCCTTCGGCGGCGACGAGGACGTCGAGCACGGCGAACTGCTTCCGGGTGAGTGCGACGTATCGGCCGTCGCGGTAGACCTCACGGCGGAACGGATCCAGGCGCAGGTCTGCGATCTCCCGCACGGGTGGCCTGTGGTGGGCGCGTCTGCGGTCGAGTGCTCTGAGCCTGAGCACGAGCTCCCGGAGCTCGAACGGCTTCGTGAGGTAGTCGTCGGCGCCGAGTTCGAACCCGGAGGCTTTGTCGTCGAGACGGTCGGCTGCGGTGAGCATGAGGATCGGCATGCCGCTGCCCGAGGCGACGATGTGTTCGGCGATCTCGTCACCGGACGGTCCGGGGACGTCGCGGTCGAGGACGGCGATGTCGTAGGCGTGGACGCTCAGCAGTTCCAGAGCGGTGTCGCCGTCACCCGCGATGTCAGCGGCGATCGCTTCCAGGCGCAGGCCATCGCGGATGGCTTCCGCCATATACGGTTCGTCCTCGACGATCAGCACACGCATGCTCCGAGGCTACGAGCCGACGCATATCGTCGGTATATCGAAAAGCGGATACGTGTCGGCAACGCAGCGCTGCCTTGACTGGCGGTATGACTCGGACTCCACCTTTGGCACGAACAACGAACCGCCGGATCCGCCGGCTCCTCGTCGTCGCGCTGCTGGTGGTCCTGGCAGTGATCACCGCGGCTCTCGGCTGTCAGATGTCGGAGTCCTCGTCCTCCTCGGCAGTATCACCCTTGAATACTCTTCGCAGTGAGCACCGTGGTAAACCCGGCGAGGCTGACGGTGTCGTCCCCGACGGCATGACGATCTTCGATGACGCGATTCCGGCTGTGGCCAACCTCGACCCGGATTTACTCAAGGCCTTCCGCCAGGCCGCAACGGATGCCGCGCATGACGGAATCGAGTTCTACGTCAATAGCGGCTGGCGTTCCCCGGAGTACCAGAATCAGCTTCTTCGCGAGGCGGTCTCCAAGTACGGGTCTGAAGACGAGGCCGCCCGATGGGTGGCCACCGCGGCGACGTCTCCTCACGTGTCGGGGGACGCGGTCGACGTCGGGCGCTCCGATGCGACGGAGTGGCTGTCCGAACATGGCGCCGAGTACGGGCTGTGCCAGATCTACAGGAACGAACCCTGGCACTACGAACTGCGCACCAATGCGATCGATCGGGACTGCCCGCGCATGTATGCCGACCCCACCCACGACCCGAGGATTCAGCAGTGACCGGCATTGAGCGAGAACTGACGACGGCGCGGGTGGACACGGCGGAGACCGGACAGGGCGGCGACGGCCGCCGGGATACCGGCTCCGGTACCCGGCACGCGGGCCTCCGCCGCGATACCGGCGCCGGGGCCTGGCGCGCGCGCATCCGCCTGGCGATCCGCACCGGCTCCCGGCCGGGGCCCTGGAAGCGCGGCCTGGTGCTCGCGGCGCTGGCACTGCTGCTGGGCCTGTTCATGCTGCTGCACGCGCAGATCCCGAACCGGATCTGGAACCTCGGCAGCCTGGCGGAGACCTTCCTGCCGTGGTTCGGCCTGTTCATCCCGGTGCTGCTGGCCGGGGCGCTCTGGCGCCGCTCCGCCTCGGCGGTGGCCGCGTTGCTGCTGCCGGTCATGGTGTGGTTGAACCTCTTCGGCGGACTGCTCAGCGACAAGTCCGACCCGGGCGGCGACCTCACCGTGGCCGGCCACAACGTCGGCGCCGACAACCCCGACCCGGCCGGCACCGCCCGCGAGCTGGCCGCCTCCGGTGCGGACGTGCTGGCACTGGAGGAACTGACCCAGCAGGCCCGGGGCACGTACGAGAAGGAGCTGGCCAAGGCGTACCCGCACCACACCGTGCAGGGCACGGTCGGGCTGTGGAGCAGGCTGCCGCTGTCGGACACCCGGCCGGTCGACATCCAGCAGGACGTCGGGCCGCTGGGGGACACCAAGCCGGCCGACGTCAAGATGGCCTACAACCGGGCGCTGCGCACCACGGTGGCCACGGACCAGGGTCCGCTGGCGGTGTATGTGGCTCACCTGGGGTCCGTACGCGTGAATCCGCGGGCGGGCTTTTGGACGGACTCGCGGGACAGAGGCGCGCAGGCGCTCGGCAAAGCCATCGCCGCCGAGCAGAACGAGCGGGTGGTGCTGCTCGGCGACCTGAACGGCACCATGGACGACCGCGCGTTCGCCGGCATCACCGCGCAGCTGCGCTCGGTCCAGGACGCGGCCGGGGACGGCTTCGGCTTCAGCTGGCCGGCGAGGTTCCCGGTGGCGCGGATCGACCAGATCCTGGTCCGCGGCCTGGAGCCGACGAGCTCGTGGGTGCTGCCGGCCACCGGCAGCGACCACCTACCGGTGGCGGCCGGAATCAGCTGGTGAAGACAGTTGGTGAAGCTTCGCCGGTTCAGGACATGTGCCCGCCATCGTCAGCGTCACGCTGAAGATCACGAGCATCAGCTCCCGGTCCGTGAGGATGTCGGCCGTCGGCGGGAGTCTCACCGGCAGCACCAGCCCGGGCGGCACCGTCCAGTTCAACAAGGCGGCACCGTCCAGTTCAACAACCTGAAGGTCTGGGTGAAGTCGGTCTCCGGGGGCAAGGCCAAGCTCCAGCTGTTCCCCACGCGGTACTGAGCCTGTGGTCGAACCCCGGCGCGTGCGTCTCGCGCCGGGGTTCGCCGTTTCCGGACGGCAGGCGATGGGTTTTTCCGGCCCCGATGTCAGTGGCACGCGCGAGACTGGACGTATGTGCCGCAGCATCAAGACTCTCCGACCGCCCGTACTTCCCGAAGAGGCCACCGAGGAGGACATTCGCGCCGCCGCGCTCCAGTACGTCCGCAAGATCTCCGGCTTCCGTGCCCCGGCCGCCCACAACCGAGAAGTCTTCGACCGAGCGGTCGACGCTGTCGCGGAGGCGACGGCCGAGTTGCTCGCGGGACTCGAGGTGCGGGGGCAGACGGCTGCCGCCCGTCGGGCGGGCTGACCGGGGGCCGTGCCTCAGACGCTCGGGCCCGTCTGCGGCACCGTGGCCGGAGACGGGCGGCGCATCAGGAACGCGGCGCCCGCGCCCGCCCCGAACAGCGCCACCAGCGAAACCCCCGCGGCGAGCCAGGTCGCGCCCAGCCACTGGCCACCGAAGTAGCCGAGAGCGACGCTGTACGCGGCCCAGGCGAGACCCGCGAGGATCGACCAGGGCAGGAACTCGCGGACCCGGCGGTGGGCGGCGCCCGCGCCGAGCGAGACGACCGAGCGGCCGGCGGGCGCGAAACGGGCGAGGACGACCAGGGCACCGCCGCCGCGCGCGAGGGCCGCGCCGAGACGTTCCTGCGCGCCGCTCAGGCGGCGGGAGCGGGCTATGGCCCGGTCCAGACGCTCGCCGCCGCGCCAGGCCAGCCGGTACGCCACCATGTCGCCGAGGACCGACGCGGTCGCGGCGGAGAGCGTCAGCGACAGGATGTCCGGCACGTGCGCGGTCGCCGCACTCGTACCGGCCGCGGCCGCCGTCGCCGCCGTGATGACCAGCACGCCGCTGGGCAGCACCGGCAGAAAGACGTCGAGCAGGACCGACACCGCCACCACGGCATAGATCCATTGGCTGTAGATCCAAGAGCTGCCGGACAGCGCCCCCACACTCTCAAGCACCCTTACTCCCCTGTGTCTCCCCCGTAGGCCCCGACCGTGCCATTACGCAGCGATGTCGCGATGTCGCGATGTCGCGGGGGAGCGGCAGGAGCGGCCTGTGACAGCCATACAGCGTACGCCTCGGGTCCGACATCAGGTCCACGGGGGCTCGTGTGTTCGCCAGGCCATGTTCACCCGGCTGCCGTTTCCCAGGGAGCGGACGGGCTCCGCGTCCCGTAACAACGGAAAGGGGCCGACAATCGGTGTGAGGAGCGGAACCGGCGATGGTGGCAGGAACAGCGGGAATATCAGGGATCGTGATCGGGGCTCTGGCATCGGTCGTGCTCGTGACGGGCGCGGGCGGTGCCTACGGCGCGACAGACGCGGGCGTTGAGTACCGCGCCACCGGCGACGGCGGCACGGGTGACACGGTGGGCGCCGACGACACGCCCGGCTACCGGATGCGGATGGAAGGCCGCTTCGCGCCGCCCGGCTCACCCATCCCGACGGCGGCCGTCACCTATGACACGAACCTCGTGCCCGCGGGCTCGTGGATCGAGGTGACTCAGCTCGGCGCGGCGCCCGGCGGCATGACGGTGACGCTGCGGGTGACGGGGATGACGCCGGGGCACGTGTACGGCGCGCATGTGCACCAGAAACAGTGCGGCGCCGATCCGGCCGACTCGGGCGGGCACTACCAGCACCGGCCGTCCTCGGACCCGGCCGACGCGAACGCCGACAACGAGGTGTGGCTCGACTTCACCGCCGACGCGGACGGCGCGGGCGCGGCGAGCGCGCACCACGACTGGCACTTCCGGGGCGGCGAGGCCGCCTCCGTCGTGCTGCACAGCGAGCCGGGCAACTACGGCGCGCGGCTGGCTTGCTTCACCGTGCCCTTCATCGGGTGGGCCGCGTGAGCGCTCCGCTGGAGGGCCGGTGCGTAGTCCGCGGGTACGTTGGGGCTGGTCGCGCAGTTCCCCGCGCCCCTTTGGGGCGCGGGCGCCCGCCCCGATTGCCGCAGGGCGGGCGCCGGTCTGGTGCGGGTACGGGCGTCAGGCCGCGACTGGCTCCGAGGAGCGCTTCTGCTTCTCCTCGGTGGCCGAGGAGGAGCGGCTCGCGAAGAGCCGGTCGAGGCCGAGCGCGCCGGAGCCGGTGAAGATCAGCAGGAACATGGCCCAGCAGAACAGGGCCGCGCCTTCACCGTCGTTCTGGAGTGGCCACAGCGCGTTCGGCTGGTGGACCTTGAAGTACGCGTAGGCCATCGCGCCCGACGAGATGAACGCCGCGACGCGGGTGCCGAGGCCGAGCACGACCAGGCCGCCGCCGACGAGCTCGATCACGGCCGCGTACCAGTCGGGCCAGGCACCCACCGAGAGGGCCGGGCCGCCGCCGAGGACGCCGAAGAGCTTGGAGGCTCCGTGGCAGGCGAAGAGCAAGCCGACGACTATGCGGAACAGGCCGATGGCGTACGGCTGGGCGCTGTTGAGGCGTCCGGTCATGGGGGGAGCTCCTTCGGTCTGAAGCGGTCCCGCGGGGGACCGCTCGGGGGGACGAACCGAGTGAGTGCTCCACGCTAGGTCGGCCTAACCAATGCTTTCAAGTTCAAGTTTTGGCCACGGTTCCGCTGTCGGATCGTGCTCCGACCGCTGCTCTGTCTGGGCAGCGACCGTCCGCAGAACCGCCCGCGCCACCGCGTCGGCGTCCGACAGGGTCACCGAGTCCACACCCGGTCTGACCCCGGCCGCAGTCACCCAGTGCACACCTTCCGTGGGCACGCCGACCGCGAACCGCCGGGGGTGCGCGCTTCCCTGACGGTTGATCAGACGGTAGGGGCGCTGTGTTACGTCCAGTCCTCCGGTTTCGTAACCGTCTACCGTGTGCGGGCGGCACTGGCCCGTCTTCAGCAGCCGGGCGAGCAACTCGTCGGCCGTCCGCCGCAGATCCGGCTCCGGCAACCGCGCCTCGATGAGCGTGGTCGCCGTCACGGCCGATCCGGGCACGTCGGGAGAGTGCGCCAGCCAGGCCCCGCCCTCGGCCCGCACCTCAAGCCGCGGGCCCAGTACGTCCAGTACCCCCGCCTCGATCAGCGCGGTCATCTCCTCGATACGGCGCCGGGGCGGGCCGATCGACAGGAACGCGTTGAGCGGCGTGTACCAGCGGTCCAGGTGCTCCCGGCGCGAGGCCCCCGCGAGCCCGCCGTGATCGACGATCTGCCGCAACTCGTTGCGCAGGTCGCGCAGCACGTCGAGAGCCGCCTTGAGCGGGCCGTCGACATTGCCGAGCGCGGCCTGCGCGGCGTCCTCGCGGAGGTGGTCGAGCAGCCACTCCCGGAAGTCACGGGGGCCGGTGAAGATCCGACCGCCGTACGGCCGCGAAATACGGTCCCAGGACCAGCGTTCGGCGTCCGCGATCCCGAACTCGTCGAGGATCAGGGCTTCTTGTGGATCCCGGTGGGGGAGGGCGAGGAACCGCTCACGGAAGGCCCTGACCACCCTGGGATTCCGTCCCAACAATGTCTCGTAGTAGACCGTTTCGACCTCCTTCGCCACCAACGGCCAAATCTCCGTGAGGAAGTCGGGCGCCTCGCCGGAGTCGGCGCGCTTGCGGAAGCGGGCGATGGTGTCCGGGGTGAGGACGAGGGGGACGTGGCGGCCGTACGGGCCCTTCGCGTTGTCGCCGCGGGCCTGGTACGGGATGCCGCGGCGGGAGCCGGCGAGGAGGCGGGGCTCGCGGCCCGAGGGGAGGTAGCGCAGACCGGCCGGTGCGCGGAGGAAGCGGCCGCCGCGGCCGGTCGTCAACAGGGCCATGTGGTCGAAGAAGTTGAGGCCCAGGCCGCGGAGGAGGACGGGTTCGCCGGGGGCGAGGGCGGAGAGGTCCAGGTCGGCCGGGTTGGCGGGCGGGACGTGGCGCAGGCCGTGGCGGTCGGCGTACGCGGAGAGGCGTTGCTGCGTCCGGTCGGCCACGGCCGGCAGGTGACCCTGGGCCAGGACCACGGCGGCCAGGTCGGGGAGGGTGCGGCCGTTGTCGAGTACGAGGGCCTGGTGGCCGTTGGCCGTGTCGATCCCCTCGGCCGCGTCGGCCGTGTCCTCCACGCGTATCGCGCGCGCCCGGTGTGTCTCGACCCGTATCGCGGGCGGTGCCTCGCGGACCACCTCGGCGAAGACCCACTCCAGGTAGCGGCCGTACTGGGCGCGGGTCGGGTAGTCGTCCGGGCCCAACTCGCCGTCCGGCTCGCCGGCTGCCCATGCGTGCAGGCTCGGGCCGGGGCGTATAGGGCCGGAGCAGTCCACGCTGTCGTCGGTGAAGAGGGTCACCTGCGAGGCCACGGTGTTCATCAGCAGCTCGGCCGGCTGGGCGGTCCGCCAGACACGGCCGGGGCCTGGGGGCGACGGGTCGACGACGTGGACGGTCAAACGCGTGCCGGGTGCGAGGAGTTCGGGAGCGGAGGCGCAGAGGCGTTCCAGGACGCTGGTACCGCGCGGTCCCGCGCCGACCAGGGCTACGGAGGCTACGGGTGTGGCGGAGGGTGCGGACTCGGTGGTCTCCGTCGGCTCTGTCGATTCCGTCGGCTCCGTCGGATCCGCGCTCGCTGCAGACAAAGGTGTGACTCCCGAACAGGTGGGGCGTTGGGCAGCAAACCACCCACTGGAAGCGGACGGTCCGCCTCATCATGCCGTCGCGGGCCACGGGAGCCGAGCCCTTGAGCGGATCATCCGGGCCGGTTGTGGGATGCGTCACGAGCATCACGGGCAACGAGGTAGTAGATGGGCAACTGGGCGGTACACGGGCAACGTACGCAATAAACGTATGCAATCGGCCGCCCCCGTGACCCTCGTGGCGGCGTCGTGACCGCGCCCCGTAAGGGGCGCGGGGCTGTGACATATGCGGCTCCGCCGCGGCGCGCGACCAGCCCCCACCGGCCCGCGCCCGCGGCGGAGCCGCAATCGACACAGCGTCACCGTTCTCCCAGCGGAGCGCTCAGCTGAGCTCGGACTCGACGACCGTCCTCAGCCGGGCTTTTCCGCCGCGCTCCTCCCGCGCCTGGTCGAGTCGGAGCCGGGCCGAACGGCCGCGCAGGGTCAGCGTCATGAGCTGGTTGCCGAACCAGGGGCCGCCGGTCTTGCGCCAGTCGACGGGCGGGCGCGGCGAGCCGCCGTGGCCGGCGAAGCGGCGGCCGAGGGCGCGGCCGATGCCGCTCCAGCCGAAGCGGAAGCCGAGCCGGATGGAGAGCGGGATCGAGTTGTGGACGGGGGAGCAGGTCAGCTGGAGCACCCGGGCGTCGGGCCCGGGCGAGCCCTCGGGCCACGTCGGCTCGGCGATGTACGCGTGGTGCACGTCCCCGGACAGTACGCAGATCGTCGCCGGTGCCCCCGGCCCCGACCCGGCCTCGGCGATCAGCTCCGCCAGCGCGTCGAACGACGCCGGGAACGCCGCCCAGTGCTCCAGATCGGCCCGCCGCCGCAGATCCTCCCCGAACCGCGCCCACCGCGCGCCCCTGTCTCCCCGGCACAGCGCGGCGTTCCACCCTTCGGCGTCGTGCACGAGGTGAGGGAGCAGCCAGGGGAGCGAGGTGCCGATGAGGAGGTGGTCGTAGGGGACGGGCGCGGTCGGATCGGTGGTCGTCGGGCCCGGGCCGCGGCCCTCCAGCACCTGCTCGCGGAGCCAGGTCGCTTCCTCCGGGTCGAGCATCGAGCGGTTCTGCTCGTCGAGGACGCGGGCCGCTCGGGTGTCGACCATCAGGAGGCGTACGCGGCCGAAGTCGCGGCGGTAGCTCCAGCGGACCGAGGCCGGGTCGTGGTCGGCGTCGGCGGCGAAGGCGCGGAGGGCGTCCGTGCCGTCCGGGGTGGCGCGGACGGCCTCGTACAGCGGGTCGTCGGCGAGGCGGTCCGGCGGGAGGTTGCCGAGGTGCTGGTGGACCCAGTACGACATCAGGCCGCTCAGTACGCGCTCGCGCCACCAGGGGGTGGCCCGCATGTCGGTGAGCCAGGCCGCGCTGGTGTTCCAGTCGTCGATGACGTCGTGATCGTCGAAGATCATGCAGCTGGGCACGGTGGAGAGCAGCCAGCGGACCTCGGGGTCGAGCCACGATTCGTAGTAGAGGTGCGTGTACTCCTCGTAGTCCGCGACCTCGGCGCCCGGCGGTTCGTCGAGGCCGCGGCGGGCCTCCAGCCAGCGGCGCGTGCCCTTGGACACCTCGTCCGCGTACACCTGGTCGCCCAACAGCAGCAGCACGTCGGGGCGTTCGCCGTCCGGGTCCGCGGCGATGCGGGCCGCGAGGGTGTCCAGGGCGTCGGGGCCCACCGGGTCCTTCTCGCCGGCGGGCGGCGCGGCCCAGCGGCAGGAGCCGAAGGCGACCCGTACGGCCTCGTGCTCGTCCGCCGGAGTGCGGATGACCGAGGGCGGGAAGCCACCGGGACCCCCAACAACGCCCGCGTCGGGGAGCGGCCACACGGTCGCTCCGTCCAGCAGCACCTCGTACGGGGAGGACGTGCCCGGCGTGAGTCCGGTGACAGGGACCAGCGCGTAGTGATGGCCCGCGACCTGGAAGGTGCGGGCCTCGCCGCCGGAGCCGTCCGGACAGCGCACCTCGGCCGTGCACGGACGGCTCGCCTCGACCCAGACGGTCGCGGACGAGCCGTCTACGTACCTCAGCAGCGGCCCCAGGCGCAGTCTCGCCACGTGATCACTCTCCTCCGTCGCCCCGTACGGTACGGAACGACGGAGGTGAGCGGGGAGGTTCCGTGCACAGTGCAGTTGATCAGCAGCCGTTTCGGCAGCTGTTCAAGCAGCTGTTCAGCAGCCGTTTCGGTGGCCGCTTCAGTAGCCGTTTCAGCAGCCGCTGAGGACCGAGGTGAGCTTGCTCTTCTCCGCGGAGTCGACGGAGAGGTCGTAGTAGTACTTCACCTGGACCCAGGCGCGGACGTAGGTGCAGGCGTAGGCGGTGCGCGACGGCATCCACGTCGCCGGGTCCTGGTCGCCCTTCGACTGGTTCACGTTGTCCGTGACGGCGATGAGCTGCGGGCGGGTCAGGTCGTTGGCGAACGACTGGCGCCGCGAGGTGGTCCAGCTGTCGGCCCCGGAGTCCCAGGCCTCGGCCAGCGGGACGAGGTGGTCGATGTCCACGTCGGACGCCGCGGTCCAGGTCGCGCCTTCGTAGACGGAGTACCAACTGCCGCTGGTGGCCGCGCAGGCGGAGTCCTGCACGACGTTCGTGCCGTCGCGCTTCAGGACGACCTCACGGGTGTTGCAGGTGCCGGACTGGGTGATCCAGTGCGGGAACAGATCGCGGTTGTAGCCGGTGCGGTCCTCGGTCGCCACGGTCAGCGAGGCGAGGTAGGTGCGGGCGGTGGCGGCGCTCACGGGGGTGGGCAGGGCAGCGGAGGCGGCCGGGCTGTTGAAAAGCCCGGCCATGGCTATCAGACCCGTCATGGCGGCGAGTACACTGAGGCGTCGACGCGCGTAGACCTTTGACATGCGAACTCCCTCGGGGGATGGGGCAGTTGCGGTGCGAGCGACCACATGCTTGCGGGGCCGCGTTTCCGGCAGATGTGCGTCAGGTGAGAACCTAATGACGTGTGCATGACACAACAAGGGGTGTGACGGGAGTTTCGGTCCCCGGCGCCCAGCTGTTGCGTGCCCGGTTGTCACGTGCCCAGCCGTTACGCGGGGGTGGTGGCGGGATCGGCCGTTGTTTTGTACCGTGTAGGAACAAAGTGGCTCCCGCCCGTACTCCCTGACCGGCGGGCGGGGCCACCTTGTTCTCGGGGCCGCGCACGGCCCCCTCTTCCACGCCTGGCTTCCACGCTTTGGAGCATGCCGATGACGGCCACCACCGTGCTGACCGCCCGTGCCCTGCTGCTGGACATGGACGGCACCCTCGTCAACTCGGACGCCGTCGTCGAGCGCATCTGGCGCCGCTGGTCCGACCGGCACGGGCTCGACGCGGACGAGGTCATGAAGGTCGTCCACGGGCGGCAGGGGTACGCGTCCATGGCGGTGCTGCTGCCGAACCGGCCCATGGAGCAGAACCACACCGACAACGCCCGGATGCTCGCCGAGGAGACCGCCGACATGGACGGCGTCGTCGCGATCCCGGGGGCCGCGGAGTTCCTGGCCTCCCTGCACGGGCTGCCGCACGCGCTCGTGACCTCCGCGGACGTGGCGCTGTCCACCGCGCGCATGGGAGCCGCGGGGCTGAAGCTGCCCGAGGTGCGGGTCACCGCCGAGTCCGTGGGCGCGAGCAAGCCGGATCCCGAGGGATTCCTGAAGGGGGCGGCCGAGTTGGGGGTCGCGCCCGAGGACTGTGTCGTGTTCGAGGACTCCGCGGCCGGGATCGCGGCGGGGCGCTCAGCGGGGATGCGAGTCGTCGGGGTCGGGCCGCGGGCCGGGTTTCATCGGCCGGATGCCGTGGTGCGGGATCTTCGGCAGGTGCGGGTCGAGGCTTTGGGGGGCGGTGTTTTGGGGGGCGGGGCGGTTCGGGTGCACGTCGGCTGATGTCACGTGGCACATGCGTGACGGAGCGTCAGGTGGCGGACAGGCGTGAGGTGGCGGACGTGAGGTGCCTTGACGTGCGTGAGTGCGTGAGGTGGCTTGACGTCAGGTGATGGTCGTCCGCGGGGGAGGCGGGCCGGACCGGGCGCGGGTTGGGCCGCCCACGCGTCTTACGGCTCCGCCGTCTCCGCCTCCAGGCGTTCGCGGGTCTCCTTGCCGTATACGCCCTGTTCCTCGTCGATGCCTCGGGTGAACTGGTAGCTGCGTACGGCGTTCTCGGTCTGGCCGTCGAAGTCGCCGTTGGCGTTTCCCGCGTAGAGGCCCAACTGGCTCAGGCGCTGCTGGAGTTCGGTGACCTCGGGACCGTTGTCGCCGCGGCGCAGCACCACCGGCTCGGTCTTCTCCGGCGGGTCGGTGGTGGGGCGGGTCGACTCGGTGGGGCGGGTGGACGGGACGCGCGTCGCCGTGGCCGAGCGGGACGGCGTGGGGGACGGGGCGGTCGACTCGACGGCCGTCGGCGAGGCGTCGACGGCACTCGACGTGGACGGTGTGGCCGACGGCGAAGGTGTGGGCGACTCGGACGCCGACGAACTCTCAGACACCGACGCGTCCGGCACGCTCGCACGTATGTCGTCCGGCACCGCGCTGTCCCGCGACGGCGTCTCGTACGAGAACAGTCCGCCCGCGAACCCGGCGGCAGCCACCACCACGGCGGCGACCCCGGCGGCGGCGAGCGCGATGCGGCGCTTCCGGCTGCCCTTTTCGACGGGCTCCTGAGCGAGGAGGGCCGGGTCCTGAGCCAGGTCCTGCGCCTCGAAGAGGCGGTTGGTGGTGGTGTCCGGCGGTGTTGCCGTGGGGTGCGGTGGTGAGAGCGGTGAGAGTGGTGGGAGCGGTGCGGCGAGGGTCGCGTCGATGGGTGGCTCGGGGGTGTCGGTCGCCGCGTGTGTGCGGGGTGTCGGAGACGCGGCGGGCGCCGTGGGCCGGCCGGACAGGCCGCGTGCCCCGGGCGCATCGGGATTGCCCGAGGGCTGAGTTGGCCCGGGCGTGCTCGTTGTCCCGGATGCGCCCTGTGTGCTCGGTGATTCAGGTATAGCCGTGGGGGTGGGCGTTGGCGCGGTGCCGTCCGGGCCCGTGAGTCCGTCGGACGCGGGCGCTTCCGCACCCCCGAACGCGTCGAAGCCGGACCCCTCAGAGACAGACCCCTCAGAGACAGACCCCTCAGAGACAGACCCGTCAGAGACGGACCCGTCATGGAGGCCCGCCCCGGCAGCCGTCCCGGCGTCCTCCGCCGTCTTGGCTCCCTC
This sequence comes from Streptomyces sp. 2A115, assembly GCF_052245575.1. Taxonomy (NCBI): domain Bacteria; kingdom Bacillati; phylum Actinomycetota; class Actinomycetes; order Kitasatosporales; family Streptomycetaceae; genus Streptomyces; species Streptomyces sp. 2A115. The sequence goes on along the minus strand of NZ_JBQQCG010000036.1, from coordinate 43,132 downwards.
GGCCCCCTCGGCTCCTTCCGGCCCCTCAGTCGCCCCCAAATCCACGTACGGCCGTATGCGCAGCGGATTGAAATCCTCCGCCGCGGCCGCCTCCGCGGAGCGGGTCTCCAGGAGTGCGTCAGCCGCCCGGCGGGCGCAGCCGCACGTCGGTGAGCCCCCTGCCTCCCGGGGTGCCCCGCATTCCGGGCAGACGTACCCGCTTCGGTCGCTCACTTCCTGGATCCCTCTCCGTACGAACTCCAGCGATTATGCAGACCCCCTCCACAGAATCTCCGGGTTACCCCCGGAATCCCGGGCTCAGTGGCGGATTCAACAGGCCATAACCGGTCACACCGACCAGGATGGAAGAGAAATGGGACCCTCGCGGCCGGGAGGTCTTCATGACCGAGGAAGCGCAAGGTGAAGGACGAGGTGCGGAGGGAACGGGCGGTTCGGGCAGTTCGGATGGTTCGGGTGGTTCAGGCGGTGTGAGTGGTCCGGACGTACGGAAGACAGCCCGCTACGCCCGGGACCACTCGCACGGCGCCGCCGCCGGTCAGGAACACGTGAAGGGCGGCGTCCTCGTCTCCATCGGGGCCCTGCTGCTCGGCATGCTGCTCGCCGCACTTGACCAGACGATCGTGTCGACCGCGCTGCCGACCATCGTCAGCGACCTCGGCGGCATGGACCACCTGTCCTGGGTCGTCACGGCGTATCTCCTCGCCGCCACGGCCGCAACTCCGCTCTGGGGCAAGCTCGGTGACCAGTACGGACGCAAGAAGCTCTTCCAGACGGCCATCACGATCTTCCTCATCGGCTCCGCGCTCTGCGGTATGGCGCAGAACATGCCCCAGCTGATCGGCTTCCGCGCCATCCAGGGCCTCGGCGGCGGCGGGCTCATGGTGCTGTCGATGGCCATCGTCGGCGACCTCGTCTCGCCGCGCGAACGGGGCAAGTACCAGGGCCTGTTCGGCGCGGTCTTCGGCGCGACCAGCGTTCTCGGCCCGCTGCTCGGCGGCCTGTTCACCGAGCATCTGAGCTGGCGCTGGGTCTTCTACATCAACCTCCCCATCGGGGTCGTGGCGCTCGCCGTCATCGCCACCGTTCTGCACATCCCGGTCCGCTCCCAGAAGCACACGATCGACTACCTCGGTACGTTCCTGATCGCGTCCGTCGCCACCTGCCTCGTCCTCGTCGCCTCGCTCGGTGGCACCACCTGGGACTGGAGCTCACCCCAGATCATCGGTCTCGCGGTGCTGGGCGTGGCGCTGGCCGTGGTCTTCGTGGGTGTCGAACGCCGGGCCGCCGAACCCGTACTGCCCCTGAAGCTGTTCAGGATCCGCACGTTCACCCTCTCCGCGGTGATCAGCTTCATCGTCGGCTTCGCGATGTTCGGCGCGATGACGTACCTCCCGACGTTCCTACAGGTCGTCCAGGGCGTCTCGCCCACCATGTCGGGCGTGCACATGCTGCCGATGGTGGCCGGACTGCTGCTCTCCTCGACCGTCTCCGGACAGATCGTCAGCCGTACGGGCCGCTGGAAGGTGTTCCCCGTCGCGGGCACGGCGGTCACCGCCCTCGGCCTGCTCCTGCTCCACCAACTCGACGTGAACAGCCCCACGCTCGAGATGAGCGCGTACTTCCTCGTGTTCGGCCTCGGTCTCGGCCTGGTCATGCAGGTCCTCGTCCTGATCGTGCAGAACGCCGTCTCGTACGAGGACCTCGGTGTCGCGACCTCCGGTGCCACCTTCTTCCGTTCCATCGGCGCCTCGTTCGGCGTCGCCATCTTCGGCACGGTCTTCGCGAGCCGCCTCGGCGACAAGCTGACCGAGGCGCTCGCCGGCCAGCAGCTCCCGCCGAACCTCGGCACGGACGCGCTGGAGTCCGACCCGAAGACCATCGCCGAACTTCCGGTGGCGCTGCGGCCGCCCGTCATCGAGGCGTACGCCACGTCCATCACGGACGTCTTCCTGTACGCGGCCCCGGTCGCCCTCGTCGGCTTCGTGCTGGCCTGGTTCCTGCGCGAGGACAAGCTGCGGGGCTCGGTCACCGCCCCCGACGCGACGCAGACGCTGGCCAGCAATCCCGTGGAACGCTCCTCGTACGACGAGGTGTGCCGCGCGCTGTCCGTGCTCGGCACGCGGGAGGGGCGGCGGGAGATCTACGAGAAGATCACCGAGCGTGCCGGGTACGACCTGCTGCCCGCCGCGAGCTGGCTGCTGCTGCGTATCAGGCGCTACGGCTGGGCCGAGCCCGCCGTCCTCGCCGAACGCATCACCGTGCCCCTGCAGGTCGTCATCGAGGCCGCCCGCCAGGTCGAGGAGCGGCACCTCGCCGTACGCGAGGGCCTCGACCTCGTCCTCACGGAGGAGGGCCGCGTCGCCGCCGGGAGACTCGCCACGGCCCGCGAGGAGTCCCTCGCCGAGCTCCTCGGCGACTGGTGGGGCCCGGACCGGCCCACCGACCTCGCCCACCTCGTCGAGGAGCTGAACGCCGAGATGTGCGGCTCCGACACGGAGATGCCCCGTAAGGAGCGGGTGCCGAAGCCGGTCGTCGGCAGGGTGGCCTAGTCGGACGCGGCCGATCGCCGCCCGGCGCCGAGTTCGCGCGCCGCCGCCTCGGCCGCCGCGAGGAGGACGGCGCCGCCGCCCTTGCCGCGCGGGTCCTCGCGTACGAAGACCCGCCCGAGTTCGCTCGTGGTCGCGTCCCGGAGCCGTACGCCTGCCGTGCCGGCCGGTTCGCAGTCGTACCGAGCGATGAACAAGGCCCTGGTGGGCGGGGCGAGTTCGGACCCGGTGTCGGCGGCGATCTCGCGTTCCAGGTCGGCGGGCCGGTGGCGTGTCCGCGGTGGAGCCGGTACCAGCGGTCGCTCACCTCCGTGTAGTACGCGCGCCAGAGGGCGGCCGCGGCCGGGGAGGCGAAGGGCTCAGGGGCGACGGCCCAGGGGATGGCGGCGTACGGGTCGTACGGGTCGTAGGGGTGGTCATGACGGGCATTGTCACGAGGATCCGTACGCCGTCCGCAAGCGATGTACCGGCGACCTGCTGCCCCACCGATGACACGGGCGCAGTTTGGGCGCCGTCCTGCGGGCAACTCGGCCGGTGAAACGGCCCACTGGGCCCAGAACCCGGAAGGCATTCCATGTCCACAGGCTTGATCATCGTTCTGATCGTGGTCGCGGTGCTCATCATCGGAGCCGTGGTCGCAAGGTTCGTGATGGCCCGCGGGGCGGGCGGCGGCCGGGGCCTGAAGCGGCGCTTCGGACCCGAGTACGACCGGGCGGTCGCCCGGCACGACGGCGACTCCAGGGCCGCCGAACGCGAGCTCGACGAGCGAGTGAAGCGGCACGGGTCGCTGCGCGCACGACCGCTGCAACCCGCGGAGCGCGAGGCGTACTCGGCGCGCTGGACCGCCGTCCAGGAGCGGTTCGTCGACGAGCCGCGCGAGGCCGTCATCGAGGCGGACCGACTCCTCGGCGAACTGGCCGGCGCCCGCGGCTTCCCCGACAGCGGCCACTACGACGAGCAGCTCGCCGCACTCTCCGTGCACCACCCCCACCACGTCCACGGCTACCGGCGCATCCACCGGGCCGCGCACGCGCCGACGACCGCCGCCGACGCGACCGCGGCAGGTACGGAGGAACTGCGCGAGGCCCTGGTCGAAGCCCGCGCGCTCTTCGAGGACCTGACGGCACCCGGGCGCGAGGACCGGGCGATGGCCCGCAGGACGGACACCGAGGAAGCGCCCGCCAACGCCCGGGCCGACGGCTCCCGCGGCCGCCTGCACTCGCCGTTGGCGTTCAACAGGCGCCACCACGCGAAGGGGAGTTGAGACCTATGCCGGACAAGGCGGCGGCCGGGCGGCCGATGGAGCCGACGGAGCCGATGGAGAGGCGCGGCGGCAGCGAGCCAGGCCGTGAGAGCGAGGCCCGCGGAGAAGGCTTCGGCGGCACACGCGAAGGTGGAGAAGGCTTCGGCACGAGCGAAGGCGCCGAGGGCTCACGGGCTCCCGAAGGCGTCCCGGTCCGGTCGGCCTCGGGTGCGCGTGAGGACGTCCTCCCGAGCGGTCAGGGCGCGGCGGCTCGTGAAGGCGCCGGAGGAATCGGTGCAACCGGAGGCGCCGGAGGCCCCGGCGGGCGGCTGATGTCGCGCGACGAGGGTGACAAGTGGACCCTGCGCTTGCAGCACGCGGTCGCCGGGTTCGTCGACGGACCGCGGGAGTCGGTCGAAGAGGCCGACCAGGTGCTCCAGGAGGTCACGGAGAGGTTCTCCGACGCCGTCACCCAGCGGCGCCGCACCCTGCGTACGTCCTGGCAGACCGCCGGCGACGACAAGGCCGACACCGAGCAGCTGCGGCTGGTGCTCCGGGACTACCGTGAGCTGGCGGAGCGGATGCTGCGAATGTGAACTCGCGTACGCGATAGGCGACTTGCGTCGTGAGACGTCGTGAAGCGGGGCCCTGTCCCGGGACAGGGCCCCGCTTCACGACGTCTCACGACCGCCGACTGTCATACGACGAGGGAGATGCGGCGGCGCGTCAGCGGGCGCGGCGCTCGTGCCACTCCCTGACGATCTCCTCCACGTCGTACGGCTTGAGGCCCAGCGGCGGGCCGGGCGGCGGCTTGAACATCATCTCGCGGATCTTCGCGTTGATCTCCGTGACGATCTGCCGCACCACCCGCTCCGACGGCGCCTCGGCGGCTCGCGCCAGCGCGTCCTCCGCCTCCTTGCGCAGGGCGAGGGTCGGCGGCAGCACGGACAGACCCTCTCGGGCCATCTTCTGCTTGATCCACCACAGTTCGTCGTACTGAGTGTCGGAACCGCTCGGCAACGGCTTGCCCGCACCGGGGAGTTCGGCGAAGTCGCCGCGGGCCTCCGCCTCACGGATCTGTTTGTCGACCCAGGACTCGAAGCTGACACCAGGTGGCTTGCGCTCGGTCATGAGTCCATTGTGCCGGACGGTATGTGACTGTGCCGGACGATATGCGGCCGCGTGACCCGTCAGCCGTCCGGGCGCCTTATTATTCGGCGGCGATACGTCGCTGGGGCGGCAACCACATCCTGGCGCGGGACAATTGGCACCGCGGGAACGCGCGGGAACGAAGGAGCGCACGTGCTCGAACTCACCATGGCCACGGTGTCCGGGTCGGACGCGGGGGCGACGGCCGGTATGCAGCTCGCCGACGCGCCGAGCGAGCCGGGTGCCGTGCTGCGGGTGGGGCGGGACCGGGGCGCGTGCCGCCTCGCGACGCCCGACGACTGGCTGTTCGTCTCGCGGGTGCACCTGGAATTCCTGTGCGGGCCCGAGGGGACCTGGCAGGTGACCTGGCTGCGGGGCTCGCACGACGACCCGTCGTCGCAGGTGCGGCTCGCGCTGGTCGGCGGGGCCCCGCAGACACTCCCGTACGGCGGGACCGCGAGGCTGCCCCTGGGCGGTGCCGGCGAGCTGGTCATCCAGGACCGCACGGGGCCGCGGAGCGTGAATGTGGGCTTTTATCACGAGGCGTGAGAGCCCTGGTATCACGAGGTGTGAGGGCCCCGGATACCCCCGAGCTCCCGACCTCCGATACCTCCGATATCCCGGATACTCCGAACGCCCGATGTCCTTGACGTGTGAGGGCTACGGCAGCACGCGCGCCAGCGCGAACCCGTCGTAGCCCTTGCCGCCTACCGTCTGGATCGCCGTGGCGGTCACCTTGGGGTGGGCGGCGAAGAGTTCGAGGGCCTCGCGGGTGCCCCGGATGTTCGGGTCGTCGGTGGTGGCGTCGGTGACGGCGCCGCCGCGGACGACGTTGTCGAGGATGATCAGGCTGCCGGGGCGGGTGAGCTTGAGGGCCCATTCCACGTAGCGGGGGTTGTTCACCTTGTCCGCGTCGATGAAGACCAGGTCGAAGGGGGCGGCCGTCTTCCCGTCGTGCTCGTCGGCCAGCTTCGGCAGCGACTCCAGGGCCGGGCCCACGCGGACTTCGGTGATCTTGTCCAGGCCGGCGCGGGCGAGGTTGCGGCGGGCGACCTCGGCGTGCCGTTCGCTGTACTCGAGGGTGATCAGCCGGCCGTCCTGGGGGAGGGCGCGGGCCAGCCAGATGGTGCTGTAGCCGCCGAGGGTGCCGATCTCCAGGATGCGGGTCGCACCCTGGATCACGGCGAGGAGGTGGAGCAGCTTGCCCTGGGTCGGGGCGACGTTGATGTGCGGCAGTCCGGCGGCGTCGCTGTCGCGCAGCGCCTCGGTCAGTGCGGCGTCCGGCGGGGCGAGGAGGTCGGTGAAGTAGTCGTCCACGTCGTGCCAGAGCTGCGGCTCGGTCATGCCGTATACCTTTCGTCTGCCTAGTTAGGTGAGCTAACTAGTTCTGTCGAATATAACCCGTTACCGCTTGGTTCGCTCGTTGTATTCGGTTGGTTGGGCGCTCGTTTCCAGGACACAGTGGAACCACACAGGTCTGACAACACCTCCATCCCGACAAAAGCCCGACGAAAGGCTGAAGGACGTCAGGTGAAGAGGGGGTTGCCTGCGTCTCACCGCGAAGGGGGTGCGAGCCTCTTAGGGTTCAAACAGGAAACAGACGCACGAGACCCCATGGGACAACAGGGGACGAACGGGGCGGGAGGGCCGACGGCGCGTGGCGAACGTGGAGCACGGTGGACGACCAGGGGATGCCTTCGGGGCGGCGGCGCCCGGGACGGCGAAGGCGCGGCTGGGAATGGTCCGCGCGGGCCTCTGGCTGATCGCCGCCGTCCTGGCGGTACGGCAGGTGGCCGTCGTCCTGAGTACCCCGAAAGGGGAGCGGCTGACGGATCTGGAGACGTGGGTCGGTCCCAACGGTGTGCTGCACGTGAACGGGTCGCTGTACGACTCGACGCGTTTCACGGGCACTCCGTTCGGGGGACTCGTCCTCAAACCCCTCACGCGCGCGGCCGAGCAGGCTCTCGGCTGGGGCTGGACCTTCGGCACGCTACTGCTGGTCGTCGCCCTCGGCCTGGTCGCCGCGCGCGCCCTGCCACAGCCCGTGAGCCGCCGTACGGCCCTGCTCGCCGCGCCCGTCGCGATCAGCCTGCTGATGCTGTCGCTGCCCGTGCGCAACACCCTTCATCTCGGCCAGACCAGCGTCATTCCCGTGCTGCTGGTGCTCCTCGGCTGCTTCGCCGTGCGCGGGGAGCGGGCGAGCGGGCTGCTCATCGGGCTCGCGGCGGCCCTCCAGCCCACCGTGCTCCTCTTCGCGCCGCTGCTGTGGTTCACCGGCCGGCGCCGGGCCGCCGTATCCACCGGGATCACCTTCGCCGCCTGCACCGCGGTCGCCTGGGCGGCGATGGCGGACGACTCGTACACGTACTGGGTGCACCACATGGCCGGAGTCGGGCTCGGCAGACCCGCCGACGACCTCGCCAACCAGTCCCTGCACGGCGCGCTGCTGCGGCTCGGCCTCGAAGGGCCGCTGGAGATCGCGCTCTTCCTCGCGCTGGGCGCGGCCGTCGCCGTCCTCGGCCTGCGCCGCGCCGTGCGCTACGCGCGCGACGGACAGCTGCTGCTCGCCGTCGCGATCACCGGCTGTGTCGCCGTGGCCGTCTCCCCGACCACCTGGCAGCACCAGCTCCTGTGGGTACTGCTCGCGCTGGTCGGCCGGGTCGGGAAGAAGGCGGGCGACCGGTACGTATGGCCGGTCGCCGTCATCCTGGTGATCACGCTCCCGGCGAAGATGATGCTGCCGAACATGGCGGCGCTCTACCCGCTGCGCGACAACGTCGTCCTGCTCGCCGCCCTCGCCGCCGCCACCGTCGTCCCGTTCCTGTCCCGTACGTCGGAGTACTACCAGTCGCCGGTCCCCACGCGGTACGCGGAACCGGTCCCCACCCGCTGGAGCCGCGTCCCCCTCCTCCCCTTCCTGCGCCGGGTCCTCACCCGCCCGAACCTGCTGCTCGAACTGCTGCTGATCCGGGTCGGCTACTCCGCGTACCAGCAGGTCAGGCTCGCCGCGACCGGTGGCAGCAACACGGAGGGTCGGGCCACCGCCGAGAAGCACGGCGACCAGATCTACTCGATCGAGCAGTTCCTCCACATCGACATCGAGCGCTGGGCCAACCACGCCGTGGTGAAGACCGGCTGGCTGCAGGACTTCTTCGACTTCTACTACACGTCGTTCCACTTCGTCGTGCCGCTGAGCGTCCTCGCGGTCCTCTACGTCCGGCGCCCCGCCGAGTACCGCTGGGCCCGCGCGGCGCTCGGTTTCGCCACGCTGTTCGCGCTGGTCGGGTTCTGGCTCTACCCGCTGGCGCCGCCGCGGCTGATGCCGGGCCTCGGCTTCATCGACACCGTGCACGGCGTGCAGGACTTCTCCAAACCGGACTACGGGACGCTGACCGCGCTCACCAACCAGTACGCGGCGATGCCGTCGCTGCACTTCGGCTGGTCGCTGTGGTGCGGGCTCGTCATCGCGATCCTCGCCCCGAAGTGGTGGATGAAGGCCCTCGGCCTGCTGCACCCGCTGTTCACGGTCTCCGCGATCGTCGCGACCGCCAACCACTGGATCCTGGACGCGGCGGGCGGCGCGGCCGTCGTCGGCGCGGGCTTCACGCTGACCTACCTGCTGCAGGGGCCGCGCCCCCGGTCGCTCGCGAAACCGGCCAGGTTGGAGGCTGACGCCGAGGTCGAGGCCAAGGCCGATGGCTACGCGGAGATCGAGGCCAAGGTCGACGCGAAGGTCGACGCCGAGGCCGAGATCAGCATCGTGGAGCCGGCCCCGGCGAAGGACCGTACCCCGAGCTGATCCGGTACTCGCCCGGCTCGGTCACCGTCAGCCGCGTGAACTCGCCCTGCTTCTCCAGGCAGCCGCCCTCGGCGTACAGCCAGGGTGAGAAGGCGACGCGCACGGTCACCGAGCCGGCCCGCGGGACCCGGACGACGACCTCGGCGCTGTCGGCATGGACGACAGCGGCGGGCGGCGACACCAGCGGTACCGCGTCGCCCACCCGGTACACCTGCCAGTTCGCGTCCTGCCACACCAGGTCCAGCCACGCGGGCGCGCTCCTGACCAGGCGTGCCTCGTCCTCCGCGAACCCGTCCGGCTTCCCCGAGGGCAGCACGACGTAGCCGACCGCCCACCGGTCCAGCCAGGCCCGGTACGTCGTCTCCGAGAACGTCCCGTCGTAGAAGAGCCGGCCCCGCTTCATGTCCAGCTGTCGGTTCCAGCCGCGTGCCAGGTTCACGTGCGGGGCCAGCGCGGTGGCCTCGCGGTGGTTGCGGGCCGGGACCACCTCGACGCGGGCGCGGTCGGCGCCGAGCCGGTCCAGGGCGCGTACGACACTGGTCGTGTCGGCGGCCCAGGCCGGTACCCGCGTCGACACCGCCAGGTCGTCGACCGTCTTCTTGCCCACCCACCCCACCGAGAAGACCAGCGCCATCATGAGCGCGACGCGTCTTTGATTGCTGTGCCTCCGGGGCGCCTCAGCCGGGGGCGAGGGGACGACCGTGCTCGACCCTTCGGGCCTCCGCGCTTCCCCACTCTCGGCTTCTCCCCCACTCTCGGCCTCGATCGAGCGGGGGGACCCCCATGAGCGTGGGGACCCCCATCTCCCCTCGCCCCCGGCGCGCCCCTGCGGCTCCGCGGTGTGCCGCGACCGACCCGGCACCGCGAGCAGCGCCGCCAGTAGCGCGGCGGGCGCGAACAGTTCCGCGAGCCGCTCCACGTTCGTGCCGACCGGCGAGGGGATCAGGTACGTGAGGACCGTCCCGGCCGCGTACACGACGGCGCCCCAGCGCAGCACCCGCCAGCCGCGCGGCGCGAGGGTCAGCACGACGACGCCGATGAGGACGGGCGGCCAGATCCGGGCCGCCGGCATCAACTGCTCGCCGGTGAACGGGAACAGCAGCGTTGTCGCGCCCACCACCACGAACGGCGGAACGATGAGCGCGGCGGCCCGCGCCCGGTCCCGTACGAGGGCGTACCCGGCGCCCGCGACGACCAGGAACAGCCCGGCCACCGGGCTGGCCATGGTCGCGAGCGCCGCGTACGCCACCGCGAGCGGTACGCGCCGTTCCCGCGTCAGCAGCACACAGGCCGCGAGCCCGAGGGCGACACCGAGTGCGAACGTCGTACGTCCCGACGCGACGTTGCACCACAGCGCGAGCGAGGCGAGCAGCGCCGGGCCCAGCGGATGGCGGATCCCCGTACGGACGATGAGGACCGAGGCCAGCCAGGCGGCGAGCAGCCCGGCCGCGACGGTGACCGTGCGCACGCCGAAGGCGGCCATCAAGTAGGGGGAGATCAGGCTGTAGTTGGCGGTGTGCATGCCGCCGTACCAGAAGAGGCTGTACGCCGAACCGCCGTGCCGGGACGCGAAGTCGGCCCATGCCTCCTGTGCCGCGAGGTCCCCGCCGCCGGTGGCGAGCAGCAGCCACCACACCACGTACAGCGGAACCGTCGGGAGGGTGGCGAGGAGCGGAACGCGGTGACGTACCCAAACCGGGCGGAGGTCCCGCTTCCGGGGCCCGGCCGTGTGGTCCGGCCGGGTGAGGGACGGGTCGGACAGGTCGGCAGTGACCACGGCTCGGCGTATCCGTTCGAAGTCTTCGAAGGTGTGAATTGGCTGTGCCACCTGTGAAGACGCGAAACGGTTCAGAAACGTTCACCGGGTTTCGGCTTTCGACTGCCTTGGGTCCCGGGGGAGGCAGGGGCGGAGCGTAGGGGGGATGCCCCTGCCTCCCGCGCGACAGATCAACGCAGATCAACGACGGATCAACGCAGATCAATGACAGATCAAGCGGCACCGGCTACCGGGTCAGCCGGCGCTGACCTGTAGTTCCTTGACGCCGTTGATCCAGGCCGAGCGCAGCCGGCGCGGATCGCCGGTCAGTCGCAGGTCGGGCATCGCGTCGGCGACCGCGTTGAAGATGAGGTCGATCTCCAGGGTGGCGAGGGACTTGCCCAGGCAGAAGTGCGGGCCGCCGCCCCCGAATCCGAGGTGCGGGTTCGGGTCGCGGGTGATGTCGAAGACCTCCGGGGCGTCGAAGACCGCGGGGTCGTTGTTCGCGGAGGAGTAGAAAATGCCTACGCGGTCACCCTTCTTGATCAGCTTGTCGCCCAGTTCGGTGTCCTGGGTGGCCGTTCGCTGGAAGGAGAAGACCGGGGTCGCCCAGCGGACGATCTCCTCGGCGGCGGTCGCCGGGCGCTCCCGCTTGTAGAGGTCCCACTGGTCGGGGTGGGTGAGGAAGGCGTGCATGCCGTGGGTGATGGCGTTGCGGGTCGTCTCGTTGCCGGCGACGGCCAGCATCAGTACGAAGAAGCCGAACTCGTCCGAGGTGAGGTTGCCCTCGTCCTCGGCGGCCACCAGGGTGCTGACGATGTCCTTCGCCGGGCACTGCTTGCGGTCGGCGGCCATGTTCATCGCGTAGGCGAGGATCTCGGTGGCCGACTCCTGGCCGACCTCCGCGGTGATCGCGTACTCCGGGTCGTCGTACGCGATCATCTTGTTGGACCAGTCGAAGATCTTGGTCCGGTCCTCCTGCGGGACGCCGATCAGCTCGGCTATCGCCTGAAGGGGCAGTTCGCAGGCGACCTGCGTCACGAAGTCGAAGGAACCGCCGGGGCCCACGCCGGCGAGTGCGGTCTCGACGATCCGGCCCGCACGGGCGCGCAGGTTCTCTTCGAGGGCGCGGATGGCGCGGGGGGTGAAGCCGCGCTGCACGATCTGGCGGACCCGGGTGTGCTCGGGCGGGTCCATGTTGAGCAGGATCAGCCGCTGGGCGTCGACCGCGTCGCGCGGGATGTGCTCGTTGAAGCGGATGATCGCGGTGTTGAGGTAGGAGGAGAAGAGCTCCGGGTGCGTGGAGACGTACTTGACGTCCGCGTGCCGCGTGACGGCCCAGTAGCCCTCGTCCTGGAATCCGGCGATGCCGGGCCGCTGAGGAATCCAGTGGACCGGTTCGGCCTGGCGCAGCTCGGCCAACTCCGGGAGAGGCACGCGGTGGTGCAGCAGGTCGGGGTCGGTGAAATCGAACCCGTCGGGCAGCGCTGGACAGGGCATCGGCAACTCCAGGTCTGACGCCTGCGGTTCTGACGGTCTGCTTCTGGCCGTCTGCTTCTGACGGCCCATCAGGAACCGGGAATTGCCGTGAAGGTAGTAACGGGTTCTACAAGTGGCAAGAGGCGCGACGGGTCGAATTGCGTGCGGGATTCGTGCAGATCACAAGTTCGGAGGCTGCATGACCCTTGCGGAGACGGGCGACTCGTCAGCAGACTGCAAGGAGAACTAGAACGCGTACTAGTTCTGCGTGGCGGGTGGGCCGGGACGCCCGCGCCGCGCGGGTGACCCGAGGAGAGGAACTCCCCATGGCCGCGGAACCCGTGATCGTCGAAGCCGTACGCACCCCCATCGGCAAGCGCGGTGGCGCGCTCGCCAATCTGCACCCCGCCTACCTCCTGGGCGAGACCTACCGAGAACTCCTCGGCCGCACGGGCATCCAGGCCGACTGCGTCGAGCAGATCGTCGGCGGCACCGTGACGCACGCCGGCGAACAGTCCATGAACCCCGCGCGCACCGCCTGGCTCACCATGGGCCTGCCCTACGAGACGGCCGCGACGACCGTGGACTGTCAGTGCGGGTCCTCGCAGCAGGCCTCACACATGGTGGCCAACATGGTCGCGGCGGGGGTGATCGACGTCGGGATCAGCTGCGGGGTCGAGGCGATGTCGCGGGTCCCGCTGGGATCCGGGTCCAAGCACGGGCCCGGGAAGCCGTTCCCCGACGAGTGGAACGTGGACCTTCCCAACCAGTTCGAGGCGGCGGAGCGGATCGCGCGCCATCGAGGTCTGACCCGTGAGAACGTCGACTCGCTCGGCCTCATCTCCCAGGAGCGGGCCGCCATCGCCTGGTCCGAGGAACGCTTCAAGCGCGAGACGTTCGCCGTTCAGGTGCCCACGACGGAGGACGAACAGCGGGCCGGACAGGGCATGTGGCGGCTCGTCGACCGGGACGAGGGGCTGCGCGACACGTCGATGGAGGCACTGGCGAAGCTCAAGCCGGTGATGCCGACGGCCGTACACACGGCGGGCAACTCGTCGCAGATCAGCGACGGCGCGGCGGCGATCATGTGGGCCTCGAAACGGATGGCTCGGGCGCTGAAACTGAGGCCGAGGGCGCGGATCGTGGCGCAGGCGTTGGTCGGCGCGGACCCGCACTTCCACCTGGACGGACCGATCGACGCGACGAAGGCCGTACTCGGGAAGGCCGGCATGTCGCTGAAGGACATCGACCTGGTGGAGATCAACGAGGCGTTCGCTTCAGTGGTGTTGAGCTGGGCGCAGGTCTTCGAGCGGGACCTGGAGAAGGTGAACGTGAACGGGGGCGGGATCGCGCTGGGGCACCCGGTGGGTGCCACGGGAGCGCGGCTCATCACGACCGCCCTGCACGAACTCGAGCGGGCGGACAAGGAGTTCGCGCTGGTGACGATGTGTGCCGGTGGCGGGCTGGCCACCGGCACCATCATTCAGCGGCTGTAGTCGCCACGCGCGGCGGCACCGACGAACGCGGTGAAGGCGGTGGGGCCGAGGGTGAGGTGAGGCCCCGCCGGGTTCTTTGAGTCGCGTACGGCGTTGGTGGGCGTTGGGGGTTTCGGCGATCTCTACGCACGAGCCGCCTGTGCCGCCGCTCTACGTCGACTTGCCCCAGGGGGGGCCGAGGGGCGCGCATTCGGTGCAGTCGCCGCCCGTGTCACGTACGCTCGCTGAACTCCGGTGTCGGCAGCTTCATTCCGTGCCGTCTCGATCTGTCCGACCATCGAGCCCGTGTAGTTGATGACGCTGCCCAGCTGTTCCTGCGTCAGGCCGGCCGCCTCAGGTGTCGGCGCAGCTCGAACCCGTCGTAGTCGAGCGGCGAAGCACCGGGGTCCTGGGCGTGACCGAGCTGGTCACCGATGTCGTACGCCATGTCCCGGACCCGCGCTGCGACTTGCTGTTGCTACGGCAGTCGGCGGGGATTCGGATGGAGGTCGCGGATGGCTTCGCCCCAACTGCCCTTCGTCCCAGCCGGTTTGTCGTGGGAGTGGGAGGGCGCACGCGGGCTCGTCCTGCTCGATGTGATGGCCGCCAAGTGGGGAGTGTGGCCGGAGGCCGGGGGTGGCAGGACGGTGTGGTTCCAGTGCCGGGGTGACGACAGCGGCTGACGGTAGTGCGGGGGACGGGCGAGTCGGGGATGATGTGGGATCTTCGGCAGGGCCCCCGGGGCGTGGGGCAGGGCAGGGGGTTGCGGGTGGAGGCGTTCGAGGCGCTGGAAGCGGGGGATCCGGAGCAGGTCGGGCGGTACCGGATCGTGGCGCGGCTGGGTGCGGGCGGAATGGGCCGGGTGTATCTGGGGCGCTCGCCCGGCGGCCGGGCGGTGGCGGTGAAGGTGGTGCGCTCCGAACTGGCCGAGGACGGCGAGTTCCGGCGCCGGTTCGCCCGGGAGGTGGCCGCCGCCCGACGAGTCAACGGGATGTTCACCGCCGGTGTTGTGGACGCCGATCCGGACGGGTCGCCGGCATGGCTTGCGACGGCGTATGTGCCGGGCGTCGCGTTGGGCGATGCCGTGACCGCGCACGGGCCCTGGCCGCAGGGCCCGGTGCTGGCGCTCGGCGCCGGCCTCGCCGAGGCGCTGGAGGCGATCCACGCGGCCGATGTGGTCCACCGGGACCTCAAACCGTCGAACATCCTCCTCGCGGCGGACGGACCACGGGTGATCGATTTCGGGATCTCGGTGGCTCATGAGGCCAGCGCGTTGACCCGAACCGGCATGGTGGTGGGCACGCCGGGGTTCATGTCCCCCGAGCAGCTGACCGGTAAGCCCATCGGGCCCGCCAGCGATGTCTTCTCCCTCGGGGCGGTGCTGGCGTTCACCGCGACGGGATCGGGGCCGTTCGGGACTGGCTCGGGGCATGCCCTGAGCTTCCGCGTCGTCTACGAGGAACCCGACCTGGACCAACTCCCGCCCGCTCTGCGGTCCGTGGTGGCCCGCTGCCTGGCCAAGCAACCCGACCGGCGCCCGACGGTGGCGACGCTGCTGGAACAGCTGGCGGAGGCTGCCGCAGAGGAGACCGGGGAGGCTGAGGAGACCGGGGAGGCTGAGGCCGCCGGAGGGGCCGCCTCCGGGGAGGCCGTCACCCATACACCCACCCAGCCCGGCTGGCTCCCCGCACCGGTCGCCGCGACCCTGCACTCACGCACCACCACGCACGGGCCTACGGTCCCACCAGCACCAGCACCAGCACCAGCACCAGCACCAGCACCAGCACCAGCACCAGCACCAGCACCAGCACCAGCACCAGCACGGCAGCCCGACCCCGCTCCCGTACCGGCTCCCACCTCGGCTCCGGCTCCGGCACTGACCGAGACACCCGAATCCGAGACACCCACCTCGCCCGAATCCGCCTCATCCGAATCCGTCTCGCCCGAATCCGAGACACCCGAATCCGAGCCCGCGCCCAAGAGCCCGGAGGTGGCAGTAACCGGTGCCGGCCCGGCCGGGCTCCCGGCCGGCCTGACCCGTCGGCGCGCCCTGCTCGGCCTCGGCGGGGCCGCCGCCGCAGGACTGGGCTTCGCCGGCTGGAAGTTCAGCGACCGTGACTCCTCCGCCAAGGAATCCGAGGCCCCGCCCGGTTCCGGCCGAAGACCCAGCGCATCCCCTACGCCCACACCCACGCCCACACCCACTCGCGCCACCGTGGTCGGCGTGGCGCAGTGGAGTTTCGTCACGGGCGGCCTCGTGTACGCGTCACCGATCGTCGCCGACGACGTCGTCTACATCGGCAGCGGCACCGACAAGCTGTACGCGCTGGACATCCTGACCGGCGATCAGCGGTGGGCGTTCACCACCGGTGCGGACGTGTATTCGGAGCCGGCTGTCGCCGACGGGTCGGTCTACGTGGGCAGTGTGGACAGCTACCTGTACGCGGTGGACGCACGCACCGGCAAGCAACGGTGGAGATTCCTCACCGGCAAGAACGGCAGCTCGTCGCCGACTGTCGTCGACGGTGTGGTGTACGTGGGCGGTGGGGTCGACGTCACGTCCCGCCCCGAGGGATTCGGCAGCGACTACAAAGAGGGCTATGTGTACGCGGTCGACGCCGGCACCGGCAAGCAGCGGTGGAAGTTCACCACCCCCAGCCGAGTCGAGGAGCCGCCGACCGTTGTCGGCGGCGTGGTCTATGCCTGCAGTGTGAGCGGCACCGCGTATGCGGTGGACGCCGGCACCGGCAAGCAGCGGTGGAAATTCACCACCCGCGGCTTGCTGACCGCAGCCGTGGCCGTCGTCGACGGCGTGGTCTACGTCAGCAGCGAGGACGGCAACCTGTACGCGCTGGACGCCGCGACCGGCAAGCAGCGATGGAAATTCGCCACCGACAAATACGTGAGCGCGCCGACGGTCGTCGACGGGACGGTCTACGTGGGTGGCGGGGACGGCCACTTGTCCGCCGTGGACGTCGGCACCGGCAAGCAGCGATGGAAAAGCCGCATCGGCAAAGCCGAGTTCGTGAGCGCGCCGACGGTCGTCGACGGGGTGGCCTACGTGGGCAGCGGGGACGGCCACCTGTATGCCGTGGACGCCGGCACCGGCAAACAGCAGTGGAAATTCCGCACCGGCAGCCCCGTGAACGCGACGCCGGCCTTCGCTGACGGAGCGGTCTACATCAGCAGCGTGAACGGCATCGTGTACGCGGTGACGTAGTGACCGACCGACGTGGGCCTCCGGGCAGCGGGACGCGCCCGGTGCACTCAAGTCCACCACGGAGGTGCATGGTTCTCGCCAGGAACAGGCCGCCGCCACCGGCCCCATCTGATCGTCCACGATCACCGGCGGCCGGACAACAGCATCGCGACCGCGACCGCCGCCATGCCCAGAACGGCGCCGCGCTGCCGCGTCCCCGTGCGCATCCTTGTCCCCGTGCCCTTCCCCTGACGCCACTACCGCTGCCCTGCAAGGGTGCCCGGCACCGGCTTTCCCTACTACCGGGACGGAGGAATCGGCTCGCTGTCTCCCCTGGAACGGAAGGTGCGGCGGTACGTGTCCGGGGGTACGCCGACCGTGCGGTTGAAATGTCGGCGCAGCGTCGCGGCCGTGCCCATGCCGGTGGCTTCCGCGATGGCGTCGACGCTCGCGTCGGTGGCCTCCAGCAACTCCTGGGCGCGGCGGATCCGTTGAGTCAGCAGCCATCGCAGAGGGGTGGTGCCGGTCGCCGCCCTGAAGTGACGGCCCAGGTTGCGCGAGCTCATCCGTGCCTGGCGTGCCAGGTCCTCCACGGTCAGCGGGTGTTCAAGGCGTTCGATCACCCAGGGGAGCAGTGCGGCGAGCGGGTGGTCGTCCCGGGCGGGCACCGGAGTGGTGACGAACTGGGCCTGGCCGCCCGCCCGGTGCGGTGGCACGACCAGCCGGCGGGCGACCGCGTTGGCGACCGCCGAGCCGTGGTCGAGGCGGACCAGGTGCAGGCACAGATCCATCGCCGCGGCCTTGCCTGCGGAGCTGAGCACGCGGCCGTTGTCCACGTAGAGCACGTCCGGGTCGACCTCCACCCGGGGGTAGCGGGCGGCCAGGGCCTCGGTGTGCGCCCAGTGCGTGGTCGCGCGCCGACCGTCCAGCAGGCCGGCGGCGGCCAGTACGAACGCGCCCGTGCAGAGGGAGGCCACGCGCGCGCCTGCCTCGTGGGCCGCGCGCACCGCGTCGACCAGGTCGGCGGGCGGGTCCTCGTCGACATCGGCCCACGCGGGGACGATCACGGTGTCGGCGCGCGCGAGCTGGTCGAGCCCGCCGTCGGGCTCCAGCCGGAACCGGCCGACGCGCGCGGCGCCCGACCCGCAGACGGCGACGTCGTACCAAGGGACGGTCACGCCGACGGGCGCGGCGTCGAACACCTCGTACGCCAGGGACAGTTCGAAGTGCAGCATTCCGTCAGTGACGGCCAGTGCGACAGTGCCCATGTCCGAAATTGTACGGGCCATGGCGTTCCGGACACTCGTGCTGGTCGGCCGACATCGTCAGGATGTCCACAGCGGATCATTCGAGCACGGCGGGGAACTGGGGGAACTGATGGGATCGGCTCAGACGGTAGTGGTGTTCGGCGCGTACGGGCATACCGGGCGCTTTGTGGTGGCCGAGCTGCGGAATCGCGGGTTCGTCCCGGTTCTCTCCGGCCGCGACGCCGACAAGCTGGGGGCACTGGCGGCGTCCCATCCGGGGCTCGAAACCCGGCCGGCGGCCGCGGACGACCCGGCCTCACTGGACCGTGCGCTGGCCGGCGCGGCAGCCGTGATCAACTGCGCCGGGCCCTTCGAGGCGACGGCCGCCCCGGTGATCGAGGCGGCACTGCGCGCCGGGATCCCGTATGTGGATGTGGCAGCCGAGATCGAGGTCAACGCCGACACGTTCGCGCACTTCACGGACCGCGCCCGCGCCGCGGGAACTGTGATCGTCCCCGCGATGGCCTTCTACGGCGGCCTGGGCGACCTGTTGGTCACCGCGGCGATGGGCGACTGGACCGCGGCCGACGAGGCGCACATCGCGTACGGGCTGAACAACTGGCACCCCACCGCCGGCACGCGCACCACGGGCAAGGTCGCCAGACAGCGGCGGAACGGCCGGCGCGTCCGCTACACGAACGGACAGTTGGAGTACCGCGACGACGCCCCGCCGACCCTGAAGTGGGCCTTCCCCGACCCGATGGGCGTCCGGGCCGTCATCGGGGAGTTCACCATGGCCGATGTCGTCACCGTCCCCAGCCACCTGTCCATCCCTGAGGTGCGCACGTACATGACGGTCGAGGCGGCCAGGGACGTGTCGGCCCCGGAGACACCGGCGCCCACCACGGTCGACGAGCGCGGGCGGTCCACGCAGACCTTCCTCGTCGACGTCGTCGTGCGCTCGGGTGACGAGGAACGGCGCGCTGTGGCGAGGGGCCAGGACATCTACGCCGTCACCGCCCCGCTCGTCGTGGAAGCGGTCCACCGGGTCCTCACGGGACAGACCAGGACGGTGGGCGTGGCCTCCGCCGGTGAGATCTTCGACGCGCCCGACTTCCTCCGCGCGCTGTCCCCGCACATCTCCCTCGAACTGCGTCAGTAGCCCGATTCCGGCTCGGCGGGGCACTTGCCGGCGCCGGGGCCGCCGATCACTGCGACGTGGCCTGTCGGCAGCCTTCAGGACGTGGCGGCTCAGGACGTGCGCGGCACGCGAACGTCTCCAGTCCGCTGGGCGTTGACGAGCGACCGGTAGTGCTCATTGGTGTCGACGAGATCCCAGTGGGTGCCCGTGGCGACGACCCGGCCCGCGTCGAGGACGATGATCAGGTCCGCGGCGCGGATGGTCGACATGCGGTGCGCGATCACCAGCAGCGTGCACTCCGCCGTGGTCTCCCGGATCTACCTGCGGAGCGCCACTTCGTTGACCGCGTCCAGATGGGCCGTCGGCTCGTCCAGCAGGAGCAGGAGCAGGCGCGGCCGGGTCAGCAGGGCACGGGCGATCGCGATCCGCCGGCGTTCGCCGCCGGAGAGCGCCATGCCGTGCTCCCCGGCGTCGGTGTCCAGGCCCTGTGGCAGACGGTCGATCAGGTCCGTGAGGTGCGCCAGCTCGACCACCCGGTCCAGCTCGTCCTGTCCGGCGTCCGGGACGGCGTACGTCAGGTTCTCCCGCAGCGTGCCGTACAGCACCGGGGCATGCTGCTCCACCAGGCCTACCCGGGCCCGGTGGTCCGCTCGGCCGATCGCTCGTACGTCACGGCCGTCGAAGAGAATCCGGCCGCGATCCGGGTCGTAGAACCGCTCGATCAGTGCGAAGACGGTGGATTTTCCGACCCCTGAGCTGCCGATCAGAGCGACATGGGAGTGCTCCTGCACCGCGAAGGTCACGCCGTGCAGGACGGGGCGTCGCGGTTCGTAGCCGAACCACACGTCCCGGAACTCCAGTGCGGGTTCCCGCGGCCGCCCGCCGCTGCCGTCAGCTCGGTACGACGCCTGAGCCCCCGATCCGGATGCGGCGTCCTGCTCCGTGGGCAGGTCCAGCACTTCCATCACCCTCCGGTATGCGCCCATGCCCTGCTCCATGGTGCTGAGGGACTGGAACAGCGTGCCGATCGGCTCCACCAGATAGATCATGTACAGCAGGAAGGCGGCGAGATCGGCGATCGATCCCTGCCGGTCGGCGACCCGTATGCCGCCGATGAGCAGCACGACGATGAACGAGGCCTTGACGGCCAGTTGGATCGCCGGTGTCACCATCGCGTCCAGCTTCGCCATGCGCACGCTGCCCGCGTAAGCCGATCTGGCCCCACCCGCGATACATTGCCTGGCGGCGGGCACCGCGCCGCGGATACCGCGAGCCCCGGGCGGCGGCGGCCCGGGTCGCCTCCTCGATGCGCACATCCCGGTCTCCCCATCGTCCCAACAGCCAGGGGCTACCGGATGGATGACGGACCAAATTTCGCGGCCGACGACGAAGTCTGAATTAAAGGCGGAGGGTTGACTGGCAGTCCGGAAATTCAGGCCACCACGGCGGAAGGGCAGCGGAGCCGGTTGCCGGCGCGCCCGCCCAGTTGGTGAATCGGCGGTTGCAGAACAACAACGGGACGACGAGGAAAGGTGGTTGACCGCACCATCATGAAGGCCTGGAAAAATTTGCCCTCTCATACGGTGAAGGCGGCGGCCCCGGGATGGGGGCCGCCGCCTTCGCGTGTGCGGTGCCGTGCGGGCCGGTCAGTACCAGCCGTTCGCCTGCCAGAAGTTCCAGGCGCCGATCGGGCTGCCGTAGCGGTCGTTCATGTAGTCCAGGCCCCACTCGATCTGCGTGGCGGCGCTGGTCTTCCAGTCCGAGCCCGCCGCAGCCATCTTCGACGCGGGCAGCGCCTGCACCAGACCGTAGGCACCGGACGAGGAGTTCGTCGCGTCGACGTCCCAGCCGCTCTCGTGCTCGACGATCTTGCTGAACGCGGCGAACTGCGCGGCGTTCGGGATCATCTTGTGCGCGATCGCCTTGGCCGAGGTGGAGGAGGCCGAGGCCGCCGTGGGGGTCGCGGCCTCGGCGGGGGCCGCCGCGAGCACCATGCCGGCGGTGGCGGCGGCCACGGCGGCACCGGTGAGGGCCTTCTTCGGAGTGGCGATGCGGCGGACGCGGGTGGAGATGGACACGTAGAACCTTTTCTTCGGGGACGGGGCGGCCGCTCGTACGCCGTGACACGGACTCGTGACATGGGCTCGTGACACGGGCCCGGCATGCGTCGGCGCCGAGGCCCGGGTGGGCACGTCGGCGCCTTGCGACTCCTCCAGAGAAACAGGCTCGCGCCGCGTCCGCAATCACCCCTTTTACTAGTTGTGGTCGCATGTGGGGTGAAAGTCGAGTTTGTGATGCGCGTCTCAATTCGCAGGTCAGAGTGGGTGCGGGCGCGTACATGCCACGCTCATGGGTCTACGATCCGGCTTCGTATGTGATCCACGTCCTGTGGGGTGCTTCACGCCTCTCGTAACGGACCGTGCGAGGGCGTGCGCGAACTGTCTGCCCGCGTGTGACGCGGGCCGCGGATCAGCTCGGCTCGAACGTGACCGGGGTCTCGAAAGCCGCCCTCCGCGTGGCCCGGCGCAGCGCCTTGAGGACGGTCGCGCCCAGAGTGAGGGTCAGGACGACGGTCACCACCGCCCGGCCCAGGTCCCAGCCGAGGGAGGTGGCCAGGCAGTACGCGACGAAGCGGGCCAGGTTGGTGTCCACGCCGTCGTGCGGGTCGAAGGCGACGTTCGACGCCAAGGCGTCCATGAAGGGCCAGCCGGCCAGGTTCATGAACGTGCCGTACGCGAAGGCGGCCGCGAATCCGTACGCGGCGAGCAGGACCAGCTCACCCCGGCCCCGCAGCCGGTCGGGACCCGGCAGCAGCCCCGCGCCCATCGCGAACCAGCCCATGGACAGCATCTGGAACGGCATCCACGGCCCGACCCCGCCCGTGAGCAGCGCGGACGCGAACATCGTGACCGCCCCGAGCACGAACCCGAACCCCGGCCCCAGCACCCTCCCACTCAGCACCATCAGAAAGAACATCGGCTCGATCCCCGCCGTCCCGGCCCCGATCGGCCGCAGCGCGGCACCGGTCGCGGCGAGCACACCGAGCATGGCGACGGCCTTCGGACCCAGCCCGGACTCGGAGATCGCCGCCGAGACGACCCCGACCAGCAGGACGAGCAGCCCGGCGAAGAGCCATGGCGCGTCCTTCGAGTGCGCGCCGACCTGGGAGGTCGGCCCGCTGAAGAAGGGCCAGGTGAGTGCGGCCAGACCGATGGCGCTGACGAGGGCGAGGGTGGCGAGGGAGCGGGGGCCCAGGCGGATGGGGCGGGCTTGGGGCTGACTCGGACGGGCTTGGGGCTGAATCAGCGGTGCTTGAGGCCGACTCACAGGTTCGCTCCCTCTTCCCGTCCGGGCGCGCGGAGCGCCTCGCGTACCTGGGTCACCGTGAGCCACTTCTGCGGGGCGAGGATCTTCGCGACCTGGGGCGCGAAGGACGGGGAGGCGACGACGACCGCGGCCGTCGGGCCGTCGGCGACGGGTTCGCCGTCGGCGAGGATGACGACCCGGTGGGAGAGCTCGGCGGCCAGTTCCACGTCGTGGGTGGCCAGGACGATGGCGTGACCCTCGGCCGCCAGGCCCCGCAGGACCGTGACCAGGCGGGACTTCGCCGCGTAGTCGAGGCCGCGGGTCGGCTCGTCGAGAAGGAGCAGCGGCGGGCGGGCCGTGAGGACGACGGCCAGCGCCAGCGCGAGCCGCTGCCCCTCGGAGAGGTCCCGCGGGTGCGTGTCGTCCTCGATGCCCGGAAGCAGCTCGGACACCAGGGCCCGGCACGTGCCCGGCTCGGTGCCCGCGTCACCGTCGGCCGCCGCGCACTCGGCGGCCACCGTGTCCGCGTACAGCAGGTCGCGGGGCTCCTGGGGTACGAGGCCGACGCGGCGGACGAGGTCACGGGGAGCCGTGCGATGGGGCTCGACGCCACCGACTCGTACGGATCCCGCCGCGGGCGCGACCAGGCCGACGAGCGCGGAGAGCAGCGTGGACTTCCCGGCGCCGTTGCGGCCCATGAGGGCGACGGTCTCGCCGGGGGCGACGGCGAGGGTGACGTGGTGGAGCACCTCGGTGCGGTCTCGGCGGACGGCGAGGTTGTCGACCACCGCCGGCCGCAGGGGAGTTGGGGCTGGGGGGTACTCGGGAGTGCGCTTACGGAAGAGTCGCGTGCGGCGGGGAGACGGGGCGGTGTGTTCTGTTCCGCGTACGTCCTCCGTTCCGCCTCCTTCCGTGCCCGCTCCCGCGCCCATGCCCGAGCCCGCAGCCTCGTACGGGACCCCCTCCAGCCGTTCCCGCAACGCCGCCGCCCGCCGCCGCGCGTCCCGCACCGTCAGCGGCAGGGGCGACCACTCGGCGAGCCGGCCCAGGGCCACGACCGGCGGGTACACCGGAGACACGGCCATGACCTCGGACGGTGTGCCCAGCACCAGCGGGGCGCCCGGGGAGGGGAGGAGGGCGACCTGGTCGGCGTACTGGATGACGCGTTCCAGTCGGTGTTCGGCCATGAGGACCGTCGTGCCGAGGTCGTGGACGAGGCGCTGGAGAACGGCGAGGACCTCCTCCGCGGCGGCCGGGTCGAGGGCCGAGGTCGGTTCGTCGAGGACCAGGACTCTGGGGTGCGGGGTGAGGACCGAGCCGATCGCGACGCGTTGCTGCTGGCCGCCGGAGAGCGTGGAGATGGGGCGGTCGCGAAGGTCGGCGAGGCCGAGCAGGTCCAGGGTTTCCTCGACGCGGCGGCGCATCACGTCCGGAGCCAGGCCCAACGACTCCATTCCGTACGCGAGTTCGTCCTCGACCGTGTCCGTCACGAAGTGCGACAGCGGGTCCTGGCCCACCGTGCCGACCACGTCGGCGAGTTCACGCGGCTTGTGCGTCCGCGTGTCACGGCCCGCGACCGTCACGCGTCCGCGCAGGGTGCCGCCCGTGAAGTGTGGGACCAGTCCGCTCACCGCGCTCAGCACCGTCGACTTCCCAACGCCGGAAGGTCCGACCAGCAGCACCAACTCGCCCTCGGGCACGGTGAGTTCGATGCCCTGGACGGTGGGTCCGGCCGCCCCGTCGTACGTCACGGAGACGTCCTCGAAGCGGATCATGAGGGCTGCTCCTTGGGGTTCAGGGGCGGGGGCGGGGCAGGGGTCGGGCTGGCGTTTGGGCTGGGGTTCGGGTTCGGGGCGACGAAGGAAGGGAGGAGACCGAGCAGGATCGTCGCCGCGGGCCAGAGGGGGAGGGTCGGCGCGGTCAGGGGGACGACGCCGGGGTGCAGGGCCGCGGAGTCGTAGGAGGCGTACAGGATCAGCGTCGTCGCGACCGCCACGCCGGACGCGGTGACCAGCCACGCGCGGACGCCCCACGCGTCCGGCCGGTACCGCGTGCGCAGCGAGCGGCGGCCGCCGAGCCACAGTCCGGCGAGGGCCGCGGCGAGTCCGGTGAGCAGTACGGGCAGGCCGTAGCTGCCGCCTTCCGCGGTGAGCAGGCCGTACGTGCCCGCGCAGACCCCGACCAGGCCGCCGAGCGTGAGCGCGGCGGTGGTGCGGCGGACGGTGGGCGGTACGTCGGCGCTGCGGCCGTAGCCGCGCGCGTCCATCGCCGCCGCGAGGGAGACAGACCGCTCCAACGCGCCCTCCAGGACCGGGAGTCCGACCTGGAGCAGGCCGCGCATGCCGTTGTCGGGACGGCCGCGCAGACGGCGCGCGGCACGCAGGCGCTGGACGTCCGCGATGAGGTTCGGGGCGAAGGTGAGCGCGACGACCACGGCGACTCCCGCCTCGTACAAGGCTCCTGGGAGGGATTTGAGGAGGCGGGCCGGGTTCGCGAGGGCGTTCGCCGCGCCCACGCAGACGAGGAGCGTGGCGAGTTTCAGGCCGTCGTACAGGGCGAAGACGAGGCCTTCCGCGGTGACCCGTCCGCCGATGCGGATGCCCTGGGCCCAGTCGGGGAGGGGGAGTTCGGGCAGGGTGACAAGTATGTGCGTGCCGGGGATGGGCGAGCCGAGGAGGACGGCGAAGGCGAGGCGGATGACGAGTACGACGAGGGCGAGTTTGACGAAGGCACCGTAGGAGCGGGACCAGGGGGCTGCTGTCCGGCGGGCCGCCACCACGTATCCGGCCACGCCGATCAGCAGCGCCAGGAGGAGGGGGTTCGTGGTGCGGGAGGCGGCCGTTCCCAGGCCGAGGGCCCAGAGCCACCAGGCGCCGGAGTGCAGGGCGTTGGAGCGGATGGCCTCGGGGGCGCGGAGTTTTCGCTGGGCCTTGTCGGAAACGGTGGCCGGAGTCGTGGGCACGGCAGTAGCGGCGGGCTGACCGTTGGTGTCGGGGGTCATCGCGGTGGTCCCGTCAGCCTCGGCGCCGACGCGCCTGCCAGATCGCTGCCGCGCCGAGCGCGGCCACCGCCGCGACCCCGACGACCAACCCCGCCGACGGCCCACGATCCTCGGAACCACCCTCCCTGGACTCACCCTTCCCGGATTCACTGCCACCGGAATCGCCCTCCCCCTGGCGCGACGCGGTGGCCCTCGGCTCGTCGGCCGAGACCGGCTCGCCGCAGCCCGTGCGGGGGTAACCGGCGATCGCGCACAGCAGAGCGTTCGAGTCGTACCGGAGTGGCTTCGCGACCGCGGCCAGCGCGTCCGCCGTCGTCGCGTCGGCGGCGACGCGGGCGCAGGCCGTACGCGGACGGGGCGGCGTCTCGCCGGACGGGGCGTCCGAGGCCGTGCCGAAGTCGAGGACAAGGCCGACCCGTTTCGAACCGTCCCGCGCGGGCGTCTTCGCGCAGATCGTCGCGAAGTCCGCCTCGCCCCGAGGCTTCGCCGAGTCCTTGGAGTCCTCGCTCACCGAGAACCGGAACCCCTGGACGTCACCGTCCGAGGGCCGTGCGGTCGACGGCCCCTGTGTCGCGTACACCCACGCTCCCGTACCCGTACCCGTACCCGTACCCGTACCCGTACCTGTTCCTGAACCGCTGTCGGAATCCCGCTCCCAGAAGGACCAGTAGCGGTAGCCGGCCGCCTGGGCCTGCCCCGCCGCGGCCGTCGTTCCGAGTACGGCGAGCAGAAGAGCCAGGACCAGCAGAGCCGGGCGGCGGCGGTGGCGGGTCACGGCTGCTGCTTCTTGTTGCGGCCGCTGATGAGGAAACCGACGCCGATGCCGCCGACGAGGCCGACGCCGATGATCCACCAGACGCTGACCCCGCCGTCGTCGTCCTCCTCCTCGTCCTTCGCCTGGTCGCTCGGGACGGCCGAGGAGTCGGAGGTGGAGTCGGATGTCCGGCCCGCGGGGCCGGTCGCGCCCAGCTGCTTCACGAGGTCGGCGCCGCCGAAGTCACGCGGGTCCGTGCCTGTGGCGTGCGCCGCGAAGATCAGCTGCGCGTACGCGGCCGGGCCGCTCTTCGCCGCCCAGGTACCGGAGTTCTTCTCCAGCCAGGCCAGCGGCTTCCCGGCGCCGGCCGGCCGGCCCGCGGCGGCGAGCGCGACGACCGAGTCGGCGGTGTTGCCGTGGTCGGGCTGGTCCTCGGCACCGGCGAGGGCGGACTTCAGGTAGCCGTCCTTGGCGAGCGAGTCGGCGAGGTACGCGGCACCGTTGGCCGCCGCGTCCTCACGCGTGAGGGAGCCGCCGCCGGCACACTCGTCCGCGGACGAAGTGTCCCCGGCGTCCCCGGCCTCCGTGACGAGCCCCTTGCCGAGCGCGCCGAGCACACCCGCCGCGGTGGCGTCCGCGTTCGCCGCGAGCCCGCCCTTCTTGTCGGGCTGGAAAGCGAGAGCGCCGCCGCCGTCCTCGTCGCACGGGACGGAGAACGCGAGCAGCGCGTCGTACGGTGTGTTGTCGCCCTTCGACGGCACGTCCTCCGGGTCGGTGTCCGCCGCCTGGAGGGCCCCGATCACGACCGACGTCGAGTTGGCGTCACTGGCGCCGCCGGGGGCGTACCCCCACCCGCCGTCCTCGTTCTGTACGGACTTCAGCCACTTCACGGCCGCGCCGGTCACGGAGTCGTGCCCGCCGAGCGCCTCCAGGGCCTGCACCGCGGCGGCGGTGCCGTTCGTGTCGACCATGGTCTTGGCGTCGCACTTCGCGGTCGCGTCGGCGCGGTAGGGCGCGAAGGCCCCGTTCGCGCACTGCTGTCCGACGAGCCAGTCGACGGCCTTCGCGGCGGGGTTCACGCCCACGGTGTGCTGGGCGAGCAGCGCGAGCGACTGCCGCCAGACGCCGTCGTACGTGGGGTCGGTGCTGCCGAAAAGGCCCGAGGGAATCGCCTGCGAAGGGGCCGCGCCGGGGGACTCGTCGGCGAGGGCGGCCGACGCGAACGCCGAGCCGATCACGGCGGTGGCGGCCAGTACCGCGGCGCTGCGGCGGACAAACATGATCGGCGGATGCCTCCCTGCGGGGAGCGGGCAGCCCAGATGCCCGGGCGGCTCGGCTCCGTGTGCCTCGACGGTGCCGGTCACCGGCGGTCCCGGTGACGCGAGCCGGTCACGTCCGCACGGGGCATTCCGGCTCACCGCCCGCTACAGGACCGCGGGCGGCACACGGTTGCGGGTCAGCGCCGGATTTGCACCGGCTTCCCCCCGTACGGGTGTGATGACGACCTGTTCACTCTACTGGTCCGTAGCCAGGACGCTGAGTCCCGGCTGTGAGGGCCGGTAACTTCGCGTCATGGGCAGTCATCACGGCCATCCAGACCGACATCTAGGCCATCTAAGGGTCGGCGGCTTACTCGGATCGGGCCGTACGGCTGATGTCTACGCCCTGGAAGGCGACGCGGACGACGCGGACGAGGGCTGGGTGCTCCGCCGGTACCGGGACGACGGCTACGGTGACGCGCGCGCCGAGGCGGCCGTCATGGAGCACGTACGCGGCCACGGCTACCCGGTACCGCGCGTGCGGTCGGCGGACACGCGCGGCACGGACCTGGTGATGGAGCGGCTGTCCGGGCCGACCATGTTGCAGGCGTTCGGCGGTGGTCGGCTCGGGCCCCGGGATGCCGGAGCCACGCTCGCCCGCCTGCTGCGTGACCTGCACGCGCTGCCGGCCCGGCTCTCCACCGATCCCGCCGTCCGGGTCCTCCACCTCGACCTGCACCCGGACAACGTGATGCTCACCCCGGACGGCCCCCACGTGATCGACTGGGACAACTCCGAGGAAGGCCCGCCCGGTCTGGACTGGGGCACGTCGGCTGTGATCCTCGCCCAGGTCGCGGTCGGCGACGAACCGTTGGCGGAGCCGGCCGGAGCGATGCTCGCCGCACTGTTGGACGGCAACGCGCACGAGGTGACGGAGGAGGGCCTAGTAGAGGCACGCCTGCGGCGGGCCGCCAATCGGACCATGACGGCACGGGAGCTCGAAGTCCTGGGTGACGCCGAGCAGTTGATATGCGGCATGTTGTCCTAGGGGTGTTTCGAACTGGCCCGGCGTTCCCTGTTTCGAGTGGTTTGAGCTGCTGCTCAAAGCCGCCCCCGCCGATCTGGGTTGCCACTCACGAATGCGAATGCTGCGTCACCATCTTGACCGGTGATGTTAGGTCGAGCGACAATCGTCACCTGCTGAACCGGCGACGCGACTAGGACTGGGAGACCGGATGGCCGAGGCATGTGACATCGAAGTTGTCGTCTTTGACGTTCTCGGAACGGTGGTCGACGAGCCAGGTGGACTTCGAGCGGCCGTTCGCGAGGCTGTGCCCGCGTCCGACGATGCGTCTGTCGACCAGCTGCTCACGGTGTGGCAAAAGCATGTCGAGCACGCGCAACAACGCATCGAGATGGAAGGCCGGGCATACGCCAACACTGAGATCATCGACCGCGAGGCAGCTCAGCGCGTAGCCGACTGTGCCGGGCTCACCGACCCGGTGGCCATCGAGCGACTGGCTACCGCGGGTCGGCGCCTCAAGCCCTGGGGCGACTCCATCGCCGGACTCACGCGCCTCGCGCGGCGATTTCCCGTACTGGGGCTCTCCAATGCCAGTCGCGCGACGCTGCTCCGTCTCAACGCATACGCCGGGCTGCGCTGGCACCAGGCCTTGTCCGCCGAAGACGCTCAGGCCTACAAACCCGCACCGGAGGTCTACCAGCTCGCGGTGGACGCGGCAGGATGTCCGTCAGAGCGCGTGTTGATGGTCGCCGCCCACGCCTGGGACCTTCGCGCAGCTCATGCGGTGGGAATGCGAACCGCCTACGTTCAGCGACCAGGTGGGGATCCTCCGAAGAGGACCGACACCTTCGATTGGCGCCCAAAGAGCCTGGATGAGTTGGTCGCCGCGTTGACGGCGACGTAGAGGCGCCGATCCGATGAAAGATTCCGGCGTCCAGGGGTGGACGCTCGCTGAATGGGCGTCGCGTCGAATTCGTATCCCTGAACGCGAAGTGTTACCAGCACGCTTACCGACGTTCCGCTGCATGTCACCAAGATCGCGCGGAACACATGCGTGGTGCCCCGTCACACCGCCACATACGTCACCGGATCGCTCCCCGTCACCGCCTCCGCCCGCCCCAGCTTCACCAGTCGGCGCAGGTGGGCCTCCGCCTCCGAGACCGCGATGTTCCGTGAGCCGTACGGGATCTGGTCCCAGGGGCGGTTCCACTCCATGAGTTCCGCGAGCTGCCAGGGAGTGAGCGGGGTGGTGAGGAGGGAGAGGAGATCGGTGAGGCGGGACTCGTGGTGCGTGAGCAACTCCCGTACGCGGGACGGTGCGTCAATGAACGTGTGCTGGTGGGCCGGGAGGACCTCCGCCGGGCCGAGGCGGCCGATCCGCTCGAGGGAGTCGAGGTAGTCGCCGAGGGGGTCCGGGACCGAGTCGTCGTTCGGGTCCTCGTAGAGGCCGATGTGCGGGGTGATCCTCGGGAGCAGGTGGTCGCCGGAGAACAGGCGGCCGTGGCCCCGCAGTTGGTCCGGGTGGGTCTCCTCCAGGTGGAGGCAGACGTGGCCGGGCGTGTGGCCCGGTGTCCAGATCGCGCGGAGACGGCGGCCCGCGAGGTCGAGGAGTTCGCCGGGGACGATCTCACGGTCGGGGAGTGCGGGGGAGAGGCCGGGCAGGTTGCGGGAGCGGGCCGTGCGCAGGGGCGCGACATGCTCCTCGGGCGCGCCCGACGCGGTCAACTTGACCGCCATGTACGCGAACCAGCGCTCGGGCCTCGTCTCACGCGCCCGCCGCACGATCGAGATGTCGGCGGCGTGCATGGCCACCCACGCGCCGGACGCCTCCCGCACCTGGGCCGACAGGCCGTGGTGGTCGGGATGGTGATGGGTGATCACCACACCGTGAATCTCGCCGACTGACGTACCGCACGCGACCAGCCCCTCGGTGAGCGCGTCCCAGGACGCCGGGTCGTCCCAGCCCGTGTCGATCAGCACCGGCCCGCGATCGGTGTCCACGACGTACACGAGCGTGTACCCGAGGGGATTGTCCGGGATGGGGACCTCGATGGATCGTACGCCCCCACCGTGGTCGGTCACCTGTGCCATGGGCTCCCCTGTCGCCGGCCTCCCGCCACTATAACTAGAACCAGTTCCATTGGAAGCCCAAGTCAACCAGGCGAACTGGTGTGAGGTCCGTGGACTCCTCCAACTAGAACTGGTATCAGTTTCAGTGCCAGTGCCTGATGCACCGTCAGGAAGACCTGGGAACCAGAGAAGCCAGAGAACCAGAGAACCAGCGACCAGAGAATTCAGAGAGTCTCCCCGGAGAGGCAGTCGGTCATGACCGATCTCGTGGAACACGGACAACTGTTCATCGGCGGGGAGTTGGCCGCTCCCCTGGGCAACGACGTCATCGAGGTGATCTCCCCGCACACCGAAGAGGTCATCGGCCGGGTGCCGCACGCCTCGCGGGAGGACGTCGACCGCGCCGTCGCCGTCGCGCGGACCGCGTTCGACGAGGGCCCCTGGCCACGGATGTCCCTCGACGAGCGCATCGAGGTCGTCACCCGGATCAAGGACGCCATCGCCGTACGTCACGAGGAGATCGCCCGCGTCATCTCCTCCGAGAACGGCTCCCCGTACTCCTGGAGCGTCCTCGCGCAGGCCCTCGGCGCGATGATGGTGTGGGACGCGGCGATCACGGTCGCACGCGACTACACGTACGAGGAGACGCGCGACGGAGTGCTCGGCCGCATCCTCGTCCGGCGTGAGCCGGTGGGAGTCGTGGCGGCCGTGGTCCCCTGGAACGTCCCGCAGTTCGTGGCGGCTGCCAAGCTCGCGCCGGCCCTGCTGACCGGCTGCACGGTCGTGCTCAAGCCCTCGCCCGAGTCGCCTCTGGACGCGTACATACTCGGCGAGATCGCGCAGGAGGCCGGGCTGCCGGAGGGCGTGCTGTCGATCCTGCCGGCGGACCGCGAGGTCAGCGAGTACCTCGTCGGGCACCCCGGCATCGACAAGGTCTCCTTCACCGGTTCGGTCGCCGCGGGCAGGCGCGTCATGGAGGTCGCGTCCCGCAATCTCACGCGCGTGACCCTGGAGCTGGGCGGCAAGTCCGCGGCGGTGGTCCTGCCGGACGCGGACATCGAGACCTCCGTCCCGGGAATCGCCTCCGCGGCCTGGATGAACAACGGCCAGGCCTGCGTCGCCCAGACCCGCATCCTCGTACCCCGCTCGCGCTACGACGAGTTCGCGGAGGCCTTCGCCGCGGCGGCGAGCGCGCTGGTGGTCGGCGACCCGCTGGACCCGGCGACGCAGGTCGGCCCCCTGGTCGCCAAGCGGCAGCAGCAGCGCAACCTCGACTACATCCGCATCGGGCAGGAGGAAGGCGCCAAGATCCTCACGGGCGGCGGCCGCCCACCCGGCCTGGACCGCGGCTGGTACGTCGAGCCGACGCTCTTCGGTGACGTCGACAACTCCATGCGGATCGCGAGGGAGGAGATCTTCGGCCCGGTGATCTGCCTGCTCCCGTACGGCGACGAGGCCGAGGCGGTGAAGATCGCGAACGACTCCGACTACGGCCTGAGCGGCAGCGTCTGGACCGCGGACGTGGCCCACGGCATCGACGTCGCTCGCCAGGTCCGCACCGGCACGTACTCCGTCAACACCTTCAGCCTCGACATGCTCGGCCCGTTCGGCGGCTACAAGAACTCCGGCCTGGGGCGGGAATTCGGTCCCGAGGGCTTCGGCGAGTACCTGGAACACAAGATGATCCATCTCCCCGCGGGCTGGGAGGCGTAGCGGAATGGGCGACCGCTGGCACGTCGAGGTCGACCGCTCCCTCTGTATCGGCTCGGCCCAGTGCACCCACCACGCCTCCGACGCCTTCCGCCTCGACTCCGCCATGCAGTCCCACCCGGTGGACCCCGAAACGGACGCCAACGAGAAGATCCTGGAGGCGGCGGAGGGCTGCCCGGTGGAGGCGATCACGATCGCGCTGCTGGGGAGCGGGGAGGCGGTCTTCCCGCCCGAGGAGTAGCGCGTAAAAAATCACTATTCAGGGGGTTTCATCCACGGGCAAATGTCCTATTATGGGAAGTGGCCTACGGGACGAGTGAGGGAGTTCGACCGGAGTAGCCGACTTTGGCGAGACGCTTCGGCATCCGCTGGGGCCGACGTCGACGGTCGGGCTGAGAGGCTGGAAGGTCGGAAGACCGAAAGGTCGGAAGACTGGAAGGCGACCCCCAGTGACCTGATCCGGGTAATGCCGGCGAAGGGAACCCGTCTCGTAGGTCCTTCGCGTGCGCCGGTCGGCGCTTCGCGTGCGTCTCGTGGTTTTTTCGCGTGTCCGGCCCTGTCGCAGTGGCACTCCTGGCGACAGGGTCTAACTCTGTGTGTCCGGGTCCGTCAGGTCGATCAAACGGCACACCATCTCGATGTCGATCTTGACCTGGGCGATCGAGGCGCGGCCCGAGAGCCAGGTGATGAGGGCCGAGTGCCAGGTGTGCTCGATGACGCGGACGGCCGAGAGCTGGGCGGGAGTCGGGTCGTCGAGGCCCATGGCGTCCAGGATGATCACCGTGGTCTGGCGGGAGACCTGGTCCACCTCCGGGCTGACGCTGCGGTCCGCGAACGTGAGGGCGCGCACCATCGCGTCGGCGAGGTGCGGCTCGCGCTGGAGGGCGCGGAACGCCCGCATCAGGGTCTCGGCGACGCGCTCGGCGGCCGTGTCACCGGCCGGCGGCTTCTTGCGCAGGGTGCCGTGCATGTGCGCGAGCTGGTCCTGCATCGTCGCGACCAGCAGATGCACCTTGGAGGGGAAGTAGCGGTAGAGCGTGCCGAGGGCCACCTGCGAGGACTCCGCGACCTCCCGCATCTGCACCGCGTCGAAGCCGCCCCGGCTCGCCAGCTGTGCGCTCGCGTGCAGGATGCGCCGCCGCCGCGCCTCCTGACGCTCGGTGAGCGGGGGAGTGGCCGGCTGTGCGGCCCGTACCGCCGGCTGCGCGGCCTTCGCCGCAGTCTTCGCTTCCGCAGGCATGGGTCCCGTTCCGTGACGTTCGTGCAACAGCGGTCGGTTGGGGCTGGTGGGGCGGATGGGGTGATCGCAGAGCAGGCCTCGTCGTGGCGTGAATCACCTGATCCACCGCTCACATGGGGGCTACCTGCCGGTACATTCAGTGCTCCCTGAACGATCAAGTCTGTAACTTGTTCTAGATTACCGTCCCGAAGTAATCTCGCGGGAACATGCTGGAAGAAGGGGGCCGAGAGTGACCCATGAGGCCATGGAGACCGGCCCCGAGGAGGGCTCGGCCGCCGACGGCGACCGAGCGCTGCGCATCGCGCTCCTCACCTATAAAGGGAACCCGTTCTGCGGCGGCCAGGGCGTCTACGTACGACACCTCTCGCGTGAACTCGTCCGCCTCGGTCACCAGGTCGAGGTCATCGGCTCCCAGCCCTATCCGGTGCTCGACTCCGGAGAGGGCCTCGACGGGCTCTCCCTCACCGAACTGCCCAGCCTCGACCTGTACCGCCACCCGGACCCCTTTCGGAACCCGAAGGCCGGTGAGTACCGCGACTGGATCGACGCCGTCGAGTACGGGACGATGCGGACCGGCGGCTTCCCCGAGCCGATGACGTTCTCCTTCCGTGCCCGCCGCCATCTTCGCGCCCGGCGCGGTGACTTCGATGTCGTGCACGACAACCAGACGCTCGGATACGGGTTGCTGGGGGACATGGGCGCCCCGCTCGTCACCACCATCCACCACCCCATCACCGTGGACCGGCAGTTGGAGCTGGACGCGGCGACGGACTGGCGGAAACGGGCGTCCGTACGGCGCTGGTACGGGTTCACCCGCATGCAGAAGCGGGTCGCGCCCCGCCTCCCCTCCGTCCTCACCGTCTCCGGCACCTCCCGCCAGGAGATCATCGACCACCTCGGCGTACGAGACGACCGCATCCACGTCGTCCACATCGGCGCCGACACCGACCTCTTCTCGCCGGATCCGTCCGTGGCGCAGATCCCGGGGCGGATCGTCACCACGTCCAGCGCGGACGTCCCCCTCAAGGGGCTTGTCTTCCTCGTCGAGGCGCTCGCCAAGGTCCGCACCGAGCACCCGGCCGCGCACCTCGTCGTCGTCGGCAAGCGCGCCGAGGACGGGCCGGTCGCCCAGGTCATCGAGCGGTACGGCCTCGAAGGCGCCGTCGAGTTCGTGAAGGGCATCTCGGACGCGGAGCTCGTCGACCTCATACGGTCAGCCGAAGTCGCCTGCGTCCCCTCCCTCTACGAGGGGTTCTCGCTGCCCGCCGCCGAGGCGATGGCGACCGGCACGCCCCTCGTCGCCACGACCGGCGGGGCCATCCCGGAGGTCACCGGACCCGACGGCGAGACCTGCCTGGCCGTCCCGCCCGGCGACGCGGGGGCGTTGGCCACCGGGCTGAGCCGGCTGCTCGGTGACCCGGCACTTCGAGTACGGCTCGGCTCCGCCGGGCGCGCACGCGTGCTGGAACGGTTCACCTGGGCCAAGGCCGCCGAGGGCACTGTGGCCCGGTACCGCGAGGCGATCGCGTCCTCCGGCGCGGGCGGGGCTCCGAGCCGCCCCGCGGCCTCTCCGGACATGGGCGTCGCCGCACCGACTGCCACCGCTGACACCGCAGTTGACACTGCCGACACCGCAGTTGACACCCCCCACCGTGAAAGCAGGGCCACGTGCTGACCGTCGACTTCTCCCGGTTCCCGCTCGCCCCGGGGGACCGTGTGCTGGATCTCGGATGCGGGGCCGGCCGACACGCCTTCGAGTGTTACCGGCGTGGCGCCCAGGTCGTCGCACTGGACCAGAACGCCGAGGAGATCCGCGAGGTCGCCAAGTGGTTCGCCGCGATGAAGGAGGCGGGTGAGGCCCCGGAGGGCGCCACCGCCACCGCCATGGAGGGCGACGCACTCCAACTCCCCTTCCCCGACGAGTCGTTCGACGTCGTCATCATCTCCGAGGTGATGGAGCACATCCCGGACGACAAGGGCGTACTCGCCGAGATGGTCCGCGTGCTCAGGCCGGGCGGGCGAATAGCCATCACCGTCCCGCGCTACGGGCCCGAGAAGGTCTGCTGGACGCTGTCGGACGCGTACCACGAGGTCGAGGGCGGCCACATCCGCATCTACAAGGCGGACGAACTGCTCGGCAAGATCCGCGAGGCGGGCCTGCGGCCGTACGGCACCCACCACGCGCACGCCCTCCACTCGCCCTACTGGTGGCTCAAGTGCGCGTTCGGCGTCGACAACGACAAGGCGCTGCCGGTGCGGGCGTACCACAAGCTCCTGGTCTGGGACATCATGAAGAAGCCCCTCGCGACGAAGGTCGCCGAGCAGGCGCTCAACCCGCTGATCGGCAAGAGCTTCGTGGCGTACGCGACCAAGCCGCACCTGCCCGGCAGCCTGGGCCTGGCCGACGCGGCCGCCGACACCTCGACCGACGCCTCGGTGGACGCTTCGTGACGACCCCTCGTACGGAACACCTCGTCCTGACCGGGGTGCTCACCGCGGAAGAGGCCGCGCAGACCGTCCGGGGCATCCTGGACGTGCAGCACGAGGACGGCGCCATACCGTGGTTCCGCGGGCACCACCTCGACCCGTGGGACCACACCGAGGCCGCCATGGCGCTGGACGCGGCCGGCGAGCACGAGGCCGCCGGGCGGGCGTACGAGTGGCTGGCCCGGCACCAGAACGACGACGGCTCCTGGTACGCGGCCTACGCCGACGGCGACTGCCACGACGTCACCGACCGCGGCCGTGAGACCAACTTCTGCGCGTACATAGCCGTCGGCGTCTGGCACCACTACCTGGCCACCGGCGACGACACGTTCCTCGACCGGATGTGGCCGACGGTGTACGCGGCCGTGGAGTACGTCCTGGAACTCCAGCAACCCGGCGGGCAGATCGGCTGGAAGCGCGAGGACGACGGGACGCCCGTCAACGACGCCCTGCTGACCGGCAGTTCCTCCATCCACCACGCCCTGCGCTGCGCCCTCGCCATCGCCGAGCAGCGCGAAGAGGCGCAGCCCGACTGGGAGCTGGCGGTCGGCGCGCTGCGGCACGCGATACGCCGCCACCCGGAGCGGTTCCTGGACAAGGACCGCTACTCGATGGACTGGTACTACCCCGTGCTCGGCGGCGCGCTGACGGGCGCCGAGGCGAAGGCCCGCGTCGAGAAGGACTGGGACCGCTTCGTGGTCCCCGGAGTCGGCGTACGGTGCGTCGTCCCCAACGCGTGGGTCACAGGCGGAGAGTCCGCCGAACTCGCCCTGGCGCTCTGGGTCGTGGGCGAGTCCGACCGGGCCCTGGAGATCCTCCAGTGGATCCAGTGTCTGCGCGACCCGGACACCGGCCTGTACTGGACGGGCTACGTCTTCGACGACCGGGCGATGTGGCCCGAGGAACTCACCTCCTGGACCGCCGGCTCCCTCCTCCTCGCCGTCGCGGCGCTCGGCGGGGACGAGGCGACCTGCGCGGTGTTCGGCGGCGACCGCCTGCCGACGGGCCTGGACCCGGACTGCTGCCAGTAGGGATGCGCCGACGTCAGTGGCGGTGCACACGGTTGGCGATCGCGTGCCCCACGAAGAGGTACACGACGGCGGCGAGGCCGTAGCCGGCGACGACGCGTGCCCAGGCCTCGTCGAACGTGAACAGGTCATGTGACCAACCGGCCAGCCAGCGGGCCGCGTCCTGGATGAACTGGACGAAGTCGTTGCCCCGGTTGGCGTCCAGCAGGTACATCAGGATCCAGAGGCCGAGGATGACCGCCATGATGTCGGCGACGATGGCGATGACCGAGCCGGCCTGGTTTGCACCATTGCGATATCGAGGGGACATGCCCTGCGAGTAGCCCTTGAATCCCGGATGAAACCCACCGGGGATCGCGAGCGTGAGAGCGGCTAGGAGTTGAGCTCGGCCAGTACGCGCAGCGTGTGCGGGTCGGGAGACAGCACCAGCAGATCCGTCACCGGCCCCTTCCGCCACAACTCCAGCCGCTCCGCGATCCGTTCACGCGGGCCGACGAGGGAGATCTCGTCGGCGAAGGCATCGGGCACGGCGAGTACGGCCTCTTCGCGGCGGCCCGCGAGGAAGAGCTCCTGGATGCGGCGGGCCTCCTCCTCGAAGCCCATCCGTGCCATCAGGTCGGCGTGGAAGTTGCGGGCCGCGTGCCCCATGCCGCCGATGTAGAAGCCGAGCATCGCCTTCACGGGGAGCAGCCCTTCGGCGACGTCGTCGCAGACCCGGGCCTGGGCCATGGGGGCGACGAGGAAGCCGTCGGGAGCGGCGTCGAGCGAGGCCTCGTACACATCGGTGCGCAGCGGCGACCAGTACAGCGGCAGCCAGCCGTCCGCGATCCGCGTCGTCTGCGCGATGTTCTTCGGGCCCTCGGCGCCGAGGAGTACGGGCAGTTGGGACCGGAGGGGGTGGGTGATCGGCTTGAGTGCCTTGCCGAGTCCCGTCCCGTCCGCTCCTCGGTACGGGTGCGAGTGGAAGCGTCCGTCCAGCTCGACCGGGGCCTCGCGCCTGAGGACTTGGCGTACGACATCGACGTACTCCCGGGTCGCGGTCAGCGGCGACTTCGGGAACGGGCGCCCGTACCAGCCCTCGACGACCTGCGGGCCGGAGAGCCCGAGGCCGAGCATCACGCGCCCGCCGGAGAGATGGTCGAGGGTGAGAGCGTGCATCGCGGTCGTGGTGGGGGAGCGGGCCGCCATCTGGGCAATCGCCGTGCCCAGCTTGATCCTTGACGTCTGGGCGGCGATCCAGGTGAGCGGTGTGAAGACGTCGGAGCCCCAGGACTCGGCGGTCCATACGGAGTCGTAGCCGAGCCGTTCGGCTTCCTGCGCCAGCGGCACGTGGTCCGCGGAGGGGCCGCGTCCCCAATAGCCGAGTGCGAGACCTAGTCGCATGCAAGCCTCCTGACGCATCGTCAGACTTTGGACCGGATCCGGGTGACTGTATGGGAACGGCCCCCCACTCGGAAGAGCTCCGAAGTGAGGGGCCGTGAGAACGGGAAGCTGGGGCGTCAGCCGCGCTGGATACCGCTCGTGTCCTGAAGAACGCCCCGGCGGCCGTCCTGCGTCTGCGCCACCAGGCTCGGGCCGCGCTGCTCGACGGCCAAGTACCAGGTACCCGGAGCCAGTTCGGCGATCGGCGTCGGCGAACCGTCCTCCGCGAACAGCGGACGCGGCACCGGCACGGCGAACCAGAACGGCGAGAAGTCCCCGGCGGGCTGCTGCGCCTGGGGGGCCTGCGGTTGCTGCGGCTGACCACCGGGCTGGGCACCGAACGGCTGCCCCTGCTGCGGCTGACCGCCGAAGGGAGGCTGGCCGCCGAAGGACTGCTGCCCAGGCTGACCCGGCTGCTGGGCGCCGGCGCCCGGGTAGCCGTAACCACCCTGCGGCTGACCGCCGTAGGGCTGGAGGGTGGGGGGCTTGGGGGCGGGGAGGAGGGGGCCCTTCAGGGCCGGGACCAAGGGGGCGGCGATCGCGGCGCCGGCGAGGACCAGGGTGGCGATCAGGCTGAGGATGAGGCCCATGCCGGCGCCGATCGTGTCGGGCGCACCGTTGTTGTCGAAGCCGCCGGCCGGGTCGAAGATGTTCCCGAGTGCGCTCCACGCGGCGAAGACCGTGAACGCGGTGCCGAACTGGCCGAGGTCGAGACCGGCGACCTTCGGCACCTGCGGCAGGCCGTGGGAGACGACGATCAGCGCGGCGCCGATGACGCCGGCCAGGGTGACGCTCATGAGGACCGGGCCACTGCCCCAGGCGCTCGGGATGTCGGCGCTGTCAGAGGCCCCGTCGACGGAATAGATCTCGAGGAACGACGCGATCAACAGCAATACCGCTGCTCCGATCACCACGCCGTCGCCTCGAGTGAGGGAGCGGATATTCACTTCAGGTCGTCCTTCGTCAGTCGTCTCGTCATCGGTGGAGGCATCGCTGTCACCATGTCGCCGTCAGGCCGCCGTGTGAAGCGCGGGGGTGGCCCCTCATCGTAGGAAGGACACTATCGTCCGGCCCACACGGGTGTCCGCCCGGATGAACCCGCTGATCACTACCCGCGCAGGAAACTCACGATTCCCGCAGAGATTCCCTGCGCCGCCTTCTGTCGCCAGGCCTCACTGGTGAGCAGCAGCACGTCCTTGCTGTCGCGCATGTTGCCGCATTCGATGAACACCTTCGGAACCGTTGACAGATTGAGACCGCCGAGGTCCTTCCGGACGTCGAGACCGGTGCCGTCGCCGACGTAGTTGGAGGGCGCGCTGCCGGTGACGCGGACGAAGTTGCCGGCGATGCGCTCGCCGAGTTCGCGGGAGGGGGCGACGATCGGCCGGGTGTCGGCGGCGCCGGAGGTCACCGAGCCGGGCAGGATCACGTGGAAGCCGCGGTTGCCGTTCGCCGAGCCGTCCGCGTGGACCGAGACCACGGCGTCGGCGTCCGCCTTGTTGCCGATCCGGGCCCGTTCGTCCACGCACGGGCCCCACGTGCGGTCGCCGTCCTGCGTGAACTTCACGGTGGCGCCCTGCTGTTCGAGCAGCGTGCGCAGGCGCCGCGAGACGTCGAGGGTGAACCGGGCTTCTGTGTAACCGGCGTTGGTGGACGTGCCTGTCGTATCGCACTCCTTCCAGTTCGTGCCGATGTTCACCTTGCGGTTGATCTCGGTCGTGTGCTGGAAGTTGCCCGGGTTGTGGCCGGGGTCGATGACGACGACCTTGCCTTTGAGGGGGCCCGAGGCCGCGGGGCGGGATGTCGCGGCCGAGGGGGAGGGCGAGGACGACTTGCTCGGCTCCTTGCCATCGTCCGCGGTACTCGGCGACCCGGCCGCCTCACCGGACCCGGCCGCCTCACCGGACCCGGCCGCCTCACCGGACGATGACGCCGACTGCGCCACCGACGGCCCGTCACCGTCCCCACCGGAGTCCCCAACCGCCTGCCACACCAGCCAGCCCGCCAGCGCGCCCGGCACGAGCGCGGCGACGGCGACGGTCAGCGGGCCGCGGCCGCGCAGGGTGCGGCGCGGGGTGCGGGAAGGATCGAAGTCGGGGCCGACGTATGACACGTCTGCGACTCTAACGGCGCGCTCAGATCCCCGCCCCCGTTCGCCGCAGCACACGCAGCGAGTCGGTCGCCGAGATCTCGGTGAACGCGCCGGACTCCAGGGCC
Source organism: Streptomyces sp. 2A115 (assembly GCF_052245575.1). Taxonomy (NCBI): domain Bacteria; kingdom Bacillati; phylum Actinomycetota; class Actinomycetes; order Kitasatosporales; family Streptomycetaceae; genus Streptomyces; species Streptomyces sp. 2A115. The sequence continues at coordinate 2,580 of NZ_JBQQCG010000036.1, read as the reverse complement.
CGGAGGTAGACCCGGTACGGGGCCTGGCCGGTCAGCTCGTCCGTCGGGTTCGGGAAGACGTCGTGGATGGCCAGGAGGCCGCCCTCGGCGACATGGGGTGCCCAGCCCTCGTAGTCGCCGGTCGCGTGTTCGTCCGTGTGGCCGCCGTCGATGAAGACGAAGCCCAGGGGGGAGGTCCAGAAGTCGGCGACCTGGGGTGAGCGGCCGACGATCGCGACCACGTGGTCCTCCAGGCCCGCCTTGTGGAGCGTACGGCGGAAGGTGGGGAGCGTGTCCATGGCGCCGAGCTCGGGGTCGACCGTCGTGGGGTCGTGGTACTCCCAGCCCGGCTGCTGCTCCTCGCTGCCGCGGTGGTGGTCGAGCGTGATCGCCGTCACCCCGGCCTCGCGCGCCGCGTCGGCGAGCAGGATCGTTGAGCGGCCGCAGTACGTGCCCACTTCCAGGAGCGGCAATCCCAGCCGGCCCGCCTCGACGGCGGCCTCGTACAGCGCGAGCCCTTCGCCCACGGGCATGAACCCCTTGGCGGCCTCGAAGGCGGCGAGGATCTCCGGCTTGGGTGCCGCGGGCATGGGGTTCCTCCGTCGGGTTCGAGGCTGTGGGGACCCATGGTGCACCGCACCCCCGCGGCGTCGGCGGCGGGGGTGCGTGCGGGGGTGCTGAAGGGGCAGGTTCGGTCAGGCGGGGCGCCGTTCGGTCAGGCGGGTACGCCTGCTTTCTCGCTCGGCAGTGCCAGGTCCACCTCGACCGGACGGTCGTCGCCGGCGTGCGTCGCCGACGAGGCGCGCGGGCCGTGGCCGGTGGCCCTGGCGGCCAGGACGTACGCGCCATCGGTGGGCACGGCGAGCGCGTAGCTGCCGTCCTCCGCCGAGAGCGTCGCGCCCGCCTGGCGGCCGCGACGGTCGATCAGCGTGACCTTGGCACGGGCGATCGGTCCGCCCTCGGCGTCGAGGACCCGGCCGCGGAAGCCTCCGAGCACCTCGTGCGCGCGCTCCACCGCTGCGTCCTCCTCGCTGGCGGCGCGCAGCCGAGGCTTGGTCGCCTGCCGTTGGCTCGGCAGGAACACCGCGAACAGCAGGCCGACCAGGACCGCGCCCGTGGCGATCAGGAACGAGACGCGGAAGCCGTGCATCGTGGGGATCGCGACGCCGTTCACGTTGTTCGCCGTGTTCGCCAGCACCATGCCGATGACGGCGCTCGACACGGACGTGCCGATCGAGCGCATCAGCGAGTTGAGGCCGTTGGCCGCGCCGGTCTCCGACGGCGGGACGGCGCCGACGATCAGCGCGGGGAGCGAGGAGTACGCGAGGCCGATGCCCGCGCCCAGGACGACCGCGATGACGACGGTCTGCCAGGCGGCGCTCATCAGGCCGAGTCCGGCGCCGTAACCGATCGCGATGATCAGCATGCCGATCATCAGCGTGACCTTGGGGCCGTACCTGGCGGAGATCCGGGCGTACACCGGCGCCGTGAACATCATCGTCAGGCCGAGCGGTGCCACGCACAGGCCCGCGACGACCATCGACTGACCGAGGCCGTAACCGGTCGAGACGGGCAGCTGGAGCAGCTGGGGCAGGACGAGGGAGACGGCGTAGAAGGCGACGCCGACCATGATCGAGGCGAGGTTGGTGAACAGCACCGCGGGGCGGGCCGTGGTGCGCAGGTCGACCAGCGGGGCCTTGATCCGCAGCTCCATCACGCCCCAGAGGAAGAGGACGACCGCGGCCGCGCCGAACAGGCCGAGCGTGGTGCCCGACGTCCAGCCCCAGTCGCTGCCCTTGGTGATGGGCAGGAGGAAGAGGACGAGTCCCGCGGAGAGGCCGAGGGCGCCCAGGACGTCGAAGGTGCCCTCGGCGCGGACCTTGGACTCCGGTACGACGAGGACGGTGAGCAGGATCGAGAGGGCGCCGAGGCCGGCGGAGAGGAAGAACAGCGCGTGCCAGTCGGCGTTCTGCGCGACCAGGGCGGCGACCGGGAGAGCGAGACCGCCGCCGACGCCGATCGAGGAGCTCATCAGGGCCATCGCCGAGCCGAGCTTCTCGCGCGGCAGCTCGTCGCGCATCAGGCCGATACCCAGAGGGATGGCGCCCATCGCGAAGCCCTGAAGGGCGCGGCCGACGATCATCACGAGCAACTCACTTGTGAAACCGGCGATCAGCGAGCCCACGACCATCACGGTCAGGCTCAGGATCAGCATCCGCCGCTTGCCGTAGAGGTCACCGAGGCGTCCCATGATCGGCGTGGCCACGGCGCCCGCGAGCAGGGTCGAGGTCAGCACCCAGGTGGCGTTGCTGGGCGAGGTGCCCAGCAGCTCCGGCAGGTCCTTGATGACCGGCACGAGCAGGGTCTGCATCACCGCGACAACGATGCCCGCGAAGGCCAGTACCGGGACGATTCCGCTGCCGCTCGGCCTTCGCGTGCGGTGGTCCGTCGTTGTCTGGGTCATTGGGTGGAGCCTCCAGGGCAGCAGAGAGCAGGGGGTGATACGTGATCCGTGCGGGATGCGTGCATGGTGAACCCCGTGCGCTCGGGCAACTATTCCGTTGCTTCGAGCCCCTAACGAATTCTTGACCTCCTTATTAC
>NZ_JBQQCG010000035.1:0-108792 GCF_052245575.1 Streptomyces sp. 2A115 | reverse complement strand
GCCGCTACCTCCCCGAAGGCAGCATGAGCGAGATCTACCGCGAACTCCCCGAAAGCGCCCCCGCGCTACCCAACACCCCGAACGCGCCCGCCAGTTGATCCCCAACACCACGACGAGGGACACGACCCGGTGGGTGCTTCGGTTGTGCGGGGTGGTCAGCCTTGCGACCTGAATTCTTGCGCATCCGTTGAAGCGGTGGCGCGGCGTCGGTGAAGACGGGCATGCCGAGGTCGACTGGTCGGGGGCGTCCGCCGGTGGGGAAGTCCGCGTCGGGTGAGACCTGTGCCGCTCGGACCAGGCGGCACGCTCGCGCGGTGATCCGGTCGTTCTCCGAGTACCACCGTGAGACCCACGGCCGTCCGCTGATCAACGTTGCCCCAGGGCGGGTCTGCTGAGGCGGGGAGCCCGAACGCATCACAGCCCGATGCAGTCGTTCCGGCGGCCCTCCCGGCAGGGGACGTATCAGCCCGAGGAGGCCAAGCCGACTCCGCGGATCATTCCTGACCCGGCGTTGAACGACTTGTTCGCCGCATCGCAGTGCAACCGGGACAGGGCTCTGATCGCGTTCTACATCTCCACCGGCGCCCGCGCTTCTGAGCTGCTCGGTGTCCAGCAGGGCCTGGTCGCGCCCGAGGACCAGACGATGGGCGTGGTCCTCAAGCGCCCGTCGGAGCCGTTGTGGTGGACGCTTCGTCGGCCCTTTCGCCCGCTGGGCTACGACGCTGCCCGGATGGTCTTCACCCGTGCCAACCAGCTTCTCGGGGCGAGGCCAGGGCCTCTTGGCAGCTCGGTTCAGTGCGCACCCCGAGCCGCCAAGAGACCCTGCTGTCATGCGTCGGTCTTCGCGCGAGCTCCCGATCAGAAACCCTGTGTCGACCAGGGCAGACCTGTGGACGCCAAATCGACAAACAGATGGCGCCGGGAGACAGGCCTACCTGCGGGTGCCGGCCGGGCGGGCCGATGCTCCCACGGTGGCGGCACCGCCCCCCGCGTAGGTGATGTTCGGCCGAGGCGGCGTGGCCATGCCGGCCCCGAGGAAGTAGTCGACGTGATGGGACTGCATGTAGCCCTTGAACGTCATGGCGTTTCGGTAGGCGGGGTTGTGCGCCAGGGTGTACAGCCGGGTGTTGGTCGGCTGGTTCGTGGAGAAGATGATCAACTCGTTGTGCGACGCGTTGGTGTACACGGCTTCCTCACGCCAGTCGCCGAGGATGTCGCCGACGAAGGTGGGCCCGCCCTGTGCGGCCGTGACCGCGCCGTAGTTCCAGGTGCTGACCAGCCGGGGCAGACTGCCGCTCGACGTCGGGCGCGCCGGGTCCCACTTCTCGATCTTGCCGTCGTTGAGCAGCTCCATCGTGAGGTCACCGTCCCACCACAGCCCCAGCTGCGGCCACGGGCGCAGTGACGCGTTCGGTTCGGTGAGTCTGTTGGTGGGCGCGTTGTACAGGCCCGAGAAGGACCAGACCTCCATGCCGGGGAAGCGCGGGTCTACGTCGCCCGCCATGCCGCGACCGACGTCGGCGGGGCCACCGTTGTGCTTCCAGATGACGGAGCCGTTCGCGGCGTCGTAGTAGTACTCGAGCAGGCCGCTCGGGTTGTCCTGCTGCACGCCGTAGCCCTCCAGGCCCGGGCGGCTGGGGTCCATGTCGGCGAGGTGGAAGCGGTCGCCGTGGATGACGCCCTTGGGGCCCATCGAGTAGCGCAGGGAGCCGTTGCCATTGAGTACGAACCCGATCTCGGCGACCTCGTCCGTCCCGTCACCGTCGACGTCGATGGCGCGGGTGTTGTGCCCGTCGGGCGCGTCCTGGTTGCCTCGCTCCCAGGTCCACTGGCGGTCCAGCGAATCGCCGTCGAACTTCCAGGCGCCCATCATGAGGTTGAAGGCTCCGTCGTCGCGCCGGTTCTTCATGTAGGCGACCAGGCTCGGCGTGGTGCCGTTGAGATACGCCACCCCGAGACGCGCGGCCATCGGACCGTCGCCCAGGTAGGTGGTCGGCACCGCGGACCAGTTTCGAAGCGCTCCGGTCCGGCCGTCGAGGACGGCCATGAACTGCCGCGCGTCGTTGTCGTGCGTCCAGGTCGTCCCGTCGCCGAACCTGACGCCGTCGGCGATCTTCAGGGCGACCTCCGCACGGCCGTCACTGTCGAAGTCGTAGACCGTGACGCCGTCCCAGTGGCCCAGGTCGATCGCGGACGATCCCGGTTCGATGTTGTCCTGGTTCTGGCTGTTCGGCCCCATGTCGACCTCCCAGAGGAAGTCGCCGTCGCTGCTGTAGGCCTCGAGCTTCTGAGGAGAGGTCTGACGGTCCACCACGTAGTCGTACTCGCCGTCGCCGTCGAGGTCGCCGACCCAGACGAACTTCACCGGACCGCCGGAGCGCAACGGCAAGCGGACCACGGGCTCCACGGTGTGGCTGGCCGTCAGAGTGAAGGCTCCGCTGGGCGCCTGCTCCTGCCCGCCGACGACCGGAGCCACTCGGTAGCTGTTGGACCGCGCCAGATCGGCCGTGGAGTCCTGGTAGTTGGTCCCGCCCGTCAGGACGCTTGAGTTGAGCTTGACGAACGCGCCACCGCCGGTGGACCGGTACACGTTGAACCCGATGCCCTCCGGGTCGAGTCCCAGCAGCCGCCAGGAGACCAGAACCTGGGTGTTGCTGGAACGCACGGCCACGACCCCGCGACCGAGGTTCTCCATCACGCGCCCGGCCTGCACGGCCGCATCGCCTGCGGGGGTTGGGGCTGCGACCGTGGTGGTGGCCGCGGACGCGCCGGGCGAGGCAGGGCTCGCCGGGCCGACGGCCGGCGTGACGCAGACGGCCAGAACCGCCGAGATGGTGACGGGTACCCGGTGGGCGGCTCTCCACCGATGCTTTGAGCGCATGACAACCTCCTTGAGTTGCTCGCGGTCGAGTTCGTCGTGCGGGTGTACGGGGTGCGGATCGGGCTCGACGGCTCGTGATCGCCTCACCGGTGTGGCCCTCGCGTCGATCGAGCGTCGGTGAACCGTCCCGTGGTTGCCGCGCTCGTTCCGGCGCTTCCGATCGCCGGTACCCACCCTGGCCGTCGGATCGGATCGGTCCAGCCCTCGGCTCGGGCCCGAAACCCCGGAAGTTAAACCGTTTACACAGCTGTGATGGAAGCATCGTGACGAGTACTCGTCAAGACTGTCCGACGCGGCAATGTCAATGGCGTCCGCCAAGCGCGATCTCTCCAGGTCATTGCCCTGCTGGACGAAACCTGCGACCCACCACCCGTATTGACGCGGCTGCTCATATGCACGACCATCGAGCGGAAACGGTTACATACAAGTGCTGGACCCAGGAGGCCCGATGCCTCGCCGGACCGCGCCGGACGACGGGCGGCCCCGCCTCGCGACGATCCGCGACGTGGCCAAGCACGCAGGCGTCTCGGTCGCCACCGTCTCCCGGATCCTCTCCGACACCTACCCCAGCGCCCCCGCCACGCGCGCCAAGGTCATGCGCGCCGTACGCGAGCTCGACTACGTGGCGAACGCCCACGCCAGAGGACTCGCGGGGGCGCGGCCCAAGAGCGTGGCCATCGTGGTCAACTCCGTCATCTCGCCGCACTACGCCCATGTCGCGCAGGGCGTGCACGAGGAGGCCACGCGGGAAGGCCGGCTGTGCATCGTCGGCACGACCGGCGGCGACCCCGAGCGGGAGCTGGCCGCCATCCGGCTGATGCGCCAGGAGCTGGCCGAAGCCGTGATCCTCGTCGGGAACATCGTCGCCGACGACGCCTATCGCGAGCGCATGGCGAGCTACGCTCGCGCGCTCGCCCGGGCCGGCTCACAGCTCGTGCTCTGCGGCCGCCCCCCGCTGGGACCCGACGTGCCGGCCGTCGTGGTCGAGTACGACAACACGGCCGGCGCTCACGCCCTCACCAGTCACCTGCTCTCGGCGGGCCACCGACGCATCCTTTTCCTGGGACGCCGCACCGGATACACCACACCCGACAGCCGGATCGCCGGCTACCGCGCCGCACTGGCCGAGCACCGCGTCCCGCACGACCCCGGGCTCGAGGCCGACGGCACGATGGAGCGCAGCGAGGGCTACCGCATGATGCGTGCGCGGCTCGACATGGGGCCGCGAGACTTCACCGCCGTCTTCGCCGGCAACGATCTCATCGCCGCCGGCGCGCGCGACGCGCTGCGCGAGTGCGGGCTGCGCATTCCCGACGATGTCTCGATGGTTGGATTCGACGATCTCCCCCCGGCCGCGGACATCGACCTGACCACCGTTCACGTCCCGCACGAGGAACTGGGCCGCACGGCCGTGCGACTGGCGCTCAAGAACGCGACGCCCGGTGCCCCCCAGCACGTCCTTCTGGGCACCCACATCGTCGTCCGCGACTCGGTCCGCCGCCGGTTGGGAGCGTGACGGCCTGTGGAGTGCCCTGAGCGGCGCCGGTGAGGACACCTGCCTCCATGCCGTAGCGGAACACGTTCGCGGTCTCATCGGCTCGGTGAACGAGCACTCTCCCGTCTACTATGGACCTGCGTACAACAACGGCGGAGAGGACATGACCATGCGGCGGCTGGGGGATCTCGAGGCGGAGATCATGGACCGCCTGTGGAAGTGGAACCGTCCCGCCACGGTGCGTGAAGTCGTGGACGACATCAACAAGCACCGGGAAGTCGCCTACACCACGGTCATGACCGTGGCCAACATCCTCTACAACAAGGGCTGGCTGCTACGCACCAAGCAGGGCCGCGCCTGGCTGTACGCGCCCGTACGCAGCCGCGAGGCCTACTCGGCCGCGCTCATGGAAGACGCGCTGGGCGCCAGCGAGGACCGCTCACTGGCCCTGTCCCACTTCGTGGAGAACATGTCCGAGGACGAGATGGCCGCCCTGCGCAAGGCCCTGCGGAGCGCGGGGCGTCGAGCCAAGGACTGACCGTGGCCCACCCTCGTCGTTGCCCGGCGGGCCGACCCGCTGCGCGCCATATGCGCGTGTGGCTACGGGCCCCGCCCCCCTGTCAGCCATCGCCATCCCCCAGCCTTGCCCTTGCCCTCCCGGACCAGGACAACGACCGGCGAAACTTCGCTTTTCGGGGTACGGCTTGCCAGTTGTTCTACGAACCTACTAAGTTTCCACTCGTTTGGGCGACGCAATCCACGCACGCACAGCCCACTTGCAGACGAGCAGAGGAGTACCCACGGCATGGGAACGCACCGCCGGCCGAAGCCGCCCAGTCGGGCCCGGCTCGCCACCCTCGGCATAGCGGCCGGCGCGGTCAGTCTCCTGCCGACGCAGAGCCAGGCCGCCCCCAAGCCCTCGATGGACGAGGTGCGCAAGCAGGTGGAGAAGCTCTACGAAGAAGCCGAGGCGCCCACCGAGGAGTACAACGGCATCCGCGAGGAGCAGAAGAAGCTCCAGCGTGAGGCCGACCGCGGGCAGGACCGCCTGGCCCGCAAGCAGGAGGAGATCAACGAACTGCGCGCGAAGATAGGCCCGTTGGCAGCTGAGCAGTACCGCAGCGGCGGAATCGACCCGAGCGTGCAGCTCTTCCTCTCCGGCGACCCGGACGACTACCTGGACAAGGCCGAGATGGTCGGCCGTACCAGCGCTCGGCAGGCCGACGCCCTGCGGACCATGCAGGGCAAGCAGCGCGAACTCACCCAGGAACGCGCGGCCGTCACGAAGCGCCTCCAGGCCCTGGAGGAGACCCGCACCCAGGCGGCCGAGAAGAAGAACGACATCCAGACCAAGCTCACCGAGGCCCGCAAGCTTCTGAACAGCCTCACCGCCCAGCAGCGCGCCAAGATGGAGTCCGACCAGAAGCAGGCGGACGCCGCCTCGGGCAGCAGCGACGCGGCCGCCACGTACAACGGCCCGGCGAGCGGCCGCGCCAAGGCCGCACTGGACTTCGCGTACGCGCAGCTCGGCAAGCCCTACGAGTGGGGCTCGACAGGCCCCAACTCCTTCGACTGCTCCGGACTGACCGGCGCGTCCTGGCGGGCGGCGGGCGTCTCGCTGCCGCGCACCGTCCAGCAGCAGTACGACGCCGGCCGCAAGGTCGCCAAGTCGGACCTGCAACCCGGCGACATCATCTACTGGTACAACAGCACCCAGCACAACGGCATGTACGTCGGAAACGGCAAGGCCATCCACGCGCCCCGCACCGGCAAGAACGTCGAGATCGTCCCCCTCGACAGCATGCCGTTCTTTGCCGCGAGCAGGCCCTGAGCGCGCACACCGACACCCGTATCACGCAAGCAAGTTCCGTAACCGCACGCCAGCTCTTCGCCCTCTGCTCGCCGTCGCGGGCGCCGCGCTTGCCTCTTTGATTCTCACCGCGTGCGGGAGCGGGTCGTCCAACACGGCGGCAGCGTCGGAGGCGTCGACGCCACCTCCCGACCACGTCCGGACGCACCCACCGGCAACCAGTGAGCCCGCCCGGACGCCGCCGCCAAGAGATCAGGCCTGATAGGCCACGTTCGCCATCATCCCGGCCTCTCCGTGGTACGCGTTGTGGCAGTGCAGCATCCACTGGCCCGGGTTGTCGGCGTCGAAGAAGACGGAGAGCTTCTTCTTGGGCAGCACGATCGCGGTGTCCTTGCGCGGTCCGGAGCCGCCGAGTTGGTACGTGTGGCCGTGCAGGTGCATCGGGTGCCACATGTCGGTGTCGTTCACGAAGTCGAGCCGCACCCGCTGCCCCTCCTCGACGAGGATCGGGTTCGCTTCGGGACTGCCCATGTCGAAGGGCTTGCCGTTGATGGCCCAGTCGTACTTGTCCATCCCGCCGGTGAGCTCGATGCGGTGCGTGACATCGGTCTTGGCGGACTTGAGCCGCACGTCGTCGGCGGCACGCAGCTGGGACGCCGTCATGATCACGCCGTCGAGTTCCTTCGGACGGACGGTCGCGGACGGCTTGCCCCCCGAGCCGGTACGCACCAGGGCCAGACCGTTCGCGTCCTTGCCCTCGGCCAGGGCGACCAACGGGAAGACCCCGTCGCCGAGGGTGACGAGCACGTCGTAGCGCTCCCCCATGCCGACCAGGAGAGCGTCCACGTCCTGGTGCCGGACCGGGAAGCCGTCGGTGTGGGTGATGGTCAGCTTGTGGTCGCCGAGTGCCACCCGGTACGCAGTGTCCGAGCCCGCGTTGATGATCCGCAGCCGCACCTTCTTGCCGGGCTTGCCGCTGTACACATCCGGGTCGGCCGGCACACGACCGTTGATCAGGTGGTACGGGTACTTGACGTCGCCGGCGTCGCCACCGAGGAGGTCGCTCTCAGCCCCCATGAGCATGAACTTCATCGACATACCGCCGGACGGGGCGGCAGAGGACGGAGAGCCGGAACCATCCATGCCCATGCCGCCCATATCGTGGCCTTCCATATCGCTGGAGCCGGCGCTGGAACTCGAACTGGGGCTGCCGCCGTCCCCCATGTCCATGCCGCCCATGCCTCCCATCCCCTGCCTGACTTCGGCGAAGACCTCGTCAGGCGTGCCGGTGACGCCGTCCACCCAGTCGTCCAGGAGGACGACCCACTCGTCGTCGTACGCGAGGGTCTCCTTGGGGTCCTCGACGATCAGCGGAGCGTACAGACCACGGTCGAGCTGGAGGCCGACGTGGGGGTGGAAGAAGTACGTGCCGGGGGCGTCGGCGATGAACCGGTAGCTGAAGGTGGAGCCGGCCCGGACCGCGGTCTGAGTGATGGGCGGCACGCCGTCCATGTCGCTGCGCAGCGCGATGCCGTGCCAGTGGATCGACGTGGTCGTCCTGTTCGGGAGCTGGTTCGACAACTCGGCGACCAGGGTGTCGCCGACGGAGAGCCGGACCTCCTTGCCCGGGGTTCGGCCGTCGAACGCCCAGGTCCTGGGCATGACGCCGCCGCCGAGGTCGATCTTGGCGGGCGCGGCGGTCAGGGTGAGCTTCTGCTGCCGTCCGGTGCTGGTGCGATTCTTCTCGGCGGCGGCGACCGCCGAGCCGGAAGGGTTGACGAGGGCCGTGTCGCTGCCGGAACCCGAGCCGCTGCTGCAGGCGGCGAGAGCGCCCGCGCCGGCGACGCCCAGCCCTGTGAGCAGGACGGAGCGGCGGTTGATGCTGTCCATTGCGTTGTGTCCTCTGTGTCGAAACTGCCGATGTGGTCGCGGAGGTGACGGCACATCGCGCGCCGTCCGGCGCGGCCTATATACGCAGTTGACAGAGGACGGACAGATCGGGCGGAGCACGGCCGACGACGCCGGCGGGCGCCCGTTCCGCCGCGTCCTGGCGCAGGTACGCGAGCGGGTCGAACTGACTCTGGCCGGGGAGGGCGAGCTGCACGGAGTCGACGCTCGCCGTGGTGCAGTGCTGCATGCCCGGCATGCCACAGGAACCGGCATCGGCGCCGTGCGCGGCGGTTCCCGAGACGGCCTCGGGGCCATCAGCGACGACCTGGGGGCTCTCAGTGGCCATCGCATGGGCGGCATGGGCGGAGCCCCGCATCGACGAGACATCGGCCATCGGCGTCTCGTGATGGACGAGCACGACCAGCACGACACACAGGGTGAGGAACGCCCCGTACGCCCAGCGGACAGCACTGCCGCCACCGTGAGCTGCCCGTATCGCCATCGTCTCCGCCTGTGTTTCCGTACCCGTCGCGCCGCACAGTCGCGTCCGGGCACCAAGATTCCGCCACTATACCCCTGGGGGGTGTGGGCGGTCTGCCACCCGGCCCACCCTCCTTCGGACGGCCCCTACGAATCCAGCAGGGCCGCGGCCGCGGACAACGCCCGGCACTTGCGTGCCGCTTCCTGTGCGCCACCCCGCGGCCGCGCCCCGCCGACCGGCCGCGCTGGCACACGACCGGAGTCCACCGTGCCGCTCACGGGACCGGGACGGGCACCGAGGCCCGCCGACAGCACCCGCAGCCGACATCAGAACGAAACAGGTTAGTAGATATGGACAATACCCAGACCCCAACATCACCCGCGAATGGGCGGATACCAGAGCCGCACGGAAGCCGGAATCCGCCCGCAGGGTGACCTCAGAGGCACGGAGGACGGCAATCAACCCGACCTACCCTAGTAAGCGCATCGACCGCGGGAACCATCACCAGCCCCGCGGGAGATCGGCGCGCGATCGCCGTCATGCAACTCCTCCCCTTTGCGGACCGAGGGCCATACGAATGGAGGCCGCCGGCCCTCGATCCACGGATCCACCCTTCCTTACTCATGGGTACGTAACTGAAAAGCTACCCGTTCAGCGTCACATCGCATCCGTCGACCCATCCGCGCCGGATCCGTCCGGCCAGACGCAGGTTCGACACGAAAGGCTTCGCGGATTTGCAATGCGGGCTGCGGTGACGGGCCCATCTCGACCGCCGGGGGCGCCGATCACCCGACCCGGCCGTTGGCACTGGCATTGGAGCAGCAGTTAGCCTAAATTACTTAGTAGTTACTTGTTTGTCGGCGGCGCCGCACCCAGAGGGAGTTCCCGCCCCACCCGGAGGTCACCATGCCCGAGGCGCTCTACCCGCTGCTCCTGCTGGTCTGTCCGCTCGGCATGGGCCTGATGATGTGGTTCATGACGCGGGGCGGCTCGCCGAACCCACGGGGCGACACCTACCGACCCGCCTCGTCGGCCGAGTTGAACGAGCTGCGCGAAGATCTCGCAGACCGGCCACTGAGCTGATCTGAGCGCGGCGGGGTCCCTGACAGCGTCATCAACGCGCCGAGGGGCCCCTGCTGCGTCAGCCCTTCTTGCCTGGCCCATCCGTTCATCCGTCCCGGCACGGAAATCCTCCAAAAAAAGTCGTCCGGCGACCGCTGAGTTCTGTGGCGCCTCTCGGTCTACCTCAACGCAAGGCACACCAAGCCCCAACGACAAACAGGAGACAGTGCCATGAGCGTGACCGTGCCCCAGACCCGGACCACCATCTCTTCCCCGTCCACCCGGTCGCTCGCCACGCGCCCCGTGTGGCAGGTCGGTGCCCTGGCCACCTTCGCCGGTGCCATCGTGACCGAGGCGTTCGCGCTCGTCGCCCGCGGCGCGGGCGTATCGATGAACGCGGCCAGTCCCGGGGCCACAGAGGCCGCGGCGATCCCGGTGGGCGGCTTCGCCGGGGGCGTACTGTTCTGGTCGATCGTCGGCGTCGTCCTTGCGGCGGCCCTCGCCCGCTGGGCCAGGCGGCCCGCCCGCACCTTCGTGGTCACCACCCTCGCGCTCACCGCGCTGTCTCTCGCCGGCCCGGCGCTTGCCCCGCACACCGCCACGTCCACCCAGGTCATCCTCGCCGTTTCCCACGTGGTGGCCGCCGCCGTGATCATTCCTCCGCTGGCACGCCAGCTCTCCCACCAGCGCCGATGACACCGGCCGGAGCCGAGCCCGGCACGGGTCGCCGACTCCGCTCCCGCAGTGACCAGCCCACGATCCGAACAGCCCGATACCTTCGGCAGCGGCCGAGGGTATCGGGCTGTTCGGATCAACGGCCCTCACCACAAAGGGCACGGGACCCAAAGTCAGGCTTCAGCCGAAGCGTTCTCGCGGGAGCGGCGAACGTCGCGCACAAGCGCCACGACGGCGCTCGCGAAGATCAGAACTCCCCACCCCACCCAGAGAATTGATGCTCCCGCCCGGTACTCACGAACGCCGAGAAGAAGCAGCATCGTGCCGGCAAGGACGCCGAAGGCTGAGATCAACGTACTGATGCGGTTGGCCACATGCACATCATCACACCTGCTTGACCTCGGCTGCCGCGACCCAGGCCGAGTTGCCGCCCGCGCAAGCCGTCACCTTCAATCACGCACCCTCGACCGGGGGAACCGAGTGCATCTGCCATTCGTCTACTAAATTACTTAGCTGGATCTCGGACGTGGAGGACGATACGTGCAAGACAGGCGACGAGGGCACCTGGAGCCCGCACAGCGACGACCTCGGCGCAGGCGGCTGGGGTTCGCCGCGCTCACCCTGGCCGGAGTCGTGACCCTGGCGGCCTGCAGCCAGTCCGCCGATGGCGCCTCGGGCGCCTCGAAGGAATCGCCGACCTCGGATTCGAAGCCCGGGTCAGAGGCGGACGCGGGTTCCGGCAGGACCGGGTCGGCTGTCGTCACGGTTTCTCCCGCCACGGACGGCAAGGACGTCATACCCAATGAACCGCTCACGGTGAAGCCGAGCGACGGGAAACTGACGTCGGTCGCCGTCACCGCCGGTGACGGCAAGGCACTCGACGGCGCACTGTCCTCCGACGGCACCTCCTGGACCTCGGCCCATGCCACCGGGTACGGCACCACCTACACGCTCAAGGCCCAACTCGCCGCCTCCGACGGCAAGAAGACGACCCGCACCAGCAGCTTCACCACGCTGAGCAAGGACGAGATCTTCGTCGGCACGTACAACGTCAGCAAGGGCGCCACCGTCGGCGTCGCCCTTCCGGTGTCGATCGTCTTCAACAAGGCGATCCAGGACAAGGCGGCGGTGGAACGCAAGCTCAGCGTCACCTCCTCCCCGGCCGTCGAGGGTGCGTGGAGCTGGATGAAGGACCGCGACGGCAAGGACCGGGTCGACTACCGGCCCAAGGAGTACTGGAAGCCCGGCACCGACGTGAAGCTGCGGATGGACCTGGTCGGCCTGAAGAACGGCGACCTGGTCGGCACGCAGAAGCGTGAGATCGACTTCACGGTCGGCAAGTCGGTCGTCAGCACGGTGGACGTGATCAAGAAGACGATGACCGTGGCCGAGAACGGCAAGGTCGTCAAGACCCTCCCGGTCTCCACGGGCAAGAAGACCTTCGAGACCTGGAACGGCACCATGGTGGTGCTGAGCAAGGTCCCGACGATCCGGATGAACTCCGCCACGGTCGGCATCTTCGGCCCCGAGGCGTACGACCTGGGGGCCGTGAAGTGGGACGTCCAGCTCACCCCTTCCGGCACCTACGCCCACGCCGCCCCGTGGAACGAGGGCAAGTTCGGCAAGGTCAACTCCAGCCACGGCTGCATCGGCCTGAGCACCGCAAACGCCAAGTGGTTCTACGACCGCGTGAATTACGGCGACCCCGTGACCGTCGTCAAGTCCACGGACGTCGTGGCCGTGAACAACGGCTACGGCGCCTGGAACGTCGACTGGGAGGCGTGGAAGCAGGGCAGCGCGTTGGCCTGACGTCCTCGCCGGGCTCTGTCACGCCGAAACACATGTGGCTGAACGGTCCAAGCAATCCGAACGTACTAAGGGGGTAAGTAGTCAGAGAGAGATCAGTGAAGGGAAATTCCGTGATCCGGCAACGTGTTGTCCTGGCCGCAGCCGCAGGCGTCACCTCCGCACTCCTGCTGACCGCGTGCGGCGGCTCCGGGGACAGTTCCTCCGATACGGACTCCGGCGCCGCCGCGGCCTCCTCGGCTCCCGAGTCCTCCGCCCCGGCCGACAGCGGTGAGGGGGATGCGGACAGCATGGGCATGGCCACCACCGCAATGCTGATGACAAAGGAGATGGAGGGCATGGGCACCTTCGTCACCGACGAAAAAGGGATGACCCTCTATCGCTACGAGATGGACCAGGCGTCCCCGTCCAAGTCGATGTGCACCGGTGACTGTGCGAAGACCTGGATGCCGGTCATGGCCCAGGACTCCGTCAAGGCGATGGGCGTGGAGCAGAGTCTCGTCGGCTCGGTGGACCGCTCGGACGGAATGAAGCAACTCACCCTCGCCGGACGTCCGTTGTACCGCTACATGGGCGACGCGAAGGCCGGTGAGATGAAGGGCCAGGCCAAGGACAGCAAGTGGTACGCGGTCACGCCGGCCGGGGAGAAGGCCGCGATGTCCTCGGGCGGCTCCGGTTCATCCGGTGACACCTCGGGCGGGTCCGGATCGTCCGACGAGATGGAGGGCATGCCCGGCATGTCCTGAGGCTCAGCAGCCCGGGGCCGGGCGGGTCGGGCAGCGGACCGTGACGGAAATGGGCACGGACGCGGTTGCGGGACTTGCGCCAGGTGTTCACGGCCAGGCGCATCGCCACCGTACGGATCCAGGGCATCTGGTCGTCGGCGGCGGTGAGCCGGCCCCAGCGCAGCCAGGTCCTGGCGAAACGCCTTCTGTGCCGCGTCCTCGACCTCGGCGGCGTCGCCGGTCACGGTGTGGACGATGGCCACCAGCCGCTCGAGGTGGGTGGTGCGGAACTCGTCGAAGTCCAAGTCGGCCATGGTCGCGACCTCGCGGTGGACCGGTGGCGACGGCGGCGCAGCAGCGGGCCGGCGATCTCCTCGACCTCGACGATGCGCCGTGGACCGGCGAGTACCGGGACGGACAGGGCAAGCGCCGTGCCGCCGAGGGCCAGACCCGCCAGAACGCCGGCCGGTCCGTCGCCGAGACACCCGCCGCACCAGTGGGCGATCAAGTACGCGACCAAGGCTCCAGGCAGGGCAGGCGACGGCCGGCTTCAGATGCGTACCGATCAACCGTCGGCCGTCCAGACCACGTACCGCGCCCGCCCGCCGGAGTCGCCCGAGGGCGTACGCGGTGCAGGCGAGCCCGGCCGCGCAGTCGACGGTGTACACCCCGGCCATCCCGGCGACCACCCAGCGCCCCCAATGCCCAGTAGAGCGAGGCTACTCAGTTATTACTTAGTAGCTTAGTAGCTTGTCCTCATGAATGCCGACCCGAACAGCGACTCACAACCGAGCCCCGCACAGCCTCCTTCCAGCCGCGGTTCCACCAGAACCGGATCCCCTGGCCCTGTCGTCAGGTTCATGGATCCCGAGCACATTCCCTTCGTCGTCGAGCAGCACCTGAAGCACTTTCCCGACGGCTTCTTCGCCCGTCTCGGTCCGGGGTTCCTGGCCGC
This sequence comes from Streptomyces sp. 2A115, assembly GCF_052245575.1. Taxonomy (NCBI): domain Bacteria; kingdom Bacillati; phylum Actinomycetota; class Actinomycetes; order Kitasatosporales; family Streptomycetaceae; genus Streptomyces; species Streptomyces sp. 2A115. The sequence continues at coordinate 95,012 of NZ_JBQQCG010000035.1, read as the reverse complement.
GTACTCCGCGAGCTACCTGACCAGCGTCCATTCGCGCGGCTACATAGCCGAGATACATGGAGAACCGGTCGGCTTCCTCGTAGGTGTGACCGATCCGGCGGCCCACCGTCGACATGTCCTACGAATCCACGGCCGCGGGCTCCTCCTGCGCGGCCTGGGAAGCCTGGCCCTGCGCCCCCGGCTGACCCTGCACTTCCTACGCACACGACTGACGCGTTACTGCCGCCGTTTCAAGCGCGAACGCCGTCGTCGAAGAGGTCTCGGCCGAGCAGTGGCGCGCCATGAAGGCCGCGGATCTGTGGCGCGCGGGCTGTCCCGCGACCCGGGAGACACTGCGCCGGATAGAGATCAACTACGTGGACTTCGAAGGCGAGGTGCGCCGCGGTGTCCTCGTCGTCAACGCCGACGTGACGGCCGGCGTCGTACGGATCTTCACGCGGCTGTTCGACGAGCGCTTCCCGATTCGCCGTATGCGGCCCATGGAGAACTACGACGGGGACGTGAACGCGAGCCTGGCCGACGACAACACCTCCGCGTTCAACTGCCGCCGCCCCGACCAGATCAACGCCCCGGCGAACGAGTCGCCCCACGCCAACGGCCGAGCCATCGACATCAATCCGCTCGAAAACCCGTGGAAAGACCTGCGGACCAAGCGCTGGAACCCGAGCGCTGAGAACAGCAAGCGCGCGCCCGGGAAGGGAAAGATTCTCGAGGGGGGTGTCGTGTGGCAGGCGTTCAAGGATGAAGGGTGGGTGTGGCAGGACATCGACGTACCCGACTACATGCACTTCGACACGGGGTATCCGTCCGTGCCCTTCAAGGAGTCGGCCCCTACGTCGCCGTGACGACCAACGGCACCCGTACGACGCCCAGTTGACACCACGACCGGAACGCCCTGGTGGGCGCCGGCTCCGCGGCTGGTCAAGCGACCATCATCAGCAGCATCGCGGACATGGCGCCTCCCATGCCGATGTGCGCGGCCAGGGCCGCGTCCGGCGCGGCACCGAGCCGACGGCGCCGACCGTGGCCGCCGACGCGGCCACCCGGACCGCCACCGTGCCCGCGGGCGGTCCGGGCCTTGTCCCAAACCGAGATGGTCAGAGAGGCCAGGAAGACGACCACGGTGTCCGGCATGGCGAGCACCCACCGAACCCAGGACCTGCGTCGGCCGCCCTCGCGGCGGCCTGCCGCGGACGCCGACCGATCGGTACCGCGAACCCGGGCCCACACGGACGCGCCGATCGACAGCAGGAAGTAGACGGCGAGCGCGCCGACAACGAAGCGCCATGCCGAAGTCGCATCGGAAGCGGCCGACGTGCCGCCGGCGGCAGCGGCGGTCATGCCCGGCATGTCCATCCCTTCCATGCCCTCCATGCCCTCCATGCCGGGCATCGTCTCCATACCGGCCATGTGTCCCGTATCGGCTGCCGTGTTCTCCATGCCGGCCATGTGCTCCATACCCGGCATGTCCGCCATGGAGGTCCCCAGCGCGAGTACCGGCCCGGAGGACGTACTCGTCATGGCCAGCGTCATGATCACCATGCCGGCGCTGCCGATGATGAGGTGCACCCAGTGGCGGCCACGCCCCCAGCCGGCGTCTTTCGTGTGACGTACCGCCATCACCACACCGCCGAGGCCGAGAAGAGCGAACGCCACCGCCCACCACATGCCGTAACCGGCGTACCAGGCCGCGGTCGCAGGCAGCGCCATCGCCGCCATGCACACGCCCATCAGCAGATCGCCCCCCGCGGCGAACCTCGCCCCGCCTCTGGTGGTAACCACCCGAACCATGCTGACGGCGGCCACCAGAACGGCGATCAGCGCCACGGACCAGCTCAGAGACAGACTTCCCATCGTCACCCTTCCGCATCAGCCAACTGGCGAGCGGGCTCGGTCGAACACCGACTCGCGGTACAGCAGCCTCGGCCCTTCCGGCGATCAACTACTGATGCCTTTAGTACGGAGCGGAGTTGATGACCGTTCATGGGACGGGCTGTTTCCGCGGTCGGCGTTCCACATCGGGGCCCAGGCGGCCGTCCCGGGCGGCAAAGACCGGGCGGTCGAGGGCAGCCTGTCCCGGCTGCGCACCGACCGGATCGACAGCGGGGCCGCAGGGCGCACTGAGGGCACAGCACGCCCCTCTCGCGGTATGGCAGACCCTCCCGCCTATCGTCCATCACGGACCGCACGGACCGCACGGACCGCAGGACCCGTACGGACCGCACGGCACAACCGGAACTGGCGGCGGTGCGGGTCGTCCGGACGACCGGCGTCGGCGTCGGCGTCGGCGTCGGCGGGAGCACGGTGCCCGCCGCAAGCACGCCTGCCTCCACGCCCGCGCCACCGCCAGGCGGAAGGGCCACCGAGCCGCCCGCCTCGGTCTGGCGGCGTTCACCACGATCGTCTTCGACTACTACGGCGTGAACATCTTCATCACCGGGCCGCACTCGTACGCGGGCGTGTGAAGCGCCCCCGGCCCGCATGGCGGCCGGGCCTACCCCATGGTCGGAATGCAGCCGACGAGCAGGGGGATCAGCGGCACGGTCGCGGCCGCCGCCGCCATCGAGAGAGACAGCGCCGGATGCGGACGCCGCTGCGGAGCCAGTACGCGCTGGAGCCGGGCGAGGGCGGCGGGCCCGCCGACGGAGAAAGCGCCCTGGGGCACCTTCGCGGCGGCCATCTCGTACATGGCCGTGGCGAGGACCTCGCTCGACTGGCAGCGCATCGCACGGTCGTCGGCGCTCATCTCCAGGAGCATCGCGGTCTGCTCCCGCGCGTGCCGGGCCAGCGGCAGCCACCGGAAAACCTGCGCGAACGCCTCCGCGGTGGCCATGGCCAGGTGGTGGCGGCCCGCGATGTGAGCCCGCTCGTGTTCCAGTACGGCGTCGAGCTGGTCGTCTGACAGCAGGCGCAGGGCGCCTCGGCTGACGACGACGCGGGGGTGGCGGCCGGGCAGGCAGTATGCGGCGGGCAGGTCGTGCTCCAGGACGGTGGCGCGCAGTGTGGCCGAGCGGCGGCCGACGACGTCCAGGATGTACAGGTGCCGCGAGCGTGCCCTGCGGGCGCGTACGACCTGGTGGGCGAAGGATCCGAACAGGAGCAGCATCAGCGAGACGGGAAGGGCGATCGCCAGCGCGTCCGCTGTGTCCGGATTGGGCGTGCTGCCGGTGCCGAGGGCCAGTCCGCAGGTGTGGAGGATGCCGACCACACCCGCGTGGAGGTGTTCCGTCGGCACGGCGAGGTGGTAGGCGGCCAGCGCAACCGCCAGTGTGAAGGACACGGTCAGCGCGTGCCAGGTGGCGACGGCGAGGTTGGGGGAACGGTGCGTCCAGGTGGTGCGCAGCAGGAGACGTGGAGCCGCGACACCGACGGCGGCCGCGTAGCCGATGAGTGCGGGGGCCGCGTTCATGCGCTTCCGCACCTCCCCGCGGTGCGCAGGGGGTCATGTCCGCGAGCCGCGGGAGAGTCTTCGCGAGTGCGGACCTGCTCGCGCGGCCAGGCCCGGCTCTGCATCTGTTCGCGCACCAGCAAGCCCTCACTGTCGGGTGATGTCGCCCACGGTCATGGCATCCATGATCTCCGCCTCAACGTACCCCAGCCGCCGAATGAGGTGCCTTCGTTTCGGCAGCGGACGCCGCTCCATTTGCAGGGCCGTCGGGGACCCGGTTGTAGACGTCGGGGACCCGGCATCCGGCACCGAGCCCAGCCAGTGGCCTCGGGTCGTCGCCGAGCCCACGTGTTCGAGCAGGCCCCCCTGGTCGAGGGCGACGGCCTGCGGCGCTCGGCGTACCCATAAAGCGGCCTTATGAGGTCATAGATCCGACCCGCGTACCAAGTTAGGCTTGCCTTAGTTTAGGGTTGCCGACGAGTCGCCTGCCATCACTCGAAGGGAACCCAATCATGCCGCGCCCTCTGCGGGTAGCAATTGTCGGAGCCGGGCCCGCAGGGATCTACGCTGCCGACGCCCTGCTGAAGTCCGACGTGGCCGCCGAGCCCGGTGTGTCCATCGACCTCTTCGAGCGGATGCCTGCCCCGTTCGGCCTGATCCGTTACGGCGTCGCCCCCGACCACCCCCGGATCAAGGGCATCATCACGGCCCTGCACCAGGTGCTCGACAAGCCGCAGATCCGCCTCTTCGGCAATGTCGACTACCCGGGTGACATCAGCCTGGACGACCTGCGCACCTTCTACGACGCGGTGATCTTCTCCACGGGTGCGACCGCCGACCGCGCGCTCGACATACCCGGCGTCGACCTGGACGGCTCGTACGGGGCGGCGGACTTCGTCTCCTGGTACGACGGTCACCCGGACGTGCCGCGAACCTGGCCGCTCGATGCCGAGAAGGTCGCCGTTCTCGGTGTCGGCAACGTCGCGCTCGACGTGGCGCGCATCCTGGCCAAGACCGCGGACGAACTCCTGCCGACCGAGATCCCGCCGAACGTCCACGAAGGCCTCAAGGCCAACAAGGCCTTGGAGGTTCATGTCTTCGGACGCCGTGGCCCGGCGCAGGCGAAGTTCAGCCCGATGGAGCTACGGGAACTGGACCACTCCCCCAACATCGAGGTCATCGTCGACCCCGAGGACATCGACTACGACGACGGCTCGATCGCGACCCGGCGTGGCAACAAGCAGGCCGACATGGTCGCCAAGACGCTGGAGAACTGGGCGATCCGCGACGTCGGCGACCGGCAGCACAAGCTGTTCCTGCACTTTTTCGAGTCGCCCACCGAGATCCTCGGCGAGAACGGCGAAGTCGTCGGCCTGCGCACCGAGCGCACCGCGCTCGACGGCACCGGCAACGTCAAGGGCACCGGCACGTTCAAGGACTGGGACGTCACCGCGATCTACCGCGCCGTGGGCTACCTGTCCGACAAACTGCCCAAGCTGCCCTGGGATGTCGAGTCCGGCACGGTCCCCAACAAGGGCGGACGTGTCATCGAGGCGACCGGCGAACACCTGAAGTCCACGTACGTCACCGGCTGGATCCGGCGTGGTCCGGTGGGCCTGATCGGCCACACCAAGGGCGACGCCAACGAGACGGTCGCGAGTCTCCTGGACGACCACGCGAACAGCCGCCTGCAGGCACCCGCCTCGCCCGCCCCGGAGGCCGTGGAAGCGTTCCTCGTCGAGCGGAACGTCCGCTTCACGACCTGGGAGGGCTGGTACCGGCTGGACGCCGCCGAGAAGGCGCTCGGCGAGCCGCAGGGCCGCGAACGCGTGAAGATCGTTGAGCGTGACGGCATGATCGAGGCAAGCGGCGCGTAAGCGCGAAGCGGTTTCCGTCTCGGCAGGGTGGCGTGACCGCCAGGAGCCGACGCGATGGGCCCGGCGGCCATGCCGCCGGGCCCATCCGTTCATGCTCGGGGACTGCCGCTCAGCTCAGGGGCGGGCTGTTGGGGACAGGTATGCGCGATAGCCGGTCAGGCGGCCCAAGTCCGGGAGAGGGTGCATGCGCCAGTGGCGGGCGTACGCCGGGGGGCGTCGCTCGCCGGCGACCAGCACCGCGACCGGCTGGCGCAGGGCCGCCGCGGCGAGACCGTCCGGCGTGATGCTGGCGTCGTGGCCGCCGGGTTGGCGGGAGGCGCAGCCGGTGCGGAAAGCGACCCGGATCGCTTCGTCGCCAGTGATCACACAGGGCGGGCGCACGCCCTGAGCACGCAGCCCGGCGGCGATTCGGGTGCGGTCGGCGGTGTCGGCGCGTACCCGGTCCACCATTCCTTCGAGCAGCCGGTACTGGATCGCCAGGTGCGCGAACACCGCCACGACGAGGAGAGCCACAACGGCCGGACGCCACGACGACCGGACGCGCCACACGCGGATCAGGCACAGCGCCACCGGCAGGCTCAGCAGCGAGTACGCCGGCAGCAGGAACCGCGGCGCCGCATAGCCGACGGTGAACAGATACGGCGCCGCAAGGGCCAGCCCGGCCCCGGCCGCGAGGAGGATTCCCCCGCGGTGGCGAGTGCGGGCCGCTGACCGGACGCCGCCCGCCACGAGCGGGGGCAGGGCCAGGAACCACAGACCGGTGACAGGGTGCCGCCAGGACACGTCGCAGGGGCGGCACAGAGTGCGCCCGGCCAGCGCGCGTACGTGGTCGTCAACGGCGAAGTACGCCCCCAGGTGGCCCTGGATCTCGCTGGCCCGCCGCAGCCGTGCGAAAAGGCCGTCGTACCGTACGTACGCCTCGACGACCCATTCGACCCAGCCGAGGGCCATCCCCACGGCGAGCATCACGAGCAGCAGCGGCCGACGCTTTGCCCGCATCAGCACGGCTGCCACGGCGAGGGACAGGGCCAGCCACACCGCGTCGGTGGGACGCATCAGGGCGGTGAAGGCCACCGCGGCGACCAGGCCGATCAGGGCCCGGCGGTCACCGGGGTCGCGGACAGCTCGCAGGAAGCAGCCGACCGCGGCGAGCGCCCCGTAGGCGACCCAGAGGTTGGGCATCGCCTGCGGGCCGTAGAACACCGTGACCCACAGGCTCGCGAACAGGGCACCGGCGACCGCGAGCAGCTGCGGGGGCAGGATTCGCCGCCATACCCACAGCGCGCCGAACAGCCCACAGCCGGACAGCAGGGCCAGATAGACGCGGAGCGCCAGGGTGGAGGTGGTCAGCGCCGCGACGGGACCGACAAGGTAGGTGATGCCCCGGGCCCGGGGCGCGCTGAAGAACGCCGCCGGGGCCTGCGGGCCGACCTGGCTGACGTACACCGTCTCGTCCCAGCCGAGCCCCAGACCCCGTACCACCAGGACCAACTGGACAAGAGTGAAGGCGGCGGGGACGGCCGCCAGCCAGAGCAGTGGACGCCGGGCCGCTGCCCCGGATCGGCGGCCGCGCATCGGCCGTGCTCCGGACCCCCGGCGCTCTCGCGTCCGCTCCTGTGCCTCGCCCGGCACGCCGAGTCGCGAGCCGGAGATCAAGCGTGATTCCTGCACGGTCCGGCCTCACTCAACGCTTCGGCGGGTGACGGTCTCCCCGCCTGGGTCCCCTTCACGCTGTCGGTGGCCGTGGGGATCCACCAGCCGAGCGTGGCACCCGGCGGAGCGGCTCTCCCGAAGGAGTGAGGGACGGTCTTCGGGCCACGTGGCAGAGGGCAGGAGGCACTGGGCGATGCCTTGGCGGGACTTCTGGACGAGCCCATAACGGCTCCACTGACCGACATGCCATAAACGGAGTCGCCCAGGTCGACTTCACGGATACGGGCCCGAACACCCGGATGGCGTTGCCGGTAGGCGGGCGGCCAGTCGTGTTCCGGCCTGCTCGGCGCTCTCCGCGAGGGTGCCGAGGGGTGCCGAGCATCAAGGTGGCCGTGCCGCCCGCACCCGGCCGAGGGGCACACAGGGGCCTGAATTCTGAGACGCACCTCGACTCTCCGCAAGCCCTCAAGGGGCACTCGACTACGGTGAATTCATGGACATCAGCGTGGTCGCCGCGGCGCGCGAGGACGACAGCCCGGTCGAGGAGCCCTTGCGGGTCGCCGCGCTCGCCGACCGGCTCGGGTATCGCGAGGTGTGGGCCGGGGAGGGCCCGACGTGGGACGCGTTCGTCCTGGCCACGGCGATCGGGCTGGCCACCGGGCGGGTCGCCCTGACGGCCGGACCCGTGGCCGTTTCCGTACGCGACCCGTTGACGATCGTCAGAGGCGCCGCGTCGGCCGCCGCCGTCACCGGTCGTCCGGTCGGGGTGGCTCTGGGGACGTCCAGCAAGCGGGTCGTCGAAGGCGTGCACGGCCGGCCCCGTACCCGGCCCGCGGCCGTACTGGCGCAGACCGCCGAGGCGGTAGGCGGCCTGATGCGCTCCGAGCCGGGCGAGGCGATCGTGCCCGCGAGTGCCTTCCGCCGGCGCCTTCGGCCGCCCGGTGGCCCGGTCACTGTGGCGGCGTTCGGTGACCGCGCGATCGCCACGGCCGCCGAACATGCCGATCGCATGCTGCTCGACGTGGTCTCCCCGGAGCAAGTGCGGGAACTGCGGGCCAAGTTGACCGTGGCCGCCGAGCAGTCGGGCCGAACGCCGCCTCGGCTGGCCGCCTGGCTGCCCGCCGCCGTCGACCCGGAACCGGAGTCCCTCACGCAGATCCTGCGGAGCGTCGTCGGCTATCTGACGGTGCCGGGCTACAGCGACATGTTCGCCGCGGCCGGCTTCGGTGAAGCTGTGGAACTGGCGCGTTCCGGCGCCGACTCGGACACGCTGCTCGCAAGGCTCCCGCTCGAGGCCGCGAGCACCGTGGCCCTGGTGGGCGACGCCGCCACCGTCCGCGCCCGCATCGACGCGTACGCCACGGCCGGTCTGGACGAGATCGCCGTGGTCCCCGCCACCGCCGCCGACCCGGCAGGAGAACGAACTCTGACCGCGCTGGCCGATCAGGCGCACTGCTCAGGAGGATGACGTCCCGGCCACGGGCCAGGGTCGGGATTTGGGGCTCGTTCAGCGTTCGGTCGGCGGGGGCAGCGGCCGTGCCGTGGTCAGGGCCGGTCGGTTGCGACGGTCAGATCGCGGATCTCGTATCCGCCGATCTCGTCTTTGAAGGTGACGCGGGGCGTTGTCGTCATCCGGACTCCTTCAAGTGCGAAGAGGCGGCTGAGGAAGATGTCGGTCTCAAGGATCGCGATGGGGGCTCCGGGACACCGGTGTGCCCCGTCGCCGAAGGACAGTCCGCCCGCGCCCGCGCTCGTACCCGCGCGTTCGTCGAAGGTGCGACCTGGGCAGACGGACAGCGGACGGGGGCCGACGGCGTGCGGGTCGGTGTTGGCGTCGTCGAGGAAGATGTCGACCAGTTCACCGGCGGATATGGTGACCGGTCCGTCGGGGCCGGTGAGTTCGAGGGCGGTGGTGGTGCGGCGGCTCAGGCGTGCCACCACGGGTTCCAGCCGCAGGATCTCGTGGAGGATGGCGAGGCGCTGCGGCTCGTCCCCCGCACGGTAGGCGTCGAGCAGCTGGTCGTCGGTGAACAGGTGCCATGCCGCGACGCAGATGAATTCGCGAGTGGTGATCATTCCGGCTGCGGCGAAGGTAAGGCACTCGCCCAGGATCTCGACGTCTGAGCAGCCCTCCGCGATCAGATGCGAGATGAGGTCGTCGCGCGGCTCGCGGCGATGGGCTCGGATCGCGGGGCGGACGTCGGCGAGGTGGATGCGCAGCCAGTTGGCGTTCTGGCGCAGCAGCCAGTAGAGCCCGTGCAGGCTGGTCAGGCCGGGAGTGCCGAACTTCTCCGGGAAGAAGGCCTCCAGCCTGCCGCGGATGCCGGGTCTGCTGTTCGTCAGGCCGATGACCGCGCTCGCCACGTCGATCGCCATGCCGAAGCTCAGTTCGGACAACTGTGCCGTACCTGCCGCGCGCAGCGTGGAGAGCTGTTCCTCGGCGATCCGTACCATCAGGTCGCGGTAGTGCTCCTCCACCCGGCGGGGCGTGAAGTACCGCGCGGTCTGGCGTCGGTGTTCACGGTGTTCGGGCCCGTCGCGATAGAGGACCGGACGCCGTACCCGGGCGGGCAGTTTCTCCACGGTCTCGATGCCGAGCCCCGCCTGAAGGGTGCCGGTGCTGCGCAGCACGGCCCGGGCCTGCGCGTAACCGCGCACCTGCCACGTGCCGTCACTGGCCTGGCTGACGGGGCAGGTTGCCGGGACGGTTCGGTGGTCGGTTCGGCGGTCGATCTTGCGGGCGTCGCCAGTGGCGTCGTTCACTGTTCAAGGCCTCCGTGATCAGGATCGGCCTCCCGGTGAAGTCACTCATGGGGAGCTGTCCTCCAGGTTCCGGGCCGGGACGTGGAGGCGCCAGTCCATTCACGAGCCACTTGTACTCATCTGCCGGACCGCCGACGTCAGCCCGGGGAACTCCGGTACGTGTCCGGGGAGTTGGGGGTACGGAATTGGTTGCTGTGTGCCCCAGCGGGCAGTTGACGATGAGTGGGGAGCCGAGAGCGATGAGCGAGCGGTCAACGGGCGGGATCGCGCCCATCAACTCCTCCGTGGCGCATCCCGCCCGCGTCTACAACGCCTGGCTCGGCGGCAAGGACAACTACCCCGCGGACCAGGAGGCGGCCGAGCTCGCGGCCGCGGCCAATCCGGAGATCATCCCTGCGGTCCGCGCCAACCGGGCCTTCCTGGGACGGGCGGTTCGAAAGCTGGTCGTGGGTTCGGGGATCCGGCAGTTCCTCGACATCGGGACCGGAATCCCCACCGCGGACAACACCCACGAGGTGGCGCAGCGGGTCGACCCCGGCGCCCGTGTGGTGTACGTCGACAACGACCCGATCGTGCTGGCCCACGCCCGGGCGCTGCTCGTCAGCACCCCGGACGGTGCGACGGACTACCTCGACGCGGACCTGCGCGACGTGGACCGCATTGTCACCGCGGCGCGGGAGACACTGGATCTGTCACAGCCCGTGGGGCTCATGCTGGTGGCGATCCTGCAGTACATCCCGGACGCCGACGATCCGTACGCCATCACCCGGGGCCTCCTCGACGCTCTCGCGCCCGGCAGTCACCTCGTGCTCTCCCATCCGGCGTCCGACATCGGCGCCGACGAGGTCGCCGAGTCGATGCGGGTGTACAACGAGCGGGCCGCCGAGCACGCGGCCGCAACCCCCCGCTCGCACTCCGGGGTCACGCGGTTCTTCGACGGCACCATCCTGCTGGATCCGGGCGTCGTTCAGCTTCCTCAGTGGCGCCCCGACCCCGAAGAAGCGGCCCCCGTCGGCGCGTTGCCCATGTGGTGCGGGGTCGGGCGCAAGCCGTAACGGTCGAGCCGGAGCAGGGTTCTGCCGCGTCCACCTCGGTCCCGGCCCCGCGACGCGTGATCCAAGGCGTACGCGGGCCGGCGGGCAGGTTCAGTGGTCGTCGGTGATGCGGGTGGCGGTACCGTTGATGATCTTCACCTCGGCGGAGACGCCGCCGCCCTTCGTGGCTGCTTCCAGCTCGGCTTCGGTGCACGCGGTGGCGGCCTGTCCGTCCTCGTCACCGCAGATGTCGCCGGTTCCCCAGATCTCGGTGTCCTCGGCGACGAAGAACTGCTGCTTGGTGCCCTTCATGTCGGACACCGTGAACTTGCCCGGCGCGAGGTAGGACACGGTGCCGAACCAGGTGCCGTTGACGCCCTTGCCCTGGTTGATGCCCTCGATCGTGCCCTCACCGGTCCGGTCCTCGTCCCCGGTCGCGGGAGTGGAGCCGTCCTCGCTGTCGTCGACGGCAGGACCCTCGTCCGGCGCCGGACGCTCGGTGATCTTCGTTGCGACGCCGTTCTTCATGACGACGTCCGCGGCGATGGAACCGCCCTTGAGGACCTTCTCCAGGTCATCGGTCGTGCACGGGGTGTCGGCGGACTGGTTGTACTCGCCGCATATCGTGCCCGCCCCGTACACCTTCGTGTCGTCGGCGACGAAGAACTGCTGTGCGTCCTTGCCTGCCGCGTTGACGATGTACTTGCCCGGCGCCAGGTACTCCACCGTCCCGTCGGCGAAGGTCCCGCTGACCCCCTTGCCCTGCGTCTTCGAGTCCGCCGCCACGGCCGACGCGTCGACCTTGTTGTTGCCCGAGGACGCCCCGGCACCGTCCGCGGTGTCGCTCTGACATGCCGTCAGCAGCGTGGTGCCCGCGGCGAAGGCGGCGACGACGAGGAAGGACTTGGTGCGACGGGCGGAGACCATGCTGGTGTTCCCTTTCGTAGGTGGGCCGGACGCGTTCGCGCCCGGCCCTTCCGGCGATCTGCTGTGTATTCACCATGCGTCACGCCACTGGCCAGGAACAGCGAAGTCCTCGACCCATGACACCGTTGTCACCGATTGGGGACACAGCAACATCCGTGCATCGCAAGGAAGCCGAGGCAACCCGCGCAGCGCCTCAACCGTCCGCCCCGGAGCGCTCGTGGTCTACGGGCGAGGGGCCGACGCGATCCCCACCATGACGCCGTCGGCCTGGCCACAGCACAATGCGCCGGTGGACAACATCACGATCCGTCCGGCCCACCCCCACGAGCTCGGCGTCGTCGCCGAGCTCCGATGGCACTGGATCCTCGAGGACCACGGCTTACCAGTCACCGAGGGCTTACCAGTCACCGAGCGCGAAGAGTTCGTGCGCCACTTCGTCACATGGGCGAGGGAGAACGCGTCCTCCCATCGCTGTACGGTCCTGGTCCGTGGCGGGGTGATCATCGGCATGGCCTGGCTGGCCGTCCTCCAGCGGGTGCCGACCCCTCACGCCCCGCAACGGGCATCGGGCGACCTGCAATGCGTGTACGTGATTCCCGGCGAGCGTGACAGTGGTCTGGGCGGCCGGCTCATCGACGCGGTTCTGGCCGACGCCCGGGAACTCGGACTCGAACGAGTCACCGTGCACTCCACCCCTCGCGCGATCCCTGCCTACTCCCGCCACGGATTCGCCCCCTCCCCTCGTCTGCTCCACGCCCCGGTCGCCCGCACGACCTCCCATCCCTGACAGTCGGCTGCGCCCCGCGGTACGTCCGAACGGGGAGGCTGCGGGCGCCAGTTGACCGTCTGGGACGCCCTTCGCACCGCCTGGGACGCTATTCGCGAGAAAAGTCCGGCCCGTTTACGTATCGGACAGTGTCAACGGCCGAGTCGCACTCGCGGAAGGAGCGTCCAGGATGGATCCCTTCGCCGCAGTACCGCGTGCCCTCGCGGCAGAGATCACCGGGCATATGCGCCGCACTCTGGAGGAGGTCTCCGAGGAGGTGGAGCAGGAAGTCCGGGACGGCGTTCCGGAATATGCACGTCCGACGGACGACACCTACATGCGCACCCTCAGAGCCGGCGTCGTGGAGGCGCTCGCCCTGTTCATCGAGCGGATCGCCGAGCCCGGACGCGATTGGGGCCGAGTCGCCCACACGTACCAGGAGATCGGCCGGGGCGAGGCCGTGGAGGGCCGCAGCCTGGACACCCTGCAAACCGCTCTGCGACTCGGCGGCCGAGTGGCCTGGCGGCGGATGGGCATGCTCGCGGACGAACTGCATCTCGAGCCCAACGTGGTGGCGGCCCTGGGCGAGGCGGCCATCCTGCACATGCACGAGATCGCCGAAGCCGCTTCGGCGGGCTACACCGAGGAGCGGCTGCGCAGCAACGGCGAACTGACACGGCGCCGCAAGCGGCTCCTCGATCTGCTGCTCGCCGAGTCCCCGGCCTCCCCCGAGGCCCTGCGGGAACTCGCGCATGCCGCGCAATGGCCGATGCCCCGGCAGGTCGCCGTCCTGGTGTTCGACAACACGGCGCGGAACGACGAGGAACCGCTGCTGCTGCCCGCAGGGGTACTGGACGACACCGGCGCCCGCCCCGCTCGCCTCCTGATCCCCGACCCGGACAGGCCGGGTGCCTGGCCGGGGCATCCACCGGCCCTCGCTCTCCGGGACAAATCGGCCGCGGTCGGGCCGGCGGTCGCGCTCACCGAGGCCGCCGACTCGCTGCGCTGGGCGACGCGGGCCCTGGACCTCGTACGCAGGGGGGTGCTGCCGTCCGACAAGGGTGTGGTGCACTGCTCCGACTACCTTCCGACGCTGCTGCTGCACGCCGACGAACCGCTGTTGCGCAGACTCTCGCACCAGATGCTCGAACCGCTGGGGGCCGTTCAGACGCCGCAGCGCGAACGGCTGGCCGAGACGCTGCTCGCGTGGCTGCAGAGCGGCAACAGCGTCGCCGACGTCGCGGAGGGATTGCACATCCATCCGCAGACGGTGCGCTATCGGCTGCGCCAGTTGGAGAAGCTGTTCGGCAGCCGTCTCCGCGACCCGGAAAGCCGCTTCGAACTCGAACTCGCCCTCCGCGCAGGGGTCGCACCGGCACCCGGCAGCCCGGCGGGCGATCCCTTGGATTCATCGGCAGGCTCGCCCGTTCCCCGGCTGCGGTCCACCGGCCGCTGACGTCGCGGAGGAACGCGATTCCCGCCGTGCTGGTACGCCGCTCGCGCACCCTCCCCGGTGCAGTGCTGCGTACATCGGCCCGGCGGATTCGGCGACGGTAACCGTAGCGGTGGCGGTGGCGGTGGCGGTGGCGGTGATCGAATGTCCTGAGTCCTCCCGGTGGCCGGTGAGCGGCGCCGCGGCGCCTTGGCGGGCGGATATGCGGGCGAGTGGAACCGCACGCGTTCTCTGACCAACTCTGAGCCACCCGGCCGCGTTCTCCTACTCATTTTCGGAGAAATCTCTGGCCGCACAACTGTCATTCCGTCTCTAACGCCGCATGCGTACGGTCACTTAGTTTCTGGGGAATCCCAATGGCAGCGCGGCTTGCTCCGCTTCGATCGGCCGCGCCCGACGTACAGAGGAATCCCCCATGCGTCAGTCCTCATCCCATGGTCGGCGGCGGCGACCGGTCGTACGCCTCTCAGCGGCGGCCGCGCTGCTGGCCGGCGGCGGTGGCGTGGTCGCTTTGACTTCGCCGGGCGCGTCCGCCGCCTGTTCCGACATCGAAGTGGTCTCGGCCCGCGGCACATTCGAACCAGGAAATCTCGGCACGATCGTGGGTGATCCGGTGTTCTCCGCGTTACAGAAGCGCGTTACCGGCAAGACGCTCACCAACTACAAGGTCAACTATCCGGCCGACCTGAGCCTCACGTCGAACTCCCAAGGCAACACCGACCTGGTCAACCACGTGAAGAGCCAGGCGAGTTCCTGTCCGAATCAGAAGTTCGTCCTGGTCGGGTATTCGCAGGGCGCGAACGTGGTGGACAACTCGATCGGTATCAGCAGCGCAGGCGCGACGGTAGGCGGCCAGATTGTCGCCACCATCCCCAACGACGTCGAACCGAAAGTGTCCGCGGTGCTGCTGTTCGGGAATCCGATCAGGGCACAGGGAAAGAGTGTCACCGGAACGTACGCGAACCGTACGCGGGACTTCTGCGCACAGGGCGATCCGGTCTGCGAAAGGGGTGGCAACAACACGTTGGCTCACCTGAGTTACCGCAACAATGCCGATGAGGCGGCGCTCTTCGCCGCCGGAAAGGTCTGACGGCTCATGGTCTGAAGCGGCGCCGAAGTGCCCGGGGGCATTCGCTCCCGGGCGCTTTCCGTCGCGTGATCGTCGCTCTTGGTCGACTGTCGGTGACTGAGGAATTCCACTGCGTACCGGCTTCGGTCGCATACGGTGCGTGGTGGCAGGCATGTCGTCCCAAGCGCGATCAGACCGCACGGAGGCTCACGTATTTCCTTGGGTATCCGTGGCGATTCGTTATCCGCTGGCGTCATGCGGTGTGCTCGGTGTCGGGGTCGCCTGTAAGTACGTGGATCGAATGTGTGACCTTCCGCGGCAAGTGTCGTTGATCGGATGACAGCATCACGGGCGTGGAAGGGGGCACAGGTGAGCCGGAAGTTGCCGTGCGCCGAGGGTGAGACGGCTCGCACCGCCTGTGCCCGTGGTCTGCTGCGCACCGGCGTGGAGGAGAAGAGCGGCGAAGTCCTGCCCGCGGTGGTGCTGGCGGAGCGGGTGGGCTGGGCTGCTGATCTGGTGTCCGGGATGGTCGCCGCGCTGCTGGCCGAGCACTGGAACGCCGCCGATGTGGACATGCTGGCCGCCGGCGAGGACGCTACGGGCCGCGGGCTGCCGTCGAACGCCTGGATGGCCCTGCGCCGCCTGGGCTGGACGGTCGGCCCGGCCGGGGGCATCCGCGTCAACGACCGCATCGTGCGCATCGCCCAGGAGGCGGCCGGGCGCACGCTGCGTGCGGCGAAGTGGCGCGCCGACCTCACCACCGCGGTCATCGCGACCTGGCCCGCCGACCCCGTCAGGCGCACCCCGCAGGAGTGGGACCAGTTGCGTGAGGCGGTGCCCGGCGGGGAGTATTTGCCCTCCAGCGTCATCAAGGGCCGTACCCGGCAGATCACCGCGTTCGTCAAGCAGCACGGCCGGATGGCGGTGAACGTATTCGAGCTGGAGACCGCGCCCCGGAACGCACGCATGCTGTTGCTGTCCGCCTGCGACAGGCAG
Source organism: Streptomyces sp. 2A115 (assembly GCF_052245575.1). Lineage (NCBI taxonomy): Bacteria > Bacillati > Actinomycetota > Actinomycetes > Kitasatosporales > Streptomycetaceae > Streptomyces > Streptomyces sp. 2A115. Next base: position 79,086 of record NZ_JBQQCG010000035.1, on the reverse strand, counting down.
CAGGCCACCATCGAACGCGCCGACGAGCCGGGCCGGGCGCTGCTGCGGCTGCAGCTGCCCACCCGCCCCGACCCGCGGTCCTACACGGACTGGACGTGGGTGGCCTGCCCCATCAAGCTGCCGCCGACGGTCCCCGCCGGTGCGGTGCTGCACCTGCCCACCCTGCGTCTCCATCAGGGCCGGGTGCTGGCCGATCTCGCCTACACCCACGCCGTCCCCAAGACGCAACGGACCGGACACACGGTCGCGCTGGGCGTGGACTGGGGACTGCACACCCTACTGTCCGCCGGGGCCGCCCGGCTGAACGACGACAAAACCATCACCGCCCTCGGCAGCGGCGGCATGTTCCGCGCCGCCGGTGTCCTGGCGAAACAGCACCGGCTGCGCCGCCAAGGCGAGCACCTGCATGCCAAGGCCGACCACTACCAGCGGCTCATCGGCGGGGCCGAACAGCACCACCTGACCGCCCGGCACACCGTCCTGGCCGACGAGATCCGGCATGTGTCCGACCGGCGGTCGAACCTCAACGACGCCCTCGCCTGGGCTGCCGCCCGCTGGGCAGTGGACCAGGCCATCACCGCCTCGGCCACGGTCATCTACGTCGAGGACCTCCGCTCGATGGAAGCCCGCGGCATGGGCCGCACCCACAACACCCGCCTGTCCCAGCAGGTGCGCGGGCAGATCGTGGCCCGAATGCGGCACCTCGCCGCCGAGACCGGCATCGCCGTCGTCACCGTCCCGGCCCGGAACACCTCGAAACATTGCCCGCAGTGCCTGGAGGTGTTGCGGCACCGCAAGGCCCCCGACCGGCCCACCGCACCGGGCTGGAAATGGGCCCTGTGCGGCTCCTGCGGCTGGCAGGGCGACCGCGACCAAGGGGCGTGGCGGCGGATCGCCGCCCGCGGCCTCACTCACCAGGCCAAGACGGTCACCGACCGCGCCAGCGGGACCATGGCCATCCGCACAGTGATCGACACACTCGAAACCGGCGCGGTCATCACCCCCGCGCCCAAGACCAGCCGGACGGACCGGTCCAAGACCGGACCCACCCGGCACCGCACCACACGTCCGACGCCCAGGCGACGCCGGACACCCTCCCCCACCGGACCTTCGGATCCGGCGGGCAAGCGTCCGGAGGGACAAGCTCACACGGACCGCAGACGGCTGCCCCGCGCAGCCCACCGGCACCAGGGCGTGACGACGATCAGCACACCCACCAACCGGCATCGGCCACGAGGAGCAGCACTGGGCGCAGGGTTCCACCTGCACGCCCACGCCACCCCTCCACGATGGGCAGAACCCACGCTAGGCACCACGTCTTGCGTGGGATCGCTTAGCTGATTAGAGACGCTTCGATGCAGATCGCTTCGAGGTCATCGAGGCAGGGTCCGACGACGTCTGGTGCGGTCTGGGCGAAACACTGGACCGATCCTTCTCCCGTCGTGGTGCGGCCGGCTACGCGAGACTTGTCGGGTGCGCCGACCACACGGCGTCCGGGCCACGGCCTCTTGCCGACGGCTCATCATGGGGACGGGCGGGCACGTGACCGGCATGCGGCGCCTCCTCTCAGCAATCCGCCGTCGATCCGAGTGACGCCGTCCAGGCCGGCCGGGCCCTGGTTCTGTTCGGATTCTCTTCCGCTCAGCGCGCGGGCGTGGGCGCCTCTTCGGGAAGCAGTCCCGCTGCCTTCACGGCGGTCCAGAAGTCCGTCGGCACGGGATGGTTGAAGAGATCCACACTGTCGGCCACCTCGTGGGCGGAGCGAGCGCCGACCACCACACTCACGACAGCTGGGTGTCCGAAAGGAAGCTGCACCGCCGCCGCGAGCAGCGGTACGTCGAAGTCCCCGCACACCCTCTTCAACTTCCTGATGCGTACGGCCAGTTCGGCGGAGATCGCGGTGTACCCGTGCGGCGCGCCGGGGCGGGGGTCGGCCAGCAGCCCGGACTGATATACCCCTGCGGCCATGACGGCGATTCCCCGCTCGGCGCACAGTGGCAGCAACTCGTCGAGCCCGGACTGGTCGAGGAGGTTGTAGCGCCCGGCCAGCAGGACGCAGTCGGGTCCGGGAGAAACGGCTTCCCGCAGAAAGCGGACAGCCACAGGTGCGTGGTTGACGCCGAGCGAGACCGCGCCGATGGCGCCCTTGGCCCGTAGTTCGGCCAGTGCCCGATAGGCCTCGCCCACCGCGGCACCGAAGTCCTCGTCGGGGTCGTGGACATGGAGCACATCGACGCGGTCGAGGCCCAGCCGTTCCAGACTCTCCTCGACCGAGCGCAGCACCCCGGCGTACGAGTAGTCGAGCCGAGGCCCGACGCCCGGCGGAGGGTCCGCCCAGATCGGCTGAGTGTCGCGGCCTCCCGGTTCGATGAGTCTTCCCACCTTGGTGCAGAGCACGTACGTGTCGCGGGGCCGTGACGCGAGCGCCGCGCCCGTACGGGTCTCCGATCGCCCATAGCCGTACACGGGCGCCGTGTCGTACAGCCGGATGCCCAGATCCCAGGCGGTGTCGAGCGTGGCGGCCGCCTGTTCCTCCGACACGGGCTCGAACAGTCCGCCGAGGGAGGCGAGTCCCAGTCCGAGGCGGCTGACCCGCAGTCCCGTACGGCCCAGTGGTGCGAGGTCGTCAGCTCTCATCACGAACCTCTCCCCCACTCCGCCAGACGCCAATCTCCGTGGCCTGGTCAGTCGGCGGTCGCGGGCAGCGCGGCGCGCAGGCGGGCGGTCTCTGCGGGGTCCCAGCCGGCGCGGGGTACGGAGGACAGCAGGAGTTGGGTGTACGGGTCGGCCGGGGTGGCCAGGACTCGGGCGGTGGGGCCCGTCTCCACCGCCCGGCCCCGGCGCATGACCAGGATGTCGTCGGTGATCTGGGCGATGACGGCGAGGTCGTGGCTGACGAAGACCAGGGCCACTCCGGTGTCGCGGCGGATGTCGCCGAGGAGGCGGAGGATCTGGGCCTGGATGGAGACGTCCAGGGCGGCCACGGCTTCGTCGAGGACGAGCACTTCGGGGTCGAGGGCCAGGGCGCGGGCGATGGCGAGGCGCTGGCGCTGGCCGCCGGAGAGGGTACGGGGCCGGGCCCCGGACTCGCGGCTGCCCAGGCCCACCTGGTCGAGGAGTTCGGCGACGCGCGCCTCGGCGGCGGCCTGGTCGTGGCGGCCGTGCAGACGCAGGGCCGTGTGCAGGCATTCGGCGGCGGTGAGCCGGGGGTCGAGGGATCCGTAGGGGTCCTGGAAGACGATCTGGATCTCGCGGGCGCGGCGCAGACGGGCCGCATTCCGCCCGACCCACCTGTTTCTCGCTCCGCTGTCTCCCGCTCCGCCCCCCTTTCCGGTGGCGCGTTCGCGTCCGTTCACGGTGATCGTGCCGGCGTCCGGCCGTACGAGGCCGACAAGCATCCGGGCCACCGTGGTCTTGCCGGAGCCGGACTCGCCGACGATGCCGAGGCTGCCGCCGGGCGTGACGGAGAAGGACACGTCGTCGACGGCCATCGTCCGTCCGGCGCCCGGTGCCGGGTAGGTCTTGCGCAGGCCGTGAACGGTCAGCACGGGATGGGCTGCGGCGGTCATACAGTGCTCCTCGCTACGAGTTCCAGACGGCGGCAGGCCGCTGATCCGTCGCCGTCCAGCGGCACCGGCGTCGGCGTCCATGTTTCGCAGTCCGGTTCCGCCTGCTCGCAGCGCGGGGCGAAGGGGCAGCCGGGGAAGGCGTCGGCCAGCGAGGGCGGGCGGCCGGGGATGGGGTGCGGGTCGCGGTCGTCGTCCAGGGCGGGCGAGCAGTCCAGCAGGCCCCGCGTGTAGGGGTGCCGGGGGTCGGCGAACAGGGTGCGGGCGGGCCGGTGTTCGACGATCCGCCCCGCGTACATCACGTACACACGGTCGCAGTAGGCGGCGGCCAACTGCAGGTCGTGGGTGATGAAGAGCATGCCCAGGCTGTCCCCCGCCTCGCGGCGGTCCCCCTGCAACCGGCGCAGCAGCGCCAGGACTTCGGCCTGGGTGGTCGCGTCCAGGGCGCTGGTCGCCTCGTCGGCGAGGAGGAGCGCGGGGTCGGTGGCGAGGGCGGCGGCGATCACGACCCGTTGGAGCATGCCGCCGGAGAGTTCGTGCGGGTGCTGGCGCAGCCGCCGCTCGGGGTCGGACAGGCCCACGGCGTCCAGCAGCTCGACCGCTTTGGCCGTGGCCTCGCGCTTCGGTGTGCCAAGCACGCGGACCAGCCGTTCGGTGAGGAAGTCACCGATGCGGCGGACCGGGTTGACCGCGGACCGGGGGTCCTGGAAGACCATGGAGACACCGCGGGCCCTGTGCTGCCGAAGTCGTGCCGGGTCCATGGCGAGTACGTCCTCACCGTCGGCCAGCACGGCGCCGGTGGCCTGTGCCCCGTCGGGGAGCAGCCGCAGCGCGGCCCGGGCCGTGGTGGACTTGCCTGAGCCCGACTCGCCGACCAGGCCGACGACTTCGCCCCGGTCGACGGTCAGCGAGACGTCCGCGAGAAGCGGCCGCGCGGCGGCTCCGGGGGGAAGCCGGAGCGTCAGATTCTGGATGTCCAGCAGCATTGCTGTGTTACCTCCCGCTGCCGAGCCGGTCGGAGACGCGGACCCCGACGACGTTGAAGGCCACCACGACGGCGGCGATGGCGATGCCCGGCACGAGCGCGGGCAGCAGTGCCTCCTGCACCATGGCCTCCTGGCCCTCCTGCACCATCAATCCCCAGTCGGAGCTGGGGGGTTGGGCGCCGAAACCCAGGTAACTGAGGGTGGCGAGGCTCATCAGCCCCTCGCCGAACAGGACGACCAGATAACCGACGAGCGAGGCGGCCAGGTTGGGCACGAGGTGCCGTACGCAGATCCGTGTGCCGCCCATCCCCTGGACCCGGTAGGCGTCTATGTAGGGCTTGGCCCGCTCGGCGAGTGCGAGGCTGCGCGTGTACCGGGCGATCGTGGGCGCGTAGGCGAAGCCCAGGGCGATGACCGACGTGGTGAGACCGTCGCCGAGAACCGCGATGACCAGCACGACGAACAGCAGACCCGGGAACGCGTACATCACATCGGTCACCCGGGAGAGCAGCGTGTCCACCCAGCCGCCGCGCCAGGCCGCGACCGTGCCCATGGTGACGCCGATCAGCGCGGCCAGCGCGAGCAGGGCGAGGGGCGCCACCAGGCTGGCGCGGGCGCCGTACAGGAGTCGCGAGAGCAGGTCCTGCCCCGAGGCGTCGGTGCCGAGGAGGTGCTCGGAAGTGGTGCCGGCGAGTGAGGCGCTCAGGTCGACCGCGTCGGGTGCGTACGGCGCGATCAGCGGGGCGAAGGCCGCTGCGGCCACGGTCAGGATCAGGAAACCGCCCGCGATCAGGACCGACACCGGTCGACGTCTCCGGCGTGCCGTCAGCGGAAGCAGCGTCTGGGCCGGCACGGATGCCGTGGCTGTCATGCGGTCCTCCCTTCCAGTGAGACGCGGGGATCGATCAGCGGGTGTGCCAGGTCGACCAGGGTGGTCACGACGACGTAGCCGCAGACCATCAGCAGCAGGACGGCCTGTGCCACCGGGAAGTCGTGCGTGTTGATGGAGCTGACCAGCAGTGAGCCGATGCCGCTCAGCCCGAAGGCGGGCTCGACCACGACCGTGCCGGCGAGCAGGCCCGCCGTGACGAGTCCGCACATCGTCACGATCGGCCCCAGCGCGTTGCGCAGTACGTGCCGCAGGACGATCTGGTGCTCCGGGAGTCCGGCGGCGCGGGCGGCTTCCACATGGTCGGAGGCGTACGCGTCGGCCATCGACTGCCGGGTCACCCTGCTGATCACCGCGAGCGCACCGAGCGCCAGGGCAAAGGCGGGCAGGGTCAGGTGGTGCAGGCGGCCCGTGAATCCTTCTCCTTGTCCGGTCACCGGGAACCAGCCGAGCTGTACGCCGAACAGCGACGCCAGGCCGATGGCGGCGACGAACGCGGGCACCGAGGCGGCGAGGGTCGTCGCGCCGACCACGGCCGAGTCGGCCCAGCCGCGGCGCACGGCGGCCACTACTCCGGCACCGACGCCCAGCACCACGAAGAACACCGTGGCGTAGGCGACGAGCCCGAGAGTGACCGGCAGCCGTGCCGTGATCAGGTCCGCGACCTGGTCCCGGTACTGGAACGAGCGGCCCAGGTCGCCCTGCACGCCGTCCCAGAGCCACCGGCCGTACTGGACGACCAGCGGCTCGTCCAGGTGGTACTCGGCACGCACCGCCGCCAGTTTGGCCGGAGTGAGTTCCTGCACGCTCCCGGCCAGAACGGTCGCCGGGTCGCCGGGAGCGGCGTAGACGGCGGCGAAGATGACGAACGAGGCGGCGAGCAGCGTCGCGAGCAGCCCGGCGACGCGGCGGGCCAGTGCGCGGATCACGGTTCTAGCCCTTCGTGCCGAGGTCGGCGGCCCATGGGTAGTACAGGCTCACCATGGACGCGGGTGCGCCGGTGTACTTCTTCGCGAGTACCAGCACGGACGGCACCTGGACCAGCGGGATCCACACCTGGTCCTCGGCGAACTTCCGCTGCGCCTGTATGACGAGGTCGGCGCGCTCGGCGTCGGCGATGGTCCCCAGCGCCTTGGTGACGAGGGCGTCGTACTCCTTGTTCTCGTAGCCCAGCCAGTTGTTGGGGCTGGCGGACATGCCGTTGTCGTAGAAGCCGGCGGGGTCGGCCTTGGAGATGTACCAGTCGGCGGGGATGAGGTCGAAGCCGTCCCGTGAGGCGGGGTCGGCGAAGAACTCGTCGTAGCGGCTGGCGGGGACGGTCTTCACGGTGACCTTCAGCCCGATCCTCTGGGCGGCGGAGCGGACAGCGCTCGCGATGACGGTCTGGTTCTGGGTGCCGTTGCTGGAGACGACGATGGGGGTCGAGGGTGCTCCGGCCTCTTCGACCAGCTTCTTCGCCTTAGCGATGTCGTCGTCCGAGGGTGAGACGGTGTACGCCGTGGAGCTCTCCAGCTGCTTCTGCGCCTTCTCGAAGGCGGCCTTCTCGTAACCCCACGCGCCGGGTCCCACCGGGGTGGCCCACGGCTCGGCGAGGCCGCTGAAGCCGGACTTGGCGATGCCCGTACGGTCCATGGCGAGGGAGAGCGCCTGGCGCAGACGGGCGTCCTTCAGCGCGCCGTCGCCGTTGGGGATCAGCGACCAGGCGGTGGTGCTGGGCCCGTAGTGGACGCCCACGCCGTCCTTCTTCGCCAGGGCGGCAGCGGGTCCGGTCGCGGTGAGGTACGCGCCGTCGGCGGCGCCGGTGGAGACGGAGTTGACCATGGCGCTGCCCTCCGCCCAGCGGAAGACGACGCGCTGGGGCAGCGCCTTGCGGTCGGCGTTCCAGTAGTCCGCGAAGCGCTCGATGGTGACGGCGGATCCGGAGTCCCAGCTCTTCAGCGTGAACGGTCCCGAGCAGGCGTCGGTCCGGCCCGGCGTGCCGAAGTCGTCGCCCTGGCTCTCCACCGCCTTGCGCTCCAGAATGATCCCGGCGTCCCCGGCCAGCGCCTGCTCGAACAGGGCGCTCGGCTTCTTGAAGGTGACGGTGACCTGGTACGTGCCGGTCTTGGTGATCCGGTCCACGTCCTCGTACTCGTCGGCCTCCTGCATGTCCGGCTCGGCGTGCCGCTTCAGACTCCACACCACGTCGTCGGCGGTCATTTTCGTGCCGTCGTGAAAGGTGACGTCGTCGCGGAGGTTGAGGACGAGTGTCGTGTCGTTCGGATGGTCGGCGCTCTTGGCGAGCAACGGTTCGGTGGTGAGGTCGGGTTGGACCTGGAACAGCCGTTCACAGACGTTGGCCATGACGGTGCGTCCGCTCGTGTCTCCCTCGCGGTCGAGGTCGAGGAGACCGGGCTCCTGGTCCAGCAGCCAGTTGACCGTGCCGACCGGGCCGGACGCCTTCGCAGTGGTGTCGACGAGCTTCAGTTTCGAGGCGTCGAGGGCCGAACCGGATGAGTCGGTGTCGGCACCTGAGCACCCGGTGGCGAGCAGCAGCGCCCCGGCCGCCAGCCCAGCGGCGGTGGTACAGAGCTTGGTTCTCATGGCGGGCTCTCCTCGGGAGAGGTCGGGGTGGGGGTCGGGGGGGTGTCGTGCGGTACCCAGAAGCTGATGGAGTGTCAGTTCGGTGCTGCCGGGCCGTCGTAGAGGTTCCAGGGCAGGTGCTGGTACTCGTGGTCGCACGGGGTGCCGGGGGTGACGTGGTAGTCGCCGGTGGTCAGGTCCACGCAGGAGGAGAGCAGCGTCGCCCAGCGCTTGACCTGGGGATCCCGCTCGTCGGGGTGGGTGCACAGGCCCTCGGGGTGGCCGAGGTGGTCGGACATGGCCTGGCGTATCAGCTTGCGGGACTCGTCCGGAGACGTGGCCTCGCGCAGCCGGCGCAGTCCGGCCGTGGCACGGGGGACGCGGATGAGCGAGTCGGAGGATTCGGGGCGGTAGTTCGCGGCTAGCTGGACGGGCAGGCCGGCCTGATAGTGGTTGCCGTGCACGAGCAGGCCGTCGTCCGGGTACAGCCAGCCGTGGGCCCCCGGCGTCGTCTCGAGGTCGACAGCGAACCCTTCGCGGCAGGTCAGCAGGGCGTTGCTGGCGATGTGACCCCGGGTGCGGCACAGCACGTCGACCGCCTCGCTGATGGACGGACTGTCCAGCACCCGTCGGCGGATGACGGTCTGGGGCAGCCCCACCGCGTCGTCGAACCGACCGCCCAGCCCGTTGGCGTTGAGGGCCACGCCCGCGGAGTTGGCGCCTTGGCGGCCGATCTGGCCCGCCTCGACCTGCATGATCAGGGTCGGGCGCGGAGGCTGGACGATTCGCAGCATCACCACGGTGTCGGCGGTGCCGGCCCGCCAGTCCCAGTTCTGCCCCGCGTACACGTGCCCGTCGCCGCTCGCCTCGCCGATGACGGCGTAGGAGGTGCAGCCCTCGATCTCCTCCCGCGAGGGCTGCTCGCGCAGGGCGGCAAAGGTGCGGTCGTACAGGATCTCGCCCCGCACGTTCAACGCCAGCACGTCCGGCAGGCCGACTCCGGCGCCCTCCGCTATTCCCTCCATCTCCTCGACGAGGTCGGGCGCGTACACCCGCACCGGCTCCAGCCAGCGGGCGGCCCGTGCGCCGACCTGCTCCCACGTGAGACCGGAGGAACTGCCGAAGGCCTCCTCGTAGTACGCCAGCGCGGCCGCGAGGCTGTCGCGCACTGCCTCGCCGTACTGGCGGCCGCGCTCAGCGGGTGTACCGGAGATCTCGACCAGCGGGATCGTGCGAGCGGACATGCCTCTCCTGGGGTCGTCGGAAGCTCCGATCCTGTAACGTCTGTTTCAGATCTCGGCGCTTCTGGAATGAGCAGTACCAGGTTGTAACGTCGACTACAGGGGAGTCAATAGCTGTAATGGGTGAAACAGAAGACGTAACAGAGGCCGGCCCCGAGGTAACCGGCGCGACACGTCTGCGCGCCGCCGTACGCGAGTCCTGGGACGACCTGTCCGCGTCCGAGCGGGCGGTCGCCCAGTATCTGGCCGCGGCCGTGCCCGAAAGCCTGCTCTTCGCGAGCGCACAGGAGTTGGGCGCCGCCAGCGGAACCAGCAACGCCACCGTCGTACGCGCCCTGCAGCGTCTCGGTTATGCGGGTCTGCCCGCGCTCAAGCACGACCTCGCCACCGACTTCACCTCCACCGTCGCCCCCGAGGAGCGGCTCAAGCAGCGCATCGCCCATGTCGGCCGGGACCTGGAGCGGATCCGCGACCGCGTCTTCGACGAGGCCGTCGAACGGCTGGAGCAGTGCCGCCCCCTGCTCGACCCGGACGTCCTCACCCGCGCGGTCCAGACGCTGGCCGACGCGCGCGAGGTGGTCGCCTACGGCGTCGGCGCCTCCGAACTCGCGGCGCGGCACCTCGTGTTGAAGCTCCGCAGAACCGGACGCCGGGCCCGCTTCGTCGGCTCCACCGGCTTCACCATGGCGGACGAACTGCTGGACCTGGGCCGGGGTGACGCGGTGGTGGTACTCCAACCGGGCCGTCTCCTGCGGGAGTTCCTCGTACTGGCCGACCGGGCCCGGTCGGTCGGGGCGGGCACGGTACTGATCACCGACGAGCCCGAAGGACCCCTCGCGGAGCGGGTGGACGTGGTCATCAGCGCGCCGCACACCCCGACGGGGATCACCGCGGAGTCACTGGTGGCCACCGTGGTCGTGGACACGTTGGTGCTCGCGCTTGCCTCGCTCGACGAACCGCGGGCCGTCGAAGCGTCCCACCAACTGACCGTCCTGCGGCAGCAGTTGCTGGATGCGCCAGAACCGCGGGAGGCACGGGGGCGCAAGGGATAGCGGGGAGGGCGGCGTCGTGGCCACCTCTCTACGACGCCGTCCCCGACCCGCACCTGCCTGCCCTGAAACCCGCACCTGCCTGCCCTCGAACCCCGCATGACGCCGCCCTGACGGAGGCCCCGAATGACTGACCTCTCGTGGACCGGACCAGACTCACCGACGCCGAGTCCGACCGTCCCGAGCAGCCGAACGGCGCCCGGCGCGACGTCATGCTGAGCTTCGACGTCGACGGCACCGCGCTGCCGGCCGACTACACGGACGACATCTGGCGCGCGCCTCGGTTGTTCTCCCTCGGGGCGTACGGCCCCGTCCGCGGCGTGCCACGCATTCTGGACCTCCTCGACGAGTACCGGATACCGGCGACGTTCTTCGTCCCGGGTGGACCGCCGAGATCTGGCCGGACCGTACGGGGAGCATCGTCGAGCGGAGCCACGAACTCGGCCACCACGGCTATATGCACGAGTTGTACTACTCCAAGAGCATCGACGAGCAGCGCGATCAACGACCCTGAACACCTACCGTTTCGGATCAATAGGGCCCCAGGCGCGTCGCTCCACCAAGTGGTCGCAGGTCAGGTCGCGAAACACATGCCGGATCCGCGCAGAGCTCCCCCATTCCGCGGAGCCGGAAGGTCGGTTAACGGCCGCGGCGGGCGCCGGACCTGTTCATGCGAGGGAGACGATGACGGACTTCGTCCTTGTGTACGCCTCCAGCGCTTCCGGGCCGGATTCGCGTCCGTGGCCCGACTGTTTGACGCCGCCGAAGGGCATCGCGGGATCCAGCATGGCCCAGTCGTTGACCCAGACGATGCCGGCGTCGAGTCGCGCGGCAACGCGGTGGGCGCGGGCCACGTCTGAGGTCTGCAACCCGGCGGCCAGCCCGTACGGTGTGCTGTTCGCGAGGGCGATGGCCTCTTCCTCGGTGTCGAAGGACTGGACGGTCAGAACCGGGCCGAAGATCTCCTCCTGGACGGTGCGGGCGTCGTTGTCCAGGCCGGCGATGACGGTGGGATGGTAGTAATAGCCGCCGTTGAGGTGCAGTCGCTCTCCGCCGACGACGATTCGGCCGCCGTCCTCGACAGCGGATTTCACGTATCTCTCGACGTTCTCGACGTGCCGCTCGCCGGCCATCGGCCCGACGACGGTGGCCGGGTCGAAGGGGTCGCCGACAGGGACCCCCGCAACCGCGTCGGCGAGGATCCCGAGCACCGCGTCGTGCAGGGTCCGGTGGACGAGCAGCCGGGGCCCGCCCATGCAGAACTGGCCGGTGTTGAAGACGAAGCCCTTGATGATCGTGCCGATCGCCTTCGCCACGTCGACATCCTCGAAGACGATGTGCGGCGCGTTGCCGCCCAGCTCCATGGTCACGGGCTTGAGCAGTTCACCGGCCGTGCTCGCCGCCAGGCGGCCGACTCTCGTCGACCCGGTGAAGGCGATCTTGTCGACGCCGGGGTGACGCACCAGCGCCTCGCCGAGCACGGGACCACTTCCGGTGATGACGTTCACGACCCCTGCGGGGACTCCGGCGTCGGAGAGGATCTCTGCCATCAGCAGCGCGCTGAGCGGAGTCTCGTCGGCCGGTTTGTGGACAAGGGTGTTGCCGGCCGCCAGCGCGGGGGCGAACTTCGACGTGCTCAGGATCAGCGGGAAGTTGAACGGGGTGATCGCCCCCACGACACCGATGGGTTCCCGGCGGGTGTAGGCGTGCGAGGGGATCGGGATCTGCCGGGTCGTTCCGTCAAGAGTCTGCGCCAACGCGGCGTAGTACTCGTACGTCTCGGCCACGGTCTCCACGTCCACGCCCCGGCTGAACGAGATGGGCTTGCCGACGTCGAGGCTCTCCACCGCGGCGATCTCGTCGCCCCGCTCACGTACGAGGGCGGCCACCCGATGCAGCACGCGGGCGCGCTCGCGGGCCGGGGTCCGGCGCCAGGGTCCTTCGTCGAAGGCCTCGCGAGCGGCGGCCACCGCGGCATGGAGATCGGCGCCGTCTGCCTCCGCGACCGAGGTGACAACTCTGCCGGTGGACGGGTCGACGACATCGCGCCGTTCCTTCGACTCCGCGTCCCGCCATGCTCCGCCGATGAACAGCCTGCCGGGTTCGATGTGCGGCCGCTGCACGTTCATGATCCGCTCGCCTTCTCGGTGCGGCTCGCGGCCGCCTCCGTGCCGACACCGATCGCGCCACTGCGACCGGCGGGTTTTCGGATGATGACGGGCATCCTCCGCCGGGCACAGGGGGCGGGAGGCGATCGGGCGAAGTGGGGACGGATGACGTACACCGGTCACGACATTCAGGCCTCCGGGTCCCAGTCGGTCGTCGGGTGGCTGCCGCGCCTTCGCCTGCTTCCCGTCTCCGGGGAGTCCGCTGTCCTCCGGCCCGGCGAGGAGAGTCAGGACATTCGTCGCTGGGGCGATGTTCTTGAACTCTAAATAATTGAGCGCGGGCGCCAAGTGGAACCGGCGCACAGCGATTTCCGAGGAAGGAAGTTCCATGACCCGTTCTCTCTCACGCAGGCAGCTTCTCGGCGCCGGCACAGCGCTCGGGGCGACAGCCCTGGTCGGCGGTACGGCACAGGCCTCCCCGGCCTCCCCGCGCAGCGCCATACCTTGGCCTGCGGAGTTCCCGTTGCCCAACGGATGGGGGCCGGAAGGTGTCGCGATCGGCTTCGGGCCGTACGCCTACTTCGGATCGATCGCCACCGGCGGCGTCTACCGGGTGGACCTGGCAAGCGGCCGGGGCAGGGTGGTCCACGAAGGCCTGGGGCGTCAGACGGTCGGGCTGAAGGCGGACGCTCGGGGGCGGCTGTTCCTGGCGGGTGGCAGCAGCGGTGAACTGCGCGTCGTCGACGCCCACAGCGGTGCGCTGATCGCTGCCCACGCGGTCGGCGGGCAGGACAGTTTCGTCAACGACGTGGTGCTCACCCACGACGCCGCCTGGTTCACCGAATCCTTCGGCGCACGGCTCTACAAGTTGCCGCTGGGCAAGAACGGGCGCCTCGGCCGGCCGGAGACCCTCGCGTTGAGCGGTGACTGGGTACAGTCCGGTTTCACCTCCAACGGCATAGCGCCCACCTCCGACGGCAGCGCTCTGCTCGTCACCAACGCGGCCGTGGACGGGGGCTCGCTGATGCGTGTCAACCCCCGCACCGGCGTAGCCCGCAAGGTCGACCTGGGTGACACCACACTGCCCAGTGGCGACGGACTGGTACTCATCGGCCGCACGCTCTACGTCGTCCAGCCGAACTCCAACCAGGTCGACGTGATCCGGCTCAACCGGTCGGGATCGCGGGGCACCGCGATCGACGTGATCAGGGACGACCGCTTCGACCTGCCCACCACGGCCGCCGCCTACCAGGGCCGCCTGTACCTTCCCAACTCGCGCTTCACCACCCCGGACCGGGATGAGAACACGCCCTACAACGCGGTGTCCGTGCCCCTGGTGTGACGTACGGCTGCTCGCGTGACGTACGGCCAGAGGTAATGGCTGGGTCCCGGTCCGCTTCCGCGGGCCGGGACCCAGCCATGCGTGCCGCTATCCGTGCACCGTGATGGTGTGCGGTTCGGTGAAGGAGAGCAGGCCCTCCGGGCCCATTTCGCGTCCGATGCCGCTCTGGCGGAAGCCACCGAAGGGGGCCCGGTCGTCGCACGCGACGGCGTTGGCGTGATTGATCCAGGTGGTGCCGGTCCGCAGCCTCTCCGCCAAGGCGGCCGCGCGGGCGGGGTCGGCGCTCCAGACCGAGGAGCACAGCCCCGACCAGTCATTGTTGACCTGGTCCAGTACGGAATCGACGTCGTCGAAGGGCAGGATCGGCAGAGCGGGGCCGAACTGCTCCTCGGTGACGATCCGCAGGCCGGGATCGGGATCGACGACGAGTGCGGGGCGCAGGAAGTGCCCTCCGGCGGAGACGGCGCCGGGGGCCAGGGTGCCCAGTTCACGGATCTCGGCTCCGGCGTCGGCCGCCTCGGCCAGCATGGCGGCGACCTTGTCGCGCTGGGCGGCGCTGTTGAGCGGGCCCATGGTCGAGGCGGGATCGGCGCCAGGGCCCACGTGCTGAGTGGCGAGGGCGGCGGCGAGCGCGTCGACGAGTTCGTCGTAGCGGGACCGGTGGACGTACAGCCGCTTTACCGCCATGCAGACCTGGCCGCTCGTCAGGAACACGCCCTGGACGAGCCGTCCGATGTGCTCCTGGTCGAGGTCGGCGTCGTCCAGGACGATCGCGGGGTCGTTGCCGCCGAGTTCGAGCGTCACCGCAGCCAGGTTCTGTGCGGCGGCGGCCATGATGTGCTTGCCGGCGGCCGTGCTGCCGGTGAACACGATCTTCCGGACTCGGGGATCGGTGAGCAGGGGGGCGACCGCTTCGTTCGTGCCGGTCACGACGTTCAGCACTCCGGCGGGGAGTCCCGCGGCGAAGAGTTCCAGGGTGCGGACCATGGCCAGCGGCACGGTGGGCGGCGGCTTGACCACGACGGTGTTCCCGGCCAGCAGGGCGTACGGCAGGCTCGCGCCGAGGATCGCGATCGGCCAGTTGAACGGCACGATGATGGTGACGACGCCCATGGGCAGCCGGTGGATGTGCGAGGTCAGCGGCGGGCCGTCGAGGCGCCGTACCTGGTCGAGGGAGTCGACCAGTTCCATCGCCGCCCGGGTCCGCGCGACGAAGACCCCCATCTCGATCTGGCTCTCGAAGGCGATCTTGCCGTTCTCGCGGGTCATCAGCGCCGCACGCTCGGCCGCGCTGTCGTCGAGCAGGGTGAGCGCCTGGCCGATGATCTCCGCTCGCCGGCGGGCGGGCGTCGCGGCCCAGCCGGGGAACGCCGCGTCCGCGGCCGCCACCGCCGAGCGGGCCTGGTCGGAGGTCGCCGCGGCGGCATGGCCGACGATCCGGTCGGGGGCGGCCGGGTCGTGGACGGCTGCCCAGTTGTCGGTCTCGACGGTCTTGCCGTCGATGAACAGTCCGGTCCGAACGGTCTCCGCCCGGCTCTCCGATGGTTCTGTTTCGAGTTTCTCGGACATGCGGCTCTCCAAGCGATCAAGTGGAAGAAGGGCTGAGAACCGTGCACAGAACGCCGAGTGCACGTGGAACGTTCACTGAGTCATGATCAACGGACAGATATCCGCATGACGGACAGAGGAAGTCAGAGTCACCTCGCGCGCACGGACGCGTCAACACCTCGGCCGCGAGAAGCCCAGTAAGACCGCCCTGTCCGCATCACGGACGCCCGCTAGGCTGAGGCCGGTACCGCAGCCGGACCGCAGCGGAGGAGTCACGTGCCACGCCCGGGAGCAGGACCGGACTTCATCGAGGCGCTGGCCCGGGGTCTGGAGGTCATCGCCGCGTTCCGGCCCGGGCAGCCCCAGATGTCGCTGTCCCAGGTGGCCGGCGCGACCGGACTCGCCAGGCCGACCGCCCGCCGGATCCTGCTCACCCTCGAGGAACTCGGCTATGTCCGCTCGGGCGAGACGGGGTTCGCACTGACCCCGAAGGTGCTCGAACTCGGGGTCGCCTACGTGCAGTCCATGGGTTTGTGGGACATTGCGCGGCCCCATATGGAACGGCTGGTGGAGCGGACCAACGAGTCGTGCTCCGTGGCCCAACTGGACGGATCGGACATCATCTACGTCGCCCGGGTGGCCGTCCCCAAGCTGGTGACCCTGTCGGTGCGGATCGGAACGCGTTTCCCGGCCTTGCAGACCTCCTTGGGCAAAGTGCTGCTCGCGGCTCTGTCGGCCGATGAACTGGCGCGGGTGCTCGCCGAACCTTCGCGCTCGGGGGTGACGCCGCGCCGGCAGCCCGACCGGGAGGAATGCGACACGGTCCTGCGGGAGGTGCGGGCCCGCGGATGGGCCCTGACCGATGAACAGTTGGCGCTCGGCATCCGGTCGGTTGCGGCCCCGTTGCGGGACGGCTCCGGCCGGGTCATCGCGGCCCTCAACGTCAACTGCCACGCGGCCGAGACATCGGTCGAGCGGCTCATCGAGGCACACCTGCCGCTGCTGCTGCAATCCGCCGGAGACATCAGCGCGGACTTCGCCCGCACCTCCGCGGTACCGCACACCTGAGACGACCGACCCGCAAACAGACACCCGGCCGGCCCGCGCCACGCATGCACGAGGGCCGTCACGCATGCTCGATGGCTTCGAGATCGAGCGGCGTGGGCCTGAATTCCTGCAGCCGGTCCGCATAGGCACCGGCGAACAGCTCACCGACCGACTCGGTGGTCCAGCCGCCCGGCCGGAACCGCTCCTCGACTTCGCCGGGGTGCGTCCACAGAGCGATCCGGTCGCCCCCGGCCGCGATGGCCTGTCCGGTGACGTGGGCCGACTCCTTCGACGCCAGGTACACGATCACCGGTGCGACATCGTCCGGCGATCCCAGGCCCTGTCGCCGGGCCGCCTCGGGAACCGGCTCCCCCGCGTCGACCTTGGCGACCAGGTCCCCGAGAGTGGGGATGGTCGCGACCATGCGGGTCAGCGCGGTCGGCACGATCGCGTTGACGGTGACGTCGATCTTCGCGAGCTCGATGGCCCAGGTACGTGTCATCGCGACGATCGCCCCCTTGGAGGCCGAGTACGCGGTCTGGCCGAAGCTGGCGCGCTGTCCCGCGGGCGATCCCACCAGGATGAGCCGGCCGCCCTCGCCCTGTTCGCGGAAGCGGGCCGCCGCGGCACGGCCGCAGGTGAACGTACCGCGCAGGTGGCTGGTGACGACGAGGTCGAAGTCGTCGTCGGTGGTGTTGCGCAGGGTCCTGTCGCGCAGCGCGCCGGCGTTGCTGATCATCACGTCGAGGCGGCCGAACTCGTCGACCGCGCGCCGCACCAACGCGTCGGCGAACTCGGAACCGCCGACCGCGCCGACATGGGCGACTGCCGCTCCGCCCGCGCCCGTGATCGCGCCGGCCACCTCCTCGGCCACCTCGGCGTCCAGGTCGTTCACGACAACGGCGGCGCCCGCCGCCCCCAGTGCGCGTGCATAGGCCCGTCCCAGGCCTCGGCCCGCACCCGTCACAATGGCGACTCGGCCGTCGAGCATGATGTCCTCCTGAGCTGGGAGCCGGTACAGCGACTCCCTGAGCGTAGGAATGCCAGGGTCCGCAGGGATCCCGCCGATGACGGCACCTGCCGTCGACCTGTGTCCCGGCCGGTCCGGGACATCCGTCGCGGTCGGCACGGCGATCGCCCCCCATGACACGACCCGCCACGGCAGTCAGCCGCGCGGCGGCACCAGTCCCTGCCGTACGGCGAGCAATGCGGCCTGGGTCCGTGACGTGAGCCGGAGTTTGCGCAGCACGTTGCTCACGTGTGTGCGGGCGGTGCGCTCGCTGATCACCAGTTCGTCGGCGATCTGCTGATTCGACCGCCCTTCGGCGACAAGGACGAGGACATCGCGTTCCCGGCCGGTGAGCGAGGCGAGGCCGGTCGGCGGAGAGACGATCTCCCGGGTGAGTCCCCTGGCAACCGCGGGGTCGAGGAAGACCTCGCCGCAGGCGGCCGCGCGGATCGCGGCGACCACTTCGCCCGCTTCGGCGTCCTTGAGCAGGTAGCCGGCGGCGCCCTGCTCCAGCGCGGCGTGGACGCGTTCCATCTCGCCGAAACTGGTCAGCACCACGACCCCGACCTCCGGGTGGCGCTCCTTGATCATCCCGATCGCCGTCACACCGTCCAGCTTCGGCATCAGCAGGTCGATCAGCACCACGTCCGGAAGTTCCCGATGTCCTGCCATCGAGTCCAGCCTGGTGAGCGCCTCCTGCCCGTCCGCGGCTTCCGCGGCCACCTCCATGTCGTCCAGGACCTCGAGATAGGCGCGGATTCCGCGGCGTACGACGGCATGGTCGTCGACGATCAGCACTCGGATGGCGCGGGGCCCGGCGCCTTCCTGAGCGGCACCGCCGGTGGGTCGCTCCGGGAACCGTCGGAGGCCGTGGGAGGCGGCTCCGGCACCCGTACGGGGAGGGGAATGACGATCCGCACGGTCGTACCGCTCTTCGCGCGGGATCTGATCCTCATGGTGCCGCCCCATCGCTCCGCCCTCTCCCGCATGGTCGTCAGTCCGTAGCCGTAGCCGTGGTCCCAGGCAGTACCGGCCGTTCGGCCGCCCTCCCCGCCCTCCCCGTCCGGCGGGGTCCCTCGCTCGCCGGGTTCCGGCAGTCCGCGACCGTCGTCGCGGACGCTCGCGGTCAGTGTGTGGTCGCGTACACCGAGGCGGATGGTGACAGTGGTGGCCTCAGCGTGCTTGACCACGTTGTGGATGGCCTCCGCGACGATCCGGTACATGTCCTCGGCCCGTTCCGGTTCGACATCCGTCACTTCCTTTCCGCACAGCAGCCGGATGCCGAGACCCGTCCGGTTCTCGGTGCTCTTGACGAGCGCGCTGACCGCGTCTTCCAGCCCGAGCCGAGTGGAGGAGGACGGGCGCAGTTCGTGCACCATCGCCCGGAGGTCGGCGCGAACGGTCTGCGAGAGCGCTCCGATCTCCTCCGCGAAGGCCCGGACGGCCTCCGCGGGGACCGGTCCGCCGCGCGCACCCAGTACTCCCAGGGCGTTGGCCTGCATGCCGATGGAGAACACCTGCTGGACGATCGAGTCGTGCAGATCGCGGGCCAGGCGCCGGCGTTCGTTGCGACGGGCCCCTTCGCGCTCGCGCTGCAGGAGCGCGGCGTAGTCGACGGCAAGGGCGGCCTGCTCCGCCATGGCGGCGAGGAATTCGAGGGTCCGGCCGCCGATCTCCTGGCCGGGGGCGAAGTACGCGTTCAGCACGCCTTCGGGACGGCCGCGGGCCATCAGCGGGACGCTGACGAAAGAGTCCCAGTTCAGCTCACCGAGGTAGGCGTGCAGCGGTTCCCAGGCCGGGTCCGCGAGGATCTGGGACCACCGGTGAGGGACGACGATCGGCTCGCGCTCCCTCAAGGCGTCCAGCATGCTCAGCCGGGCGCCCCGGTCCTGGCACTCCAGCAGACGGTCGAGGAACGCGTCCCAGTGCCGCAGCCCCGCTGAGCCCATCAGCCGCAGTTCCCGGCCCGTGCCGTCCAGGATGAGGATCTGCGCGCCGGCCAGGCCGTCGGCCTGAACGATCTGCTGGGCCACGGCGTCCAGGGTCGAGCCGAGCGACCCCTCCGCGGCCAGTGCGATCGATGTCTGGGCTATCGCCGCGATCCTGCGCTGCCGATGCCGTTCGTCGGTCACGTCGCGGAACGACACGATCGTGAACTTCGGGTCGGCCGGCAGGCCGCGGGCCCGGTAAGCGAACTCGCGCCGGGTTCCGGAGGCGGGCATCCAGTGGGCCACCTGCTCGTCCGACTGGTACTCCAGCAGCCCCACCTGACACGTGGCGGCCCCCTCCCCCTGCGCGAACGGGGCTGACATGCCGAGCAGGTCGGTCTCCTCACCCGCGCCGCACAGCGCGACCGCCGCCGGGTTCAGCCGGACGAAGCGGCCCGCGCAGTCCAGGACCGCGAGACCGTCCGGTGCGACGGCGGCGACATCGTCCCAGCCCACGAGCGGCGGCGGCGAACCGGACATGACCGATCTCCTCATCATCGTCATCGTTGACGAGCGACGAACCCAGCCCCGAAGACCGCCGTGCGACGGCGACACGTCGAGGCGTCGGCAGATCGGGCGGCCGGTGCGCGGACGGGGGCGACCCACGGTCGGCCAGAGCATCCTAGCCCGGTGGATTCGGGGCGGGTCTACGTCATTCGACCTGTTCATCGCCCGGTATTCGACCTGCCCGCCGCCCGGTCGAAGCGCCGGGCCGGTTGAGTCATTGCGCGCGTTCCCGCGAGGAGACCCGCTGTCTACCTTGAGGAGGGCACCCGTGGATCCGGCGTACTCCCCCGCTGGATCCGCGGGGCACCCGAGAGCTGCGTACGGCCGCACGGTCCGGCCAAGCCCCCGAGGACGAGGAGGTCTGAGGTATGGACGTGTCCATCGGCACGATCTGGGAGGCGGTCTCCCGTGCGCTGCCCGATGCCGTCGCCGTCGCCGAGGCCGGTCGTGAGACCACCTACCGGGAGTTCGACGAGCGCGCGTCGCGGCTGGCCGCCGCGCTGGAAGCGGCCGGGGTGCGCGAGGGCGACACCGTGGCCTGCTACCTGTTCAACGGTTCCGCCTACCTGGAGACGGTCTTCGCCGCCTTCAAACTCGGCGCCGTCCCGGTGAACGCCAACTACCGCTACACCGGTGAGGAGCTCTCCGAACTCCTCACCGACGCCGACGCCGTCGCGCTCGTCTTCAGCGGCGCCCTGGCCGACCGGGTCACGCACGCCGCCGGACACGTCCGCACGCTGAAGCTGCTCGTGCGGGCGGGTGATCCGCCGGCCGACGGCCCGGCTGGGCCCGACGTGCCCGAACTGGAGGAGCTACTGACGGCGCACGCGCCGCGCGAGCCGCAACGACGGCCCGGAACGGACCAGCTGTTCATGTACACCGGCGGGACCACCGGCAAACCCAAGGGCGTCATTTGGCAGCTGAGCGACCTGCTGCGCGCCCACGTGGTCCCGTACTACCACCCGCTCGGAGTCACCGAACTCCCCGCGAGCCTCGACGAGGCCGTGGCCATCGCCGTCAAGGCACGCCACGAAGGCCGCGCGCCGACCACCATGCCCGTCGTACCCCTGATGCACGCCACCGGGCTGTTCAACACCATGGGCGCCCTGATGACGGGCGGCCGGGCGGTCACGGCACGATCGGGCGGCCTCGACCCGGAACACGTCTGGCACATGATCGCCGAGCAGCAGGTGGACACGGCGATCATCGCGGGCAACGCCGTGTGCCGCCCGCTCGTCGACGAACTCCTGCGGGCCGAGAAGGCCGGGACGCCGCACGACCTGCGCTCGTTGCGCAGGATGATCAGCTCCGGCACCGCACTCAGCGATCCCCTCAAGAGAGCGCTGCACGAACGTGCCGACGTCACGATCACCGAAGCCATCGCATCGAGCGAAGGGGGCCCCTTCGCCTTCGCGATCACCTCCTCGGTAGCGGATCTGCCCTCGCGTTTTCGCCCCGTGCCCGCGACACGGGTGATCGGCTCCGATGACCGCTTCCTCGAACCCGGCAGCGACGAGACGGGCGTCCTCGCCTACTGCGGGCCCATGCCGCTCGGCTACTACAAGGACACCGACAAGAGCGCGAAGGCGTACCGCACCATCGACGGGGTCCGGTACGCGATCCCCGGCGACCTGGCTCGAATCGAGGCCGACGGCGCGATCCGTTTCCTCGGGCGCGGTTCCGGCGTGATCAACACGGGCGGGGAGAAGGTGCACCCCCAGGAGGTGGAGAGCGTCCTGCTCACGCATCCCGGTGTGACCGACTGCGTCGTCGTCGGCGTCCCCGACGAGACCTGGGGCGAGCGTGTGGCAGCCGTCGTCGCGGTCCCGCCGGGCACCGCCGTCACCGGCGAGGACCTGCGCGACTGGGCCCGGCGGAGCCTCGCCGGCTACAAGGTGCCGCGTTCCGTCGTCCTCACGGATGCCCTGCCGCGGACCCCGACCGGCAAGCTCGAAGTCGCCTGGGCCAGGAAGACGGCTCAGGACTCCGACGCGGCCGGAACCTGACGGTCGCCGAGCACACCCTCTTTCCGCAAGCCCCAAGGAGCCCCGATGCCCCCCGACACCTCCAGCCCGTCCCAAGGGTCGCTGCTGGTGATCAGCGCCCACGCCGGTGACTTCGTCTGGCGGGCCGGCGGCGCCATCGCGCTGGCCGCCGAACGCGGTCAGCGCGCCAAGGTGCTGTGCCTGAGCTTCGGCGAGCGCGGGGAGTCGGCCCGCGCCTGGCGGGACGGCCTCGGCCTCGACGAGATCAAGGAGCTGCGCCGCACGGAGGCTTCGAGTGCCGCCGCGGCGCTGGGCGCGGAGATCGAGTTCCTGGACGCCGGGGACTACCCGCTCGTCGAGACCCCGGAGCTGGTGGACCGCATCGTCCGGGTCTACCGCGACATCGACCCCGCCGTCGTGCTCACCCACCCGCCGGCCGACCCGTACAACGGCGACCACCCGGCGGCCTCCCGGATGGCGCTCCAGGCACGCGTGCTCGCGCAGGCGATCGGCTACGAGGCGCCCGGTGAACCCCTCGGCGCTCCCCCGGTGTTCTTCTTCGAGCCGCACCAGCCGGAGCAGTGCGACTTCAAACCGAACGTCCTGCTGGACATCACCCCCGTCTTCGACAAGAAGCGCAAGGCGATGGAGTGCCTGGCCGCCCAGCAGCACATGTGGGACTACTACACCGACCTCGCCAAGCGCCGGGGCGTACAGCTGAAGCGGAACGCGGGCCCGAATCTGGGCCTGACGCACGCGACCATGGCCGAGGCGTACGTACGGCTCTACCCGGAGACGACGGGGACCCTGGCATGACGGCGGAGGCGGCGGAGAGCGCGGAGGCGATGGAGAGCACCGTGGAGCAGTCCGGGGTGACCCACGTCTGGGTTCCCTTCCGCGACACGTCCCTCTACGTGGCCTTCCCGGACGGGGGCGACGGGACGCCGGGTCGGCAGGTCCTGTTGGCCGGTGCCGTGTCGCGGGGCGAGGTCACCCAGGACGCCCGCTACGGCAAGCCGTTGTGGCGCGTCGACGCCCGCGACCTGCACACCGTGGTCGAGGCCCTGTGGAGCACCGGCCGTCCGGTGCGGATCCACCTCGACCAGTCCCCCGCGGGCCGCACGGCCGACTGACCCGCGACGGATGACGTATCCCGGCCACGACCATGTGCCGCCGGGCTCCGGTCATCCGAGCGATGACCCCGCGTTCCACGGCACATAGCGTCGATCGCGTACCCCGTGCCCCCTGGCCGACCGCGGTCGCGACGATCCGACCGGCAGTGCTGAGGAGATGATCGATGACGGACCCGTCAGCCGCTGTCCTGGACACGCTCACCACCACCGAAGCCGGAACCGCCTCGCGGCACGAGGTCGGATTCGACGGCACCCTCGTCGTGCTGTCCCGGCGGAACGTGGCGGACGGAGTCGTGTCACTCGAACTCGGGCCGCGCTCCGGCGAAGGGGAGGGGGGAGGTGAAGGGGAACCTCTGCCGGCCTGGCAGCCGGGAGCGCACATCGACGTCGTCCTGCCCACGGGCATCACCCGGCAGTACTCGCTCTGCGGGCCGGCGGGACACACCTCACGTTGGCGCATCGCGGTGTTGCGGGAGCCCGACGGACGCGGCGGATCGCAGTGGATCCACGACAACGTCCACGCGGGCACAGAACTCCGGGTGCGCGGTCCGCGCAACAACTTCCCGCTGCGGCCCGCGGCGCGCTACCTCTTCATCGGCGGCGGCATCGGCATCACCCCGCTGCTCCCGATGATCGCCGAGGCCGAGGCGGCGGGGGCCGACTGGGCACTGCTCTACGGCGGCCGGACGCACGCGTCCATGGCGTTCCTGGCCGAACTGGAGCCGTACGGCGAACGCGTCGACGTACGGCCGCAGGACCAGCACGGTCTGCCCGATCTCGCCGGCTTCCTCGGCGATCCCGATCCTTCCGCCCTTGTCTACTGCTGCGGCCCGGCAGGGCTGATCGACGCGGTCGAGGCACGCTGCGCGAAGTGGCCGACGGGGTCCCTGAACGTGGAGCGGTTCGCCGCGGTGACCGGGCAGCGGCCCGTCGGCGAAGAGAACGAACCATCGATCGAAGTCGAGCTGCGGGCATCGGGGGTGACGCTGACCGTTCCGCCGGAGCTGTCGGTCCTCAAGGCCGTGGAGGAGGCGGGCGTTTCGGTTCTGTCCTCCTGCGAGGAAGGCATCTGCGGTTCCTGTGAGACCGCTGTCATCGAGGGCGAGGTCGACCACCGCGACTCCCTGCTCACCGAGGAGGAGCGGGCCGCGGGCGACACGATGCTGATCTGCGTCTCCCGTGCGCGCGGCGGACGTCTCGTCCTGGACCTCTGACTCTCCGTACCCGCATGACGAGACCCCATGAGACATGAAGAGACCTCATGAGAAGCGACCTCATGAAGAAAGGAGCTGCTGCCATGTCCCAACACGTGCGCAACGGCTGGTACTTGGGAGCCTGGTCCGACGAAATCGGCCGGACGCTCAAGCAGCGCTGGATCACTGACATGCCGGTCTGCTTCTACCGGCTGCCCGACCAGACCGTCACCGCCGTCGAAGACCGCTGCCCCCACCGCAAGTACCCCTTGTCGCTGGGTCACTTGGACGAGGAGGGCACGCTCCAGTGCGACTACCACGGCTACCGCTTCGACGGCCGGGGCGTGTGCGTCGGGGTCGCCGAGCAGACCGACCGGCCCAAGGCGGCGCTGCGCCGGTTCCCGCTGGTCGAGCGGGACGGAGTCATATGGATCTGGCCCGGCGACCCGGAGCTGGCCGACGAGAGCCTGCTGCCCGACACGTCGTGGCTGAACGATCCGCAGTGGACCCATGTGCACGGGGTCGTTCCGCTCAAGGCCCGGCACCTGCTACTCCTGGAGAACCTGCTCGACCTCACCCACGAGACGTTCCTGCACCCGACGAGCATCGGCAACGCCGCCGTCGCCGCCACCCCGATCGACGTGACCGTGGACGGCGACCGGGTCGGTTTCAGCCGTCGCATGGTCGGCATCGAGGCTCCTCCCTTCTACGAGAAGTCCTGCGGCCTGACCTCGCCGGTGGACCGCTGGCAGGACGGCGAGTTCCACCCCCCGGGCGTCTTCATCCTCCACATCCGCGTGGCGGCCACCGGCACCGAGGAACCGGAGGGCTTCCACATGCGGGTGATGTACGGGATGACGCCCGCGCGCGGCAACGAGACGCACGACTTCTACGCCCTGGGCCGCGACTACCTCATCGACGACGAGGAGTTGACGACGTTCCAGCACGAGCAGCAGCTCGCCGTGATGCAGGAGGACGTCGACGCTCTGGAGGCACAGGAGTTGATGTACGCCACCGACCCGGGCGGCACCGCCGAGTCCAGTATCAAGTCCGACCTCGCCGCGCTCCGGGGTCGCCGCGCGCTGATGAAGATGCTCGCCCGCGAACAGCGTGAACAGCAGGGCGACCGCACACAGCGCACCAGGGAGTCCGTATGAGCGTCTTCGTCCTGCTCCACGGAGCCTGGCACGGCGGCTGGGTGTGGCAGCGCGTGACACCGCTACTGCGGGCGGCCGGACACGAGGTGCACTCCCCCACGCTGACCGGGGTGAGCGACCGTGCCCATCTGCTCGGTCCGCAGGTCGGGCTCGGCACGCACGTCCAGGACGTCGTGTCGCTGATCGAGGCCCACGATGCCCGGGACGTCGTACTGGTCGGGCACAGTTACGCCGGCCAGGTCGTCACCGGGGTCGCGGACCGGATCCCGGAGCGGTTGGCGAAGCGGGTGCACCTCGACGCCTTCGTCGGCGACGACGGCGACGCGGCGATCGATCTGCTCCCCGCCCGTATCGCCGGGCACTACCGGGAGTCCGTGTCCGGACCCGGCTTCGGCTGGCTGATTCCGGTGCGCTCGCTGAGCGTGCTCGGAGTCGAGGAGCAGTCGGACCTCGACTGGCTCGGCCCCCGGCTGACTCCGCACCCGTGGCTGACCTACACCGAGCCACTGCGGCTCACCGGCAAGGCGGACCAGGTTCCCGGTGCCTTCATCGAATGCACCGACTGGATGCGGGTGTTCACCCCGCACGCCGAACGGGCCACCGCCCGCGGGTGGCCGGTCCACGAGATCGCCACGGGGCACGAGGCCATGGTCACGGCCCCCGTCGAACTGGCCGAACTGCTGCTGCGGATCGCGGCAGGGTGACCCGACCGTTGAGAGGACGCCGTATGGAATTCCTCGTCCGCACCGAGAACACACTGCCCCCGGACACCCCCGACGACGTCCGCGAGGCCCTGCGCAAGGGCGAGCGGGAACGGGCCATGCAGCTCCGCGAGGCAGGAATCCTCAAGCGGCTGTGGCGGGTCCCGGGGCGCAACGCCACCATCGGCCTGTACGAGGCGGCCGATCCGGCGGAGCTGCACGACGCCCTGGTCTCGCTGCCGATGTGGAAGTGGATGGACATCACCGTGGAAGCGCTCGCCACCCACCCGCAGGAGAAGGCGCCATGACCGGCCCGGACGGCACCGGGCCACGGGTCGCGGTGGTCACGGGCGCCGCCGGCGGCCTCGGACTCGCCATCGCCCGCAGACTGGCCGCGGACGGATTCACCGTCGCCGCACTGGACATCGCCGAACCGGAACGGGACGGACCAGACGCACCGGACGGCACGAACGGCCTTGCCGGAGTGCGGAGTTGGCGCTGCGATGTCAGCGACCCGGCCGCGACCCGCCACACAGTGGACGAGATCGCAGGGGCCCACGGCGGCGGTATCGACGTACTGGTCAACAACGCAGGCCTGCTGTCCGGCCGGGCCGGTCTGCTGGAGACGACCCCGCAGGAACTGCACCGCTTCTTCGACGTCAACGCCGTCGGCCCACTGCTCATGGTCCAGGCGTGCGCACCCTGGCTGCGCAAGAGTCCGCTCCGCGGCCGGATCATCAATGTCGCCTCCCGCACCTTCTTCACGGGTTCGACAGGCCAGATCGCCTACGTGGCCAGCAAGGGCGCGCTCATCGGCATGACCCGGGTCATGGCGCTCGAACTGGGCGAGTACGGGATCACGGTCAACGCGGCGGCGCCCGGGCAGGTCGCGACCCCTGGCACCAGGGCGCACTCCGACAACGAGGTGTTCACCGCGACCATGCGCCGGCAGGCGATCAAGGAGTTCGTCACCCCGGAGCACTTCGCGGGGCTCGTCTCCTATCTCGCCTCGCCGGACGCGGCGATGGTCACCGGCCAGACCTTCGTCTGCGACGGCGGGGGCCTCCTTCACTGACCGGCGCGGCAGAACAAGGGAAAGGGAAGGGAGAGGAACGGGATGTCCAGCACCACACCCCAGGTCCCCGGCACCTACGTCTTCGACGCCGCCGAGAGCCGCCGCGGCCGAGCCCTGAACCGGCTGTGCGGATCCCTGAAGGACGCCGAGAACCGCGCGCGGTTCAAGGCCGACGAAGCCGTGTACTGCCATGCGTACGGGCTTGACGCACAGCAGCGAGACGCCGTCCTGAGACGGGACTGGACGCAAATGATGGAGCTGGGCGGCTCCATCTTCTACGTCTTCAAGCTCGCCGTGCTCGACCAGAAGTCCATGCAGTACCTCGGCGGGGTGTTCACCGGCATGACCACCGAGGAGTTCGCGGACACGTTGAAAGCGGGAGGGCGGAACTTTGGCTGAGGTGATCTGGGGACTGGCCACCTCGCACGTACCGTCGATCGGTGCGGCCATGGACCACGGGAAGACCGAGGACCCGTACTGGAAGCCCCTGTTCGACGGGTACGCACCGGCGAGGGAGTGGATGGCCCGGCACACCCCCGATGTCGCGGTCGTCATCTACAACGACCACGCCAACGCCCTGGACATGAGCATCACCCCGACCTTCGCGCTCGGGACGGCAGGCTCGTACCGAGTGGCCGACGAGGGGTGGGGCAGCCGCCCTGTTCCGGTCGTCCGCGGCGCCCCGGAGTTCTCCGACCACCTCGTCGAGGGCCTGATAGATGCCTCCTTCGACA
Organism: Streptomyces sp. 2A115; assembly: GCF_052245575.1. Taxonomy (NCBI): domain Bacteria; kingdom Bacillati; phylum Actinomycetota; class Actinomycetes; order Kitasatosporales; family Streptomycetaceae; genus Streptomyces; species Streptomyces sp. 2A115. Next base: position 51,266 of record NZ_JBQQCG010000035.1, on the reverse strand, counting down.
TCACCGTCTATCAGGAACTCGACGTCGACCACGGTCTGACCGTGCCCCTGTCCGTGTACTGCCCCGATCCCGGGCAGAGTTGGCCGTGTGCGGTCGTTCCCCTCCTGGTGAACGTCATCCAGTACCCCCAGCCCACCGCCGCGCGGTGCCTGGCCCTCGGCCGCGCGCTCGGTGAGACGATCCGGTCCTTCCCCGAGGACCTCAAGGTCGCCGTCTTCGGCACCGGAGGCATGTCCCACCAACTCGCGGGCGCCCGCGCGGGACTGATCAACCAGGACTTCGACCGGATGTTCCTCGACGCGATCGAGCACGACCCCGAGAAACTGGCCGCGCTGACCCGCGAGGAATACATCCGCGAGGCCGGCTCCGAGGGCATCGAGCTGATCATGTGGCTGATCATGCGCGGCGCGCTGGGCCCGCGGCTACGCCGTGTGCACGAGACCTACCATGTGCCCGCGTCGAACACGGCGGCCGGGATGGTGTTGTTCGAGAACCAGGTCCCTTGAGTCGCCCCGTCCGCACACGCGTGCCGACCGCACACACGTCAGCCCGCGCGGTACCGGAGCCCGTCGAACAGCAGGTCGAGCATGCGGCCCGCCCGGTCGCGCAGCTCCTTGTCACTGGTGATCAGCAGGACGCCACCGAGGCTGAATCCGACGTCGAGGGGGTCCACGTCCGAACGCAGGACGCCCGCTTCGGCTCCGGCCTCCAGCAGCGTGCTGATGGCCGTGCTGATCCGGTCGAGGCTCTCGGCGAACGGATCCGCGCCGGAGGCGACGACGGCCCGCAACGCTTCCGCCATGCCGTCCTTGGTGGCCAGGTAGTCGAAGAACCTGTCCATCCACAGCCGCATCGCCTTGTCGGGCGGGAACTCCGCGAGCAACTCCGCGGCGCTGTCGCAGACTCGGGCGAGTTCGTTGCGGTAAGCGGCCTCGACCAGCGCCTCACGGGTGGGGAAGTGCCGGTAGAGCGTACCGATGCCCACACCGGCCGCCCTGGCGATGGCTTCGAGCGACGCGTCCGAGCCCCGCTCGGAGAAGGCGTGCACCGCGGCGTCGAGCAGTCGCTGCCGGTTGCGCAGCGCGTCAGCGCGTGGTCCGCGTGTGTTGGCGGTCACAGCTTTCCTTCCTTCTGGACAATCGGAGGGTCCTCCGTTTAGAGTCGAGCCAAATCGGAGGTCCCTCCGGTTCGGAGCTTAGCAAACGGGGAGTGCCGCGAGACATGTCCACGAGGGCACTAGTCACCACCTCGTTCACCGTCCGGTCCACGGCCGCCGAAGTCATCACGGGCATTGACCTCACGGGCCGCCGCGCAGTCTTCACCGGAGGCGGGCCCGGCATCGGCGAGGACGCCGATCCGGCGTCCGTGCGCAGGCCCGTGGCGGAGCCGCAGGGGCCGCTGCACATCCTCGTCAACAACGCGGGGTGATGGCTACTCCGGAGATCCGGAGGCCGCGGGCATGCTCAAAACCCGGGGCAATCCATAAGCAAGTACTTGAAACTTCAGTTGAATTTCCCAACACCTCAGGAGAACGCGATGGCGGGCAGATTCCGCAGGCACTGGAAGCGCTGGCTGATCGCCGGCGTGGCGACCGTCGCCGTACTGACCACGGCCGGTCCGTATCTCTACATCAACTACATCCAGGACGACCCACCAGCCGCGCTGTCACTCGACAGTCCACCGACCACGCCGGAGAGCACCTCCGGCTCCGGCTCCGGCTCCGGCTCCGGCGAGCAGGCGAGTGGGAGCGTCGAGGGCGCGTGGCGGGTCGGCGGCGGTTCGCAGGCCGGCTACCGCGTCGACGAGGTCCTCTTCGGCCAGAACGTCACGGCCGTGGGCCGTACCGAAGAGGTCACCGGAGACCTGGAGATCGAGGGCACCCGGGCTGCCAGCGGGAGCTTCACCGTCGACCTGGCCTCGGTGCGGAGCGACTCCGACCAGCGCGACGGCCAGTTCCGCGGCCGGGTCATGAACACCGAGCGGTACCCCAACGCCACCTTCGAGCTCACCGAGCCCGTGGACTTCGGCTCGGTGCCGGACGTGAACAAAGAGGTCACCGGCGAGGCCACGGGCGATCTGACCATCCACGGCCAGACCAACTCCGTCACCTTCGACCTCACCGCCCAGCGCACCGCCGACGGCTTCCGCGTGAACGGCTCGATCCCCGTCACCTTCGCCGACTACGGCATCGACGCACCGAACTTCGGCGGGATCACCGTCGAGGACAAGGGATCCATCGAGTTCCTCCTCGCCTTCACCCCCGCGTGATCCGAACCACCAGATCCCACCCCCTCTTCGCCCCACAGCATCGGAGAACACGTCATGCGCAGCACTTTCCTGTCCCGTAGGGCCGTCGCCACCCTGGTGGCCGCGGCGACCGTCGGAGCCATGGCCGGCATCGCCCCCGTCGCCACCGCCTCCGCCCCTGCACACGGCGGGGCCTCCGCGGGCACGTGGCAGACAAGCCCCCACACACAGGAGCGCAACAAGCGCGTCGCCGTCCACGTGCTCAAGCAGCTCTTCGAGCACGGCGACCTGTCGGCCGCCGACCGCTACATCCGCTCCGACTACATCCAGCACAACCCCAATGCGGCCAACGGCACCGAGGCACTCAAGGACTTCGTCCGCTTCGAGACCGCGCGGTACCCGGACCTGAAGTACAACGTCAAGCGGGTCCTCGCCCAGGGCGACATGGTCATCGTCCACGGAAACGTGGTCAACGAGCCCGGCACCCGCGGCGTGGCCCTGGTCGACATGTTCCGCTTCGACCCGAAGAGCCACATGATCGCCGAGCACTGGGACATCCTTCAGGACGTGCCGGCGACCACCGTCAACGGCAACGACATGTTCGGCACGGTCAGCCGGCCGCGGACGAACCAGCCCGGCCCGCGCTGGCAGACGGCCCTCAGCGAGAAGGTGGCGACCGGCTACTTCGACACGCTCCTGGTCGACAAGAACCCGGACGCGGTGCGCTACCTGGCTCCGGAGTACCACCAGCACAACCCCACCATCCCCAGCGGCTCGGCCGGTCTGCGCGAGCAGTTCACGCAGTTCTTCCAGCAGTTCCCCGGGCTGATCGTCGAGCGCAAGCGGGTCATCGCCGAGGGCGACATGGTGGCCATCCACGCCCACTACCGCCTCACACCCGAAGACCGCGGCCAGTCCGTCGTGGACATCTTCCGCGTCAAGAAGCAGAAGAACGGGCAGCTGAAGATCGTCGAGCACTGGGACGTCCTGCAGGACGTGCCGGCGACCTCCGCCAACGACAACACCATGTTCTGAGCCAGTCCCGCCACGCGCGCTTGATTTAGCCATCAACCATGCACCCAGGTGACCGCTGTACGGACACTTGTCGGTACAGCGGTCGGGCCGGAAATGAATCAAGAAGATTCCACGGCCTTCGTGACGGAGGACAATCTCAACTTCCACGCCGATCCGGAGGCGGCCCGCTACGTCACCGAGTCCGGTGTGCCGCTGCGTATCGTCGGGCTTGACGTCACCCGCAAGGCTCTCACGCCCCTCGCCGACGCCGACGCGCTCGTCGCCGACGGCTCGCCCGTGGCCTCGGCCGCCGGGCGGATGCTGCGCCACCTCGTCGAGCGCTACGCCCGACGCCACAAGGTGCGCGCCTGTGCCGTGCACGACGCGCTCGCCGTGGCCGCCGCGGTCCGCCCGGATCTTCTGGAGTGGACGGACGCGTGGGTGACCGTGGAGTGCACGGGCGAGTTCACCCGCGGCGCCCTGGTCGCCGATGTGCACGGGCGCACTGGGCTGCCGCCCAACGCGCGCGTGGCGACCGGCGTGGACGCGCAGGCGTTCCGGACGTTCCTCAGGACGCGGCTCCTCGACCGCTATGGCACGAACCCGGACGGCGCGCACGCGTCGGACCTGGACGACATGAACGCGTCGTGCTCGTACGGGTGGTCGACCGGGCGTGGGAGGAGCCCGTCGTCACGGTGTCCGGGGGCTGACTGCGGCCGTGCGGGACGCAAGGAGGGCCGGCACCTGATGGTGCCGGCCCTCCTCATGCGATCAACTGCGGCAGGTCAGGCCTGCCGGGCGATGCGTGATTACAGCGGGCGGACGCGCGACGCCTGCGGACCCTTGGGGCCCTGCACGACGTCGAACTCCACGTGCTGGTTCTCCTCGAGGCTACGGAAGCCCGAGCTGTCGATCTCCGAGTAGTGCACGAAGACGTCCGGTCCGCCCTCGGCCTGGGCGATGAAGCCGAAGCCCTTCTCGGCGTTGAACCACTTGACGGTTCCCTGAGCCATTTCTTGCTCCTTACAGGGGCTGGGTGAGGAGACCCGCACCATGCGAAATCCCCGGCCGGTTCACGACGCGGCTCCTCCAGCAACCTGAAGGCAAGCTTCGCGCCCGCAACATCGTTCTCTGCGAGCATGCGACTGACACAAACACACACAAAAACTGCGACCAGTCCGTGCAACGAGGCCGCCGCCGGAATCATTCCCGCCCACCCATACGACCTCAACGCGCTCTTGATCACGACGGACCATGGGTCCAGGCACCGGCGAGCATGGTGGCGTACACCGGCATGTCGCGCAGGGTCCGGGCGTCGGCGATGAGCGGGTCGGCCTCGGTCACCACCAGGTCCGCCCGGTCGCCGACCCGGATCAGCCGCCGCCCCTGGGAGGATCCGGCAAGGGCATCCGACACCGGTATCCGCTGCTCCGGGTGCCAGGCCGGTCGCTCGTCGGCGGTGCGGGTGACGGCGGAGGCGATGGTCAGCCAGGGGTCGAGCGGCGCGACGGGGGCGTCGGAGCCCAGCTCCAGGAGGGCTCCGGCGGCGAGCAGGTCGGCGAAGGCGTAGGCCCGGTGGGTCCGGCCCGCCCAGTGTCGGTCGGCGACGTCCCGGTCGTCCACGGCGTGGGTGGGCTGGATGCCGACAGTGACGCCCAGTTCGGCGAAGCGCGGGATCTCCTTGGGAGCGAGCAGCTGGCCGTGCTCGATCCGGCCGTGGCAACGCACCGTCTCGAAGGCGTCGAGGGCCATCTCGTTGGCGCGGTCCCCGATCGCGTGCACGGCGGGGACGAGTCCGTTGGAGGAGGCACGGCGCAGCAGGGAGACCAGCTCCTCCAGGGTCAGCTCCTCCAGTCCGTGAGAGCCGGGCTCGCCGGGGACCGAGCCCGGGTATGCCTCGTGGCACAGCGCCGTGCGCGTGTTGAGCGAGCCGTCGGTGAGCAGCTTGAACGGCCCGACCTCAAGCAGCCCGCCGGGAGCGTCCAGAGGCCGACCGGTGCGCAGTCCGCGGCTGATCGCCGCCTCCAGGTGCGCGGGCCAGATCGCGGCCGCCACCCGGAGCGGCACGGAGGCGCCGTCCATCCGGCGGGTCCAGTCCGCGATGTTGTCCGCGTACTCGAAGTCGACGATGCCGGTGATGCCCCGAGCGGCGGCCGCGGCGCAGGCGTCCCTAACCCATTCGTCCGTAGACTCCGCCGAAGCGGAAGGCAGTTTGACCATGGCATCGATGCACTCCTGTTCGCGCAGGAGTCCGGTGGGGTGGTCGCCGCGGTCCACCAGGGCGAGTCCGGCCGAATTGAGCCAGGCGGAGTGCAGATCCGTGCTGATCAGCAGCACGGGGCGGTCCGGGACGACGGCGTCCAGCAGATGTTTGTGGGGCGCGTCCGGCCACAGTCCGTCGCGGAAGCCGTAGCCGATCAGCGCTTCGCCGGGTGGCAGGGTGGCGGCCCGTTCACCGGACGCCTCCGCCGCGGCCCGCGCCGAACCGGCGCCGGACACATCGAGCCGACGGCGCGTGCCCGCCCACTGGACCATGTGTACGTGCGAGTCCCACAGGCCCGGCAGCAGGGTGCGGCCGTCGAGGTCGAGGCTCTGTCCGTCGGCGCGCGGTGAGTCACCCGCCGGGAAGACGGCCGTGACGAGACCGTTCTCGATGCGGACGTCGCTCAGTGGCCCGCCCGCGCCGAGGTGGACCCGGCGCAGGGTGACGGGCGGGGCGGGGGCGGCTGTAGTCGTGGTGGTAGTCATCGCGGTGGTCACGGTGCTCACGGCTTCCTCCGGATGTCGCGCATGGCGCGGGCGAGTTCGGTTCGGGCGTACTGCTGGTCGGATTCGAGGGCCTTGGTGAGCCGCAGGACGACGTCCTCGCGCTCGTCCTGACTGAGCTTCGCCTTGGCCGTCACCCTCGTGGCGGGCAGCCGGAATCCGGTGACGGCGGCGGCGATCCCCTGGGCGTAAGTCTCCACCCGGGCCAGCCGCCAGGGCTCGGGGAAACGGTCCTCGAAGTGGTCGACGGTGGCGGACAGCACGTCGTAGGTGTCCGTCGTGTCGAGGATTTCGGGGCGGCCGTGGACGTGCAGGACCGTGAAGTTCCAGGTCGGGACGTGCGGTGTCTCCTCTTACCAGACCGGTGAGATGTAGCCGTGCGGCCCCTGGAAAGCGGATAGTGGCAGGCGACGAGCCGTGCGGGTGGGGCCGGGAGCAGTACGGGCGGTTCCGTGGCGCAGCGCTCCTGGGCGTCGGGGCAGCGGACGTGGAAGGGACAGCCGGACGGCAGCAGGCCGGGACCGGGCGGGCTGCCCGGTATGGGCGTGAGGTCGTCGGCGTCCCCGTCGAGGCGGGGTACGGCGGCGAGCAGCCCTCGGGTGTAGGGGTGGGCGGGCCGGTCGTCCAGCAGCGGTGCCGCCTCGGGTGGTGTGATCCCGTTCGTGATCCCATTCGTGATCACCTCATGCTCACCGGCCTCTCGGATCCAGGGCGTCACGCACGGTGTCGCCGAAGGTGATGAGTACGAAGACGGTGAAGGACAGGAAGAGCCCGGGGAAGATCAGCAGATGGGGATGGGTCTGGAAGGAGTTCTGGGCCGTCAGCTCCTGCACCCCCCTATCAGCCCGTGGCTCCAGCGACATCTCTCTCGGCCCTCCCGCCCACGACCACAACAATCGCGGAGGACCAACGACCCAGCCCTGCTCGAAACACGCATTCATCCGCAGAGTCCTGAAGGCGGAGCACTGGCCAAGATCAAAGGTAGAGCTCGTCCAGGCCGAGTTCTCCCGAAGCAGAGGCCACCGAGAGACCGCGTATCGAGCTTCCCGGGCGCAGCGAAGCACCACATCATCACCGAGTACAAGACCTGGCCAAAAGCGGCGGTTCAGGCGTCTCGATCACCAGACGCACACCCCTGGACGCCTCCCCCGAGCTCGGCTTAAGGTGGCGGCCGGTAGGGCCAGCAAGCGCTTTCTGTACCGTACATGCCAGTACCTGCCGCGCCCTTGCTCCACTCCTCCATCTCAGCGAGTCACGCGTTCAGTTCCGCCGGTGTCCCGCACGAGGAGCCGCGCCGGCCTGGCGCGGAAAGGTGATGTCTCGTGCCGCACAACGAGCCGCACAACAAGCCGCACAGCGAGTCGAACGGGTGGACACGTAAGTCGTTCCTACGGGGAATGGCGGCCGCTGGCATGGTCCCGCTTCTACCGGGTGTTCTCCCCGTAGCCGCCCATGCCGCGGAATCCGACCGAGCAGCCTTCCCCCTGGTACGGAACGGCGCCGCCGCGGACCTGTTCGTGGACTCCGCGGACGATCCCTCCGTCGTCCGCGCGGCCGGCGACTTACAGGCGGACGTGGAACGCGTCAGCGGAGTGCGGCCACGACTGTTGCACACCGTGCCGGAGAAGTCCGCGTACCTGGTCCTGGTGGGCACCATCGGCGCGAGCCCGGTCATCGACCGGCTCATCGCCAAGGGTCGCCTGGACACCTCCGGTGTGGCGGGCCGCTGGGAGGCGTCGGTGACTCAGGTCGTGGACCGTCCGCTGCCCGGAGTGGAACGCGCTCTGGTGATCGCGGGGAGCGACCGGCGCGGCACCGTCTACGGCATCTACGACACCTCGGAGCGGATCGGCGTCTCGCCCTGGTTCTGGTGGGCCGACGTCCCCGTGGAACGCCACGACACGGTGACGGTTCCGGAGGGGCCGTTCAAGCGGCGCGAGCCGTCCGTCCGCTACCGGGGCATCTTCATCAACGACGAGCAGAATCTGACTACTTGGTCCCACCGTACGCAGGAGACCGACAAGAACATCGGTCCCGAGACGTACAAGAAGGTCTTCGAGCTGCTGCTCCGCCTGAAGGCCAACTACCTGTGGCCGGCCATGCACCCGTACTCCGACTTCTTCAACAAGCATCCGGAGAACGCCGAACTGGCCGACACGTACGGGATCGTGGTCGGCTCCAGCCATCCGGAGGCCTTGCTCCGCAACGGCGTGCACGAGTGGGCGCCGTGGGCGGAGGAGCACCGGAACGCCGACGGGAGCCTGCCCGAGTACGACTACACGGTGAATCCCGACGTCATCTCCGACTACTGGAGAGCCCGGGCAAGACAGAACGCCTCGTACGAGAGCAGTTGGACGCTCGGCATGCGCGGCCTGCACGACAGCGCCCTGGAGACGCGCCACGCCACCACGATTCCGGAGAAGGTCGTGGTGATGAACCAGATCATCTCCGACCAGCGCCGGATCCTTTCCGAGGAGGTCGGCGCCGCTGCCGAGCCGCAGATATTCATCCCGTACAAGGAAGTCCTGGAGCTCTACAACAACGGTGTCCAGGTCCCCGACGACGTCACCCTGATCTGGCCGGACGACAACCACGGCAACATGCGCCAGCTGCCGGACGCGACGGAACGGCGACGTGAGGGCGGCAACGGGATCTACTACCACATCTCCTACTGGGGCCGCCCCAAGAGCTATCTCTGGCTGGACACGACCCAGTTGAGCAAGATCTGGCAGGAGCTGCGCCGGGCCTACGACCATCAGGTCGACCGGATGTGGATCATCAACGTGGGTGACATCAAGTCCATCGAGACCGGTCTGTCCTTCTGCATGGACATGGCCTGGGACGTGGACCGGTGGGATGCCGACAACGTCGAGGACTTCCTGGTCGAGTGGGCCGGGCGCCAGTTCGGGCGCCGCTACGGGAAGGAGATCGCCTCCATCCGTACGGAGTACTACCGCCTGGCGGCGCAGCGGCGCCCGGAGTTCATCGACCGCGGCACCTTCTCCCTCGTCCACCACGGCGACGAGGCGGGCCGTCGGATGGCCGCGTACCGGGACCTGCTGGAGCGGACCCGGGCGCTCGGCGCCAAACTGCCCGCCGCCTACCAGGACGCCTTCTACGAGCTGGTCCAATACCCGGTGCACGGCGCCTACTTGATGAACCTGAAGTTCGACTGGGCGGACCGCAACGCGCTCGCGATCCGGCAGGGGCGGGGCGCCGGTGCCAACCGCTTCGCGGACCTGTCCGACGCCGCCCACGCCGAAGAGGTGGCGATCACCAAGCGCTACAACACCGGGGTGGCGGGCGGGAAATGGGACGGGATCGTCAACCCGTACCCCTCGCAGATACCGAAGGCACCGGGCCGCCCGACCGTCGTCAGGGTCGCGCGGCAGGACACGTCGGGGCTGGGGGTGGCGGCCGAGGGCAATGAGACCGGGGCGGAGCGAGCACTCTCGTTCTCCTCGTACACGCGGGACCGACGGTTCGTCGACGTATTCAACACCGGCTTTTTGGCGCTGGATTGGAGTGCGGAGGCGAGTCATCCCTGGGTGCGGATGAGTTCTGCGGGTGGCACTCTCACCGACCAGGCACGGGTGTGGGTGGAGATCGACTGGGAGCGGGTGCCCGAGGGCTCGCACGACGCGACGGTGACCTTCACCAGTGCCGGTTCCAGTTCTGGTGCTGGTGCTGGTGCTGGTGCTGGTGCTGGGCAGAGCCTGTCCGTGCCGGTGCGGGTTCTCAATGATGGGGAGCGGGCCCGGAGACGGGCTCGCGGGTACGTCGAGGCGCATGGATACGTCTCGATCGACGCGGCCCACTTCGACGGCCGGGTGGCGCGCAAGGGTGCCCGCTGGCAGATCGTGAAGGGGCTCGGTCGGCGTACGGCCGCCGTCCAGACCGTGCCGTCGACCGCGCCGCCCCTCACCCCTGAACTCGCCGCGCAGGGGCCGGAGTTGAGATACCGCGTGCTCTTCGTCAGCACCGGCACGTTCGCTGTGACGGTCTTCCGCCTGCCCTCCCTCGACGAGCGCGGAGCACGACGGGTTGCCTTCGCCCTCGACGACCAACCGGTCACCGTGCTGTCCGGGCAGGCCATCGCCACCGGAAACCGGGGCGACGCATGGGCCCGCAACGTGGAAGAGGGCATCGAGAAACTGACCGGCACGGTGACCGTCGCCGAGCCCGGCGAGCACGTCCTGCGGCTGTTCATGGTCGACCCGGCCATTGCCGTGGACCAGATCGTCGTCAACACCGGTGGGCTGCCCGCCAGTTACCTCGCTCCGCCGGAGAGCTATCACCCGGCCTTCAATCCGGACCCGGGTTCCGAGGCACGTTGGGAGGTTTCGGGACAGTAGGTCGGAGATTGTCCGGCCGCCGCTGTCGGGCTCTTCGTTCGTATCGCGGGTCGGGCGGGCAACGCGGCCATGTCAGGCCGCGGTCCGCTCCGGTGTCGGGCGCACCCGTAAGGGGCGCGGGGAACCGCGCGACCAGCCCCCACCAGCCCGCAGATTCATCACTGCCCTTCCAGCGGAGCGCGTGGCGCCGCAGTGCTGTCACGTACCACGAGCTGCGTGGGGACGAGCGTGGTGCCGTGCTCCTGCGCATCCTGGCGCATTTTCCGCAGCACACCCTCGACGCAGCGTCGTCCCACTTCGGCGAAGTCCTGGTGAACCGTGGTCAGGGGAGGCAGAAAGGAGCCGGCCTCCGGGATGTCGTCGAAGCCGATGACGCTGACGTCGTCGGGCACGTACCGGCCTCGCTCGTGCAGGGCGCGAAGGAGGCCCAGCGCCATCTGGTCATTGGCGGCGAACACCGCTGTGCAGTCCTTCTGGTCGGCGAGTTCGAGCCCGGCCCGGTAGCCGGACTCCGCCGACCAGTCGCCCCGTACCAGAGGCGGCGTGGCACGGCCGGCCTCGGTGAGTTCGGCACGCCAGGCGTCGGCGCGGCGCTGTGCCGCGAAGGACTTCTCGGGGCCTGCCAGGTGCCAGACCGTGCGGTGGCCCAGGTCGAGCAGGTACCGGACGGCGGCGCGGGTTCCGCCCGCCTGGTCGGTGTCGACGACGGTGTAGCAGTCGCCGGCGTCCGAGTCGGCCACGACGACCTGGATGTGGGGCGGCAGGGAGAGGGCCACCGCGTCGAGCAGATGTACTTCCAGGATGACGATGACGGCGTCGACGGCCAGCTCCCCCAGACGGGAGAAGGCGCCCAGCACCTCGTCCTGCGTGGGGACGGCGACGGGCAGGAGCGTGACGGCGTAGCCCTCGTGTGCCGCGGAGGTGGCGATGGCGTCCAGGGTGCGTACGTTGCCGGTGGTGGAGAGGCCGAAGGTGATGACGCCGATGGTGCGGAACTCGCCTCGCTTGAGCGCACGGGCCGCGCTGTTGGGCCGGTAGCCCAGTTCCCGCATGGCCGCCAGCACCTGCTGCCGGGTCTCTTCGTGCACGCCCGCATAGCCGTTGGAGACACGGGACACGGTCTGCGACGAGACGCCCGCCAGGCGGGCGACGTCCGCCATGGAGGCGCTCTGCGTGCGGCGGGCGGCCCGTTTTCTGGTACGTACCGGTGCCTGCGGCCCGCTCGCCGAGGTGCTGTCCGCAGTGTCCACCCGTCTCCCCTGCTGCCTGAGTCGGGGTTTGCCCCGAACGACTCTTGACCATCATCGACAGGGCAGTGTAGACATGCCGCCATCAGATGTTTACGTAAACATAACAGCCCGGGGCCTCCTCGGCACCGGGATGTTTACGCAAACATCGCGGCGGCACTCACGCCGCCGGTTCCAGGATGGACGAGCGAGGAACGACATGACGACGCTACAACCGCCGGTAGCCGCGAAGCGGCGCCCGGCCAGGCCTCCGGCGAAGGGGAACCGCCGCTCCTGGACAGGGTGGGGGTTCATCGGCCCCTTCGTGGCCGTCTTCGCCCTCGTCTTCCTGGCCCCGATCGTGTACTCGATCTACCTCAGCCTGTTCCGGGACCAGTTGATCGGCGGCACCACCTTCGTCGGCCTGGACAACTACACCCAGGCGCTCAAGGACGAACGGTTCTGGGACTCGCTCGCACGGGTCTCGCTCTTCCTGGCCGTACAGGTGCCGATCATGCTCGGCATCGCCCTGCTGATCGCCCTCGCCCTGGACAGCGGACGCCTCTTCGGCAAGGACTTCTTCCGCATCGCGATCTTCCTGCCGTACGCCGTGCCCGCCGTGGTCGCCACCCTGATGTGGGGCTTCATGTACGGCACCAAGTACGGGCTGGTGGGTGACATCAACGACGCGTTCGGCGTCACCCTGCCCGACCCGCTCTCCAGCGACCTGGTCCTGGCGTCGATCGGCAACATCGTCACCTGGGAGTTCATCGGCTACAACATGCTGATCTTCTACTCCGCGCTGCGCGTCATCCCGCAGTCGCTCTACGAGGCCGCGGAGATCGACGGCGCCGGACAGTTCCGCGTCATCACCGCCATCAAGCTCCCCGCCATCCGCGGCGCCATCGTCATCGCGACGATCTTCTCGATCATCGGCAGCTTCCAGCTCTTCAACGAGCCGGCCATCCTTCGGCCGCTGGCGCGCAACGCCATCACGACGGACTTCACCCCGAACTTCTACACGTACTCGCTGTCCTTCAACGGCCAGCAGCACAACTACTCCGCGGCGGTCGCCATCATCATGGGCCTGATCACCATGGTCATCGCCTACGTCGTGCAGCTCCGCGGCATGCGCAAGGGAGCCTGACCGATGAGCAACCCGAGCAGCTCCCTCACCACCGCCTCCCAGCCCGGACCCGCTGCGGACGCCGGCGGTTCCAAGAGCGCGCCCCGTCTGCGCACGCGCCGCAAGAAGCATGTTCCCGGGCGCCCCAAGCGCAGCGTTCTGCTGACCGTCCTCACCGGCCTGATCCTGGTCTACACCGTGGTGCCCCTGGTGTGGCTGGTCATCAGCGCCACGAAGACCCAGGAAGGGCTCGGCGACTCGTCCGGACTGTGGTTCAGCAGCGACTTCGCCCTCTGGGAGAACATCAGCGACACGTTCTCGTACAACGACGGCATCTTCGTCCGCTGGCTGCTGAACACCCTGCTGTACGTCGTGCTCGGCGCCGGCGGCGCCACGCTGCTGGCGATCCTCGGCGGCTACGCGCTGGCGAAGTTCAACTTCCCCGGAAAGCGCGGCGTGTTCGCCGTGGTCATCGGTGCCGTCGCCGTCCCGGGCACCGCCCTGGCCGTGCCCACCTTCCTGATGTTCAGCAAGATGGGGCTCACCGACACCCCGTGGGCGGTGATCATCCCCTCACTGGTCTCGCCCTTCGGCCTGTATCTGATGTGGGTCTTCGCCACCGAGGCGATCCCCACCGAGCTGATGGAGGCCGCCCGCATCGACGGAGCGGGCGAGGTGCGCACCTTCTTCCAGGTGGCCCTGCCACTGCTCGCCCCCGGCACCGTGACCGTGCTGCTGTTCACCACGGTCGCCACCTGGAACAACTACTTCCTGCCACTGATCATGCTCAAGGACCCGGACTGGTACCCCCTGACCCTGGGTCTGGACGCCTGGAACAACCAGGCCCAGACGATCGGTGGCGACGTGATCTTCAACCTGGTGATCACTGGTTCGCTGCTCACCATCGTGCCGCTGATCGCCGCGTTCCTGTTGCTGCAGAGGTTCTGGCAGTCCGGGCTCGCCGCCGGAAGCGTCAAGGAGTGACCCCGCCCTCGGGCCCCACCCCCCTCAGCCCCCACTCGTTCACCCTCGCCCTGTCCCACCCACGAAGAAGTGGAAGCACCTCCATGCGCACAACCACCAGCCGCCTGCTGCGCGGCATCGCCCTCGTGTCCGCCCTCGCTCTGGGGGCGACCGCCTGCGGCGGCTCCGACGACGACAGCTCCGACACGAAGGCCGTCTCCCCCGCGGACATCCAGGCGGCCCTGAAGAAGGGCGGCTCGGTCACGGTCTGGGCCTGGGAGCCCACGCTCAAGACGGTCGCCGCCGACTTCCAGAAGAAGTACCCCAAGGTCAAGATCAACCTCGTCGGCGAGCGGTCCGGTGACAAGCACTACACCGCGCTGTCGAACGCCATCTCGGCCAAGAAGGGCGTCCCCGACGTCGCACAGGTCGAGTACTTCGCGATGGGCCAGTACGCCCTCACCAAGGGCCTCAGCGACCTGGCCCCCTTCGGCGCGGACAAGCTCAAGGCCAAGTACACCCCCGGCCCGTGGAACGCCGTGACCCAGAGCAGCGACAAGGTCTACGGCCTGCCCATGGACTCCGGCCCCATGGCGATGTTCTACAACAAGAAGGTCTTCGACAAGCACAAGGTCGCGGTGCCGACCACCTGGGACGAGTACGTCGACGCGGCCCGCAAGCTGAAGAAGGCCGACCCCAAGGTCTCCATCGCCGCCGACGCCGGCGACGCCGGCCTGACCACCAGCCTGCTGTGGCAGGCCGGTTCGCGTCCCTACCAGGTCGACGGCACCAAGGTGAAGATCGACTTCGCCGACGCGAACGCCAAGAAGTACACCGACACCTGGCAGAAGCTCATCGACGAGAAGCTGGTCGCGCCCATCAACGGCTGGACCGACGACTGGTACAAGGGTCTGGGCGACGGCACCATCGCCACCCTGCCCAGCGGCGCCTGGATGCCCGCCAACTTCGTCACCGGCGTGGCGGACGCCTCCGGTGACTGGCGAGCCGCCCCCCTGCCGGCCTGGACCAAGGGTGACAAGGCGAGCGCGGAGAACGGCGGCAGCTCGCTTGCCGTGCCCGAGCTGGCCAAGAACAAGGAACTCGCCTACGCCTTCACCGAGTACGCGAACTCCGGCGACGGCGTCGCGACCCGCATCAAGGAGGGCGCCTTCCCGGCGACCAACGCGGAGCTCCAGTCCCCCGAGTTCCAGAGCACCAAGTTCGAGTACCTCGGCGGCCAGGAGGCCAACAAGATCTTCGCCGAGTCCGCCGCCAACGTCGCCGACGACTGGTCGTACCTGCCCTTCCAGCAGTACGCCAACTCGATCTTCAACGACACCGTCGGCAAGGCCTACATCTCGAACACCAAGCTGACCGACGGCCTGAAGTCCTGGCAGGACGCCTCCGTCAAGTACGGCCAGGAGCAGGGCTTCACCGTCGAGTAGTCGACGCACGCCCCACACCGCCGCCCCCCCTGCAACACACCGGAAGGACCACGATGATCTCCACCCTCCTGTCCCAGCTGCACGGGACGGACGGTGACCCCACCCCACGCCTCGCGTACGGCGCCGACTACAACCCGGAGCAGTGGTCTCGCGAGGTGTGGAAGGAGGACGTCCGGCTGATGCAGGAAGCCGGCGTCAACCTGGTCTCCGTGGGGATCTTCTCCTGGGCCCGCATCCAGCCGGCCCAGGACGAGTGGGACTTCGCCTGGCTCGACGAGGTCATGGACCTGCTGCACGCGGGCGGCATCGGGGTCGACCTGGCCACCGCCACCGCGTCCCCGCCGCCCTGGCTCACCACGGCGCACCCGGAGATCCTTCCGGTGACCGCCTCCGGTGAGACGGTGTGGCCGGGGGCGCGGCAGCACTGGCGGCCCACCTCGCCCGTCTTTCGCACCCACGCCCTGCGCCTGGTGCGCAAGATGGCCGAGCGGTACGCGAACCATCCCGCGCTGGTGGCCTGGCACATCTCCAACGAGCTGGGCTGCCACAACATCTACGACTACTCGGACGACGCCGCCCGTGCCTTCCGCGACTGGCTGCGCGCCCGCTACACCACCCTCGAAGCCCTCAACCACGCCTGGGGCACGGCGTTCTGGTCCCAGCGCTACAGCGACTGGGAGCAGCTCCTGCCGCCCCGGCTGGCCGCCTCCCACCCGAACCCGACGCAGCAGCTGGACTTCAAGCGTTTCTCGTCGGACGCGCTGAAGGAGTATCTGCGCGCGGAGCGGGACGTCCTGCGGGAGATCACGCCCGAGGTGCCGGTCACCACGAACTTCATGGTGATGGGCGGCACCAAGGGCATGAACTACCCCGACTGGGCGGGCGAGATCGACTTCGTCTCCAACGACCACTACGTCCATCCCGGCCCTCAGGACCGGGACGAGCTGTCCTTCTCCGCGAACCTCACCAGCGGTATCGCCGGCGGCCGCCCGTGGTTCCTGATGGAGCACTCCACCAGCGCCGTCAACTGGCAGCCCGTCAACGTGGCCAAGCGACCCGGTGACCTGTCCCGCGACTCGCTGCTGCACGTCGCGCACGGCGCCGACGCCGTGTGCTTCTTCCAGTGGCGCCAGTCGGCGGCGGGCGCCGAGAAGTACCACTCCGCGATGGTGCCGCACGCCGGCTCCGACAGCGAGGTCTTCCGCGCGGTCACCGGCCTCGGGCAGACGCTGCGGAAGCTGGCGCCGGTCGCGGGATCCGAGCGCGAACCGGCGCGGGTCGGCATCGTCTTCGACTGGGATTCCTGGTGGGCGAGCGAGCAGGACTCCCACCCCACCGCCCGGCTCGACTACCGCCAGGAAGCACTGGACTGGTACTCCGCCCTCCTCGCCCTCGGCATACGCGCCGACGTCGTCACCACCAAGACCGATCTCGCACGGTACGAGCTCCTGATCGCGCCCGTGCTGCATGTGGTCCCCGCGGCACTGGCCGGACAGCTCACGCGGTACGTCGAGAACGGCGGGCACCTGGTCACCACGTACTTCTCCGGTGTCGTGGACGAGAACGACCACATCTGGCTCGGCGGCCACCCCGGAGCGCTGCGCGAGCTGCTGGGCATCCGCATCGAGGAGTTCGGTCCGCTGCTCGACGGTGACACCGTCGAACTGGACGCCGGTACGGGCACCCTGTGGACCGACCGGATCACCGTCACCGACCCCGAGGTCGAGGTGCTGGCCCACTACCGCACGGGCGTGTACGAGGGCCGTCCCGCCGTCACGCGCCGGACGGTGGGCGGGGGTTCGGCCGCGTACGTCTCCACCCGGCTCGGCGCGGACGGCCTCGCCGGTCTGCTGCCGCAACTGCTGGCCGCCGCCGGGGTGGAGAGCGAGCTGCCCGCTGCCGCACGCGGGCGCGTCGAGCAGGCCGTACGCCGCGACGCCGACAGCCGCTATCTGTTCCTGGTCAACCGGACCGACGAGTCGGTGCCGCTGCCCGGGCTCTCCGGGGAACTCCTGGCCGGCGGGGCGGAGACCGACGGCGCCCTGGTACTGGCGCCCCGGGAAGTCGCGGTACTGCGACAGCCCACCCTCTGACTCCCCCGAACGGCACCGCACCCGTTCGCGGGGCGCGCCGTCCTGCCCGCCGGGGCGGGACGGCCCTCCGAAGCGACCACAATGACGTTGGGAGCACACGATGGCACGCCGCACCCGCACGCGACGACGACTCCTAGGGGTCATCGGCATCACGACCCTGGCCACCGGTACCGGCCTGGTCACCGCCCCTTCCCCGTACGCCCAGGTCCAGTCCCCGACGGCAGCGGCGGCGGCCTCCTCCGTCACCGTCCAGCCGGACCCCTCGTACAAGCACGAGAGATTCGAGGGATGGGGCACCAGCCTGGTCTGGTTCGCCAACGCCACCGGCGACTACCCCAAGGAGATACGCGAGAAGCTCGCCGACCTCCTCTTCGGTGACGACGGCCTCGCGCTGAACATCGCCCGCTACAACATCGGCGGCGGCAACGCCCCGGACGTCAAGGACTACCTCCGGGCCGGCGGAGCGGTCGAGGGCTGGTGGAAGGCCCCGGCGGGCACCACCCGCGAGGACACCGACTGGTGGAGCGCCGAGGACAAGGCCGACTGGAACCCGAACGCCGACGCCACCCAGCGCTGGTGGGTGGACCGGATCAAGAAGGACATCACCCACTGGGAGACGTTCAGCAACTCGCCGCCCTGGTTCATGACGGAAAGCGGCTACGTCTCCGGCGGCTTCGACTCCAAGACCGACCAGCTCAAGACCGAGTCCGTCGACGACTTCGCCGCCTACCTCACGGGCGCGACCGAGCGGCTGGAGAAGGCGCACCGCATCAAGGTCGACACCGTCGACCCGTTCAACGAGCCCAACACCGACTACTGGGGCACCAAGCTGGGGGCCGACGGCCAGCCGGTCGGCGGCCGTCAGGAGGGTGCCCACATCGGCCCCGAACTCCAGCAGAAGGTGCTCCGCGCGCTCGCGCCGGCGCTCGAGGAGTCCAGGTCCGACGCGGAGATCTCCGCGATGGACGAGACGAACCCCAACATCTTCTCGCAGAACTGGAACTCCTATCCGCAGGAGGTGCGGGACCTCGTCGACCAGATGAACGTCCACACCTACGGCACCGGCGGCCGCACCAGCGTGCGCGACCTGGCCAAGGCGGCGGACAAGCCGCTGTGGATGAGCGAGGTCGAGGGCGACTGGGGCGACGGGCAGAGCTTCACTGACATGCGACCCGGTCTCGGACTGGCCCAGCGCATGGTCGACGACCTGCGTGAACTCGAGCCGAAGGCCTGGGTGTTCTGGCAGCCGGTCGAGGACTACGACAACATGAAGCCCGGCGGGGAGTCCGCGAAGGGCGGCAACTGGGGCAGCATCCAGCTCCCGTTCAGCTGCACCTCCAAGGACACTCTCGACTCGTGCCCCATCTACACCAACACGAAGTTCGACACGGCTCGCAACTTCACGCACTACATCAAGCCCGGCGACCGGCTGATCAAGACCAACGACACCTCCAGCGCCGCCGCCGTCTCGAAGAAGGGCAACGGAGCGACCGTCGTCCACGTCAACAGCACGACCGAGGCCCGCGCGGTCACGGTCGACCTGTCCAAGTTCGGCGAGGTCAGCCGCAGGGCCACCGTGACCCCCGTCGTGACCAGCGCGGACGGCAAGCTCGAACGGCAGGCGCCGGTCGCGGTCGCTGACCGCAAGGCCACCATCACCGTGCCCGCCCAGTCGGTGACCTCCTTCGTCGTCAAGGGCGTCTCCGGTGTCGCCAAGGACGCCGCCCTGCTGCAGAAGGGCCACACCTACGAGCTGACCGGCGTACAGAGCGGCAAGGAGCTCACCGTCGCCGACAACGGTTCCAGCCTCGTGATCAGGAACGCCACCGCGGGCGCGGGCGACGCCGGCCGGCAGTGGCAGCTGCGGAAGGTCTCCGGTGACACCGGCAACCAGCAGCGGTACGTGTTCACCAACCCGGTGGAGGGCAAGCGCCTGGCCGTCCGTGACGGTGCCCCGGTGCTGGAGGCCGACGCCGGCCCCCGCGACAAGGCCACTCAGTGGATCATGTCGACGACCGGCGACGGCACGTACACCCTCGTCAACGCCGCCACCGGGCGACTCCTGGAGGTCGGCGGCCAGGCCACGCACGACGGAGCCGCCGTCACGCTGTGGACGCCCAACTCCGGCTCCAACCAGCGCTGGAGGGTCTCCGACGTGACCGCCCAGGTCGCCTCCGAGCCGAAGTAGGCATCGGGTCGAACCCCCTGTCGTACGCCGCTGGGCCCGCCGTTCACCGCGGCGGGCCCAGCGGCACGTTCATATGAACGTCTTCCCAGCGATGCCTCGGTGACGACTGACACCGCGGGGCGGCTCCGCGTCGATGCCGACGGCCGCACGGGGGCGGAAACCCGCCCGTGGGGCGGAGCGGCTGCGCCGGTTCGCTCGGTGATCGCTGTCAGCCGGCTTCGAGCGCGGTCCGCAGGACGGTGACGGCCTGGCTGATGGCGGCGCGGGCCGCGTGGGTGTCGGCTAGGGCGTTGAGCATCACGAAGTCATGGATGATGCCCTGGTAGCGGACCGAGGTGACGGGGACGCCGGCTTCGCGCAGCTTGTTGGCGTAGGCCTCGCCCTCGTCGCGCAGGACATCGGCCTCGCCGGTGATGACCAGGGCCGGGGGCAGTCCGGTGAGCTGCTCGGTGGTGGCGCGCAGCGGGGAGGCGGTGATCTCGGCGCGCTGCTTCTCGTCGGTCGTGTACTGGTCCCAGAACCACTGCATGGCGTCGCGGCGCAGGAAGTAGCCCTCGGCGAACTGGTGGTAGGAGCCGGTGTCGAAAGCGGCGTCGGTGACCGGGTAGAAGAGCACCTGCTGGACGAAGGACACGTCCCCGCGTTCCTTGGCCATCAGGGTCAGGGCCGCACTCATGTTGCCGCCGACCGAGTCGCCGGCCACCGCGACGCGGGAGGCGTCGAGGCCGTGCTCGGCGCCGTCGGTGACGATCCAGCGGGCGACGGCGTAGCTCTGCTCGATGGCCACGGGATAGCGGGCCTCGGGCGAGAGGTCGTACTCGGGGAAGACGACCGCGGCACCGGCGCCGACGGCCAGTTCGCGCACCAGCCGGTCGTGGGTGTGGGCGTTGCCGAAGACCCAGCCGGCACCGTGGATGTACACGATCACCGGAAGCGTGCCCGTCGCTCCCGCTGGGCGGACGATGCGCGTACGGACCTGGCCGGTGGGGCCGCCGGACACCGTGAGCCACTCCTCCTCGACGGCGGCCTTGGCGGTCTCGCCCGACTGCACCTCGTCGACGGCCTTGCGACCATCGGCCGGGCCGAGGTCGAACAGGTACGGCGGGTTCGCGGTCGCCTCGGCGAAAGCCGCGGCGGCGGGCTCGAGGACGGGACGGTTGCCGGTCGTGTCGGTCATGGCGGTCTCCTCGGATCTGGTGCCGTGGGCAGGCTCCGTCGGCGGTCTTCGCCGTGGAGCGGCGGCACACCAGGACAGTAGCCCGCGATTAAGTAGCGCGCAACTCATTTGGGCGCGATATGATCGAGTGGACTCGAACGATAGGGTGGAGATCGTCGTGCGGAGCACACGAACGTGGAGCACAGGAACAGGGAGGCACGCCGTGAGCACAGCCGGAACCGAACCGACCCAGGACGGTTCACTGCTCCTGGACGACCAGCTCTGCTTCGCCCTCTACGCGGCCTCGCGGGCGGTCACCGCGCGCTACCGGCCCCTGCTCGACGAGCTGGGGCTGACCTACCCGCAGTACCTGGTCATGCTCGTGCTGTGGGAGCAGGACTCGATCTCCGTACGGGACCTGGGAACCGCCCTCCAGCTGGAATCCAGCACCCTCTCCCCTCTCCTCAAGCGCCTGGAGGCGAACGGCCTGCTGCGACGTGAGCGACGGGCCGAGGACGAGCGCTCCGTCGCCCTGCGCCTCACCGACGCCGGGGCCCGGCTTCGGGAACGGGCCGGCACGGTCCCCCTCGCCATTGGCGACGCGATGGGTCTGACTCCCCAACAGGACGCCATGGCCAAGCAGTTGCTCCGCCTGCTCACCACGAATGTCAGTCAAGGCTGATCGCGGACGGCAGGAACAGGAGCCGGCAGTGAAGGGGGCCCGATCCCGTTGCCGGGTCGAGCCCCCTCACTACTGCACCGAACTACTGCACCGCTGTGCTACTGCCGGGTCCACTTCTGATTGGTGCCGCCGTTGCACGCCCACAGCACCGTCTTGGTGCCGTTGGCGGTCGCCCCGTTGTAGGCGTCCACGCAGAGGCCGGAGCCGACGTTGGTGACGGTGCCGTCGGCGTTCACGTTCCACTTCTGGTTGGTGCCGCCGTTGCAGTCCCAGATGACGACCCTCGTACCGTTGGTGGTTCCTGCCTGGTAGGCGTCGAGGCACTTGTTGCCGTAGACCACGAGTTCCTTGCGCGCGGTGTACGTCCAGGACTGGTTGACGCCGCCGGCGCAGTCCCACAGCTGGGCCTGGGTGCCGTTGGTGATGGTGTTGTTGTCGACGTCGAGGCAGCGGTTGGACTGCTGCCCGGCCAGTTGGGTGCCGTTCGTGCCGGGCAGCGGACGTACCTCGATCGCGTCGAAGTCGGGCGTCCAAGCCGAGGAGTTGGAGAACGTCAGGGTGTTCGCGGAGCCCTTGGCCAGGGAGACCTCGACAGAGACAGTGCCGGGGGTGGACCAGGAGCCGGTCGGCGGGAAGGAGACGGTGGTGGCCGACTGCCCGTTGACCTGGAGGACGGCCGTACGGGCCGCGCTGTCACCGTTGGTGTAGGCGATGTCGACGACCTTGGTGCCCGTGTCGGTCGCCGAGACGCCGTTGAACCGCAGGGTGTTGGCGGCGCCGTTGCCTACGCCGCCCACCTTCGTGGAGCCCGAGCAGTTGGCGCAGGCGGTGTTCGCCGCGGAGCCGCCCTTGGTGTTGGCGGCGGCTTCGGCCTCGTACGTGGCGCTTGCCGCCTCGGTACCGCCGGTGACCGTGAGCATCACCGAATCCCTGGCGGGGACGCTGACGGTGTAGCTGGTGCCGAAACTGCCCACGTTCGCCCGCGTCCACAGGTTGCGGACCGTGGCGGAGGCGTTGGTCAGGCCCAGGTCGGACCAGCGGACGGTGATGTTCTGCGCGCTGGAGGTGCGGTTGAGCAGGACGGCGGCCCGCTTGCCGGTGCCGGACAGGACCTTGCCGTACACCTGCAGGCCGGTGGTGTCCTCGGCGACCTCGACGCCCTGGAGGCCGCGCGGGTCCTGGTCGACCGCGATGACTTCCGGGTTCTTCAGGATGTTCGCCGCCTCGGTGCTCATCGTCGCGAGGTTGTTGCCGGCGAGCAGCGGCGCCCCGGAGATGGCCCACAGATTCATGTGACTGCGGTTCTGGGCGGCGGTGAAGCCGTCCATGCCGACCATGAGCATGTCCGGGTCGTTGTAGTAGCCGGTGTGCTGGGCCGTGGGGTGCACGTTCGTGTCGAAGTTGGTGAGCATGCTGTCCCACGACGGCGAGTTGCCGTGGAAGATGATGTCGGTGTTGGTGCGCCACATCGGGGCCATGCCCGCGCCCCAGTTCCACGGGTTCTGCTTGCCCCAGTTGCAGATCGACAGGGCCAGCGGCCGCCCCGTGGTGGCCGCCGCCTTGGCGGTCGCGTCGCTGATGGCCTGGTAGGTGGCCTTCGCGTCGAGCCCTTCGACGTCACCGCCGCACCAGTCGACCTTCACGAAGTCGAAGCCCCACTTCGAGAATTGCAGCATGTCCCGCTCGTAGTGGCCCTCACTGCCGCTGCCCGGCGCCGCCGGCCGGCCCGTGGGGAAGTAGTAGCCGCAGCCGTCCTTGCCCGCGTCGGTGTAGATGCCGGCCTTCAGGCCCTTGCTGTGGATGTAGTCGGCGATGGCGCTCATGCCGCCGGGCCACTCGGCCGTGTCGATGGTGATGTTGCCCGCGCTGTCACGCGTGCCCTGCCACCAGCCCTCGTCGATGTTGATGTACTCGTATCCGGCTTCCGGCAGACCGGCCGCGACGAAGGCGTCGACCTGCGCCTTGATCACGTTGTAGTCGACCTTGGCGGCGAAGGTGTTCCACGAGGCCCAGCCCATGGGCGCCGGCGGAACCGGAATCTGATTCGACGTCACCGCCACCGTTTCCGCCTGCGCGAGATCGGCTTCTTCCCGGCCCTGAACGCCGACGAGGGTGCCGACGGCCATCACGAGGACCGCGGCGCGGATCAAGGCCTGTCTACAGAGGCGTCTCACACCGGTGAAGGGCGGCTGAAGTGGCATGGGGGGCTTCCTTCCTGACTTCATGAGGCTCGGGACCGATCACGCACCGAAGGCGAATGTTCGACATGCCGAATGCTGACCGAACTCCCGAACCGGTCGGCGCCGAAGCTAGGGGCCACGCACCGTGAAAGTCAACGGATCGTCAGCATCTGATTTCACGCGGCCAATCCAGAACCTCTGCCGTTACCGAAAAATCAACCGGAATCGAACACGTCAGAAGCGTTGACGTGCTCCCGCCCGAAACTTATGTTCTGGTCGAACAGCCGCACATGGTTCGCGATTTCGAACAATCAGGGCCGTCAAAGGGGACTTGCCGTGTTCCGCACCGTCACCGGTTCGTCCTTGGGGACAGCCCTGCCGGCTCTGCACGCGTCGCTCGTCGCCCAACCCACCGCCGTGGCCGAGGGCCGCCCGTATACCAACGCCGTCAAGGCGCACGACAACGCGCAGCAATAGACCTGTTCACCCGCACACCCGGCCAGTCCTCACCGGCCTGTGCCCGGATACGTACCCCCCACTCGCAGAGACGAGGAACGCATGGCCCCGCCCCTCTCCAGACGGACACTTCTCCAGAGCGCGATATTCGCCGCGGCGGTACCCGCGTTCGCCTGCGCCGGCACGGGCCGGGCGTCGGCCGCCGCACTTCCGGCGCCGTCCACCTGGACCCTCCGACCGTTCGAGCTCAAAGACGTGAAGGTCGGACAGGGGATCTTCGCCACCAAGCGGCAGCTGATGCTCGACCACGGCCGCGGGTACGACGTGAACCGGCTGCTGCAGGTCTTCCGCGCCAACGCCGGGCTCTCCACACGCGGAGCGGTCGCCCCCGGCGGCTGGGAGGGCCTGGACGGCGAGGCCAACGGCAACCTCCGCGGCCACTACACCGGCCACTTCCTCAGCATGCTCTCCCAGGCCTACGGCAGCACCGGGGACCAGGTGTACGCCGACAAGATCCGCACCATGGTCGGGGCGCTGACCGAGGTGCGTACGGCGTTGCGGAGCGACCCGGCCGTGCTCAGCGTGGCAGGCAGGTTCGGCACGGCCGCGGAGAACGTCCGGGGCTCCTACCAGTACGTCGACCTGCCGGCCACCGTGCTCGGCGGTGCCTCGGCGATCACTCTGTCGACCTGGGTGAAGCCCACCCACAACGCCGACTGGGCCCGCATCTTCGACTTCGGCAACAACACCACCCGCTATCTCTACCTCGCCGCCCGCAACGCGAACGGCGTCCCGCGCTTCGCCATCACGACCGGCGGGCCCGGCAACGAGCAGGGCCTCAACGGCACCGCCGCACTGCCGCTGAACCAGTGGAGCCACCTGGCGGTGACGATCTCCGGCAGCACCGGCACCCTCTACGTGAACGGCACCTCCGTCGCCCAGAACACGTCGATGACCCTCAACCCGGCGGCGCTCGGCACACTGGCGAACAACTGGCTCGGCCGCTCCAACTACGCCACCGACCCGGTGTTCGCGGGAGCCTACGACGAGTTCAACGTCTGGTCCCGGGCGCTGACCGCCGCCGAGATCACCTCACTGCAGACCAACCGGGCCGCCGCCTCGTCCGCGGGCCGGGGCACCCTGGCCTCGTACACCTTCGACGAGACCACCGGCGGCAGCTTCGCGGACACCTCAGGCCGCGGCCTGACCGCCACCCTGCGCCGGACCTGGGGCGGGCCCAGCCACCCCGGATTCCTCGCCGCGTACCCGGAGACGCAGTTCATCGACCTGGAGTCGAGGACCAGCCCCGACTACACCAAGGTGTGGGCGCCCTACTACACCGCGCACAAGATCCTGCGCGGGCTGCTGGACGCCTACCTGTACGTCGACGACGCGCGGGCGCTCGACCTGGCGTCCGGCATGTGCGACTGGATGTACTCCCGGCTGTCCAAGCTGCCCGACGCCACACTCCAGCGGATGTGGGGCATCTTCTCCAGCGGTGAGTTCGGCGGCATCGTCGAGGCGATCTGCGATCTGCACGCACTCAGCGGCAAGGCCGAACACCTGGCGCTGGCCCGCCTCTTCGACCTCGACAAGCTCATCGACGCATGCGCCGCGAACACCGACACGCTCGACGGGCTGCACGCCAACCAGCACATCCCCATCTTCACCGGGCTGCTGCGGCTGTACGACGCGACGGGCGAGACGCGCTACCTGACCGCCGCGAAGAACTTCTGGGGCATGGTCGTGCCGCACCGGATGTTCGGGATCGGCGGCACCAGCACGGCCGAGTTCTGGAAGGCCCGCGGGGTCGTCGCGGGAACGATCAGCGACACCAGCGCCGAGACGTGCTGCGCGTACAACATGCTCAAGCTCAGCCGGATGCTGTTCTTCCACGAGCAGACCCCGAAGTACATGGACTACTACGAGCGGGCCCTGTACAACCAGGTCCTCGGCTCGAAGCAGGACAAGGCCGACGCGGAGAAGCCGCTCGTCACCTACTTCATCGGTCTGACGCCCGGGCATGTCCGGGACTACACGCCCAAGCAGGGGACGACCTGCTGCGAGGGCACCGGCATGGAGAGCGCCACGAAGTACCAGGACTCGGTGTACTTCACGAAGGCCGACGGAAGCGCGTTGTACGTGAACCTCTACAGTCCCACCACGCTGACCTGGTCCCAAAAGGGCGTCACCGTCACACAGACCACCGACTATCCCCGGGAGCAGGGCTCCACGCTCACCATCGGGGGTGGCAGCGCCGCCTTCGACCTGCGGCTGCGCGTGCCGTCCTGGGCGACCAGCGGTTTCCGTGTGACGGTCAACGGCAGTGCGGTGAGCGGGACTCCGGTCGCCGGGAGCTACTTCGGCGTCTCCCGGACCTGGCGCAGTGGCGACACCGTGCGCGTCACCATCCCGTTCCGGCTGCGGGTCGAGAAGGCCCTGGACGACTCGGGGCTCCAGACCCTCTTCTACGGTCCGGTCAACCTGGTCGCCCGCAACAGCGGCACGAGTTATCTGCAGGTCGGGCTCTACCGCAACGCCGCGCTCTCCGGCGACCTCCTGCCCACCCTCGCCCCCGTGACGGGCAAGCCTCTCCACTACACGCTGGGCGGCACCGAGTTCGCCCCGTTCTTCGAGGGGACCGAGGACGCCACGCACGCCTACTTCCGGAGGGCCGAGCCCAAGGTGGTCTTCGGCAACACCGACTCCGGCGTCACCAACCCGGCCAAGACGGACGGCACCACGCTCCTCGACGAGATCTGGTCGGCTGCTCCGTTCAACGGCAAGGGCGCGTTGGTCTCGCGGGTGCAGAGCACCGTGAACGCCTGGGTGTCAGCGGGGCTGCTCAGCCAGGCCGACGGCCAGAAGGTGGTCAGCACCGCGCAGAACGCCTCGTACGTGTCCTGACGTCGTCGTCGGGCACACCGTCGAGCGAGCCGTCGAGCATGCCGCCAAGGGCAGGTGGCCGGACCGCGGATACCCGCGGCCGGTCACCGCGGGCCGTGTGCCAGGGTTCCGATCATGCCTTTCGATCACAACGACCACTACCACCGCCTGCTGCTCCGCCGGTTACCCCGGCACGGCCTCACCGCCGTCGACGTCGGCTGCGGCACCGGCCGCTTCGCCCGACGACTCGCGGCGCTCGGCTATCAGGTCGATGCCGTCGATCCGTCCGCCGAGGTGATCGCCGTGGCGGAAGGCGTCGGCGGAGGCCCTCGGTTCCGGCAGCTGGCCGCCGCCGACGCCGACCTGCCGAAGGGCCACTACGACGTCATCACCTGCCTGGCGAGCCTGCACCACATGCCCTTCGACACGGTGGCCAGGTTCCGGGACGCACTCGCGCCCGGCGGCGTGTTGCTGGTGCTGGGCTGCTACGCGGGCATCACCTGGTGGGACATCGCGGCCGTACCCGCCAATGCCGTCGCGCGGGCCAGGACGTCCGTGGCCGAGAAACTGCGCCGGGCCGAACCACCGCCGCTCCGGCCACCCGTACGCCCTCCGGACATGTCACTCGCCGACATCCGGCACGAGGCCGCCCGCCTCCTGCCCGGCTCCCGCGTCCGCCAACTCCTCTACTGGCGTTATTTGTTGACGTTCCGGGCTCCGGAGAACTGAGCGTGGAGCGTGGGAGGACCGGGCCATCTTGCTGGAAACCTCCCGGCTCGTGCCGCGACGCTTCCGAGCCGAGGACGCTGCGCCGCCGGCCGCGTGCCGGTCCGATCCGCTGGTTGCCCGCAACTCGGCCGGGGTGGCTGTCCGCGAGCTGATAGGCGACCGCGGGCCCCAGTCCTCGCCGACGACACGGTAGGAGTCGAAGCCGAGCCCGCTCATCAATCGGTGGTCGTGGCCTGGGGATTCGCCGCCGCACCCTCGGTGCTGAGCAGCACGACTGTCGAGGCGGCGCCGAGGCCGAGAGCCGTACGGCGTTCGTCGGCGTCGTGGCCGGTGAGCGCGGCCCGGACTCCGGCGAGGGAGGCGGCGCCGCAGGGACCGGAGGAGACGCCCAGGGCGGCGAGGTCGCAGGCCGCGCGGTAGCTGTCGTGGTCCGTGATGGCGATCGCGGCGTCCAGGCCGTCGCGCAGGTAGGGCCAGGCGATGGTGGAGGGAGTGCCGCAGTTCAGCCCGGCCATGGTGGTCTCGCCGGTGGTGACGCTGACCGGTTCGCGGCGGGTGAGGCTCGCGAGGACACAGGCCGCGGCCTCGGGTTCCACCGACAGGAGAGCCGGGGCGTGCCCGGTTGGACGGCTTCGGTAGTGGGTGACGACGGCCTGGGCCAGCGATCCCACGCCGACCGGGACAGCGACGAGATCGGGTGACGCGACTCCGGCGGCGACGAGTTGGGCGTCGGTCTCGGCGCAGAGAGTGGAGTAGCCCTCGACGATCCAGCCGGGGACCTGTTCGTACCCGGCCCAGGCGGTGTCCTGGACCAGGACCGCGTCCGGACCCGCGGCCGCGGCGGCCAGGCGTACGGCGTCGTCGTACGATCCGCCGACCTGGGTGACCTCGGCCTGCTCGGCGACGATGGCCGCCACGGCCTCCGGGTGTATGCCGGGCGGAACGAAGACGTGCGCACGCTGGCGGAGCAGACGGGCCGTACGGGCCACGGCGCGACCGTGATTGCCGTCAGTGGCGGTTACCAGCGTGACGGGACCGGGACTTGATACCTGACCGCTCGCCGCCGTCCGCGCGGCCAGGATGCGGTGCACCGCCCAGGACGCGCCCAGCGCCTTGAACGCGGGCAGGCCCAGCCGGGACGACTCGTCCTTGACGAAGACCCTGCCCACACGCAACTCCTGGGCGAGAGAAGGAAGTTCGGCCAGCGGAGTAGGAGCATAGGCGGGCAGCGAGGCGTGGAAGTCCCGGACCACGGCGGGCGCCGCGGCGCAGCTCCAGTCGCGGGCGGCGGGACGCGCGAACCATCGCGGCGCGGGGAGGTGTCCAGGGATGGACGAGGCGGTCTCAGGCACACGACCAGCCTGCGGCCTCGTCCTCCCCAGGTCCACCAAATGTTCGCGACCCACCTGGCAGGCGCGCAAAGACCGGAGTACCCCGGTTCAAGTCCCGCAAGGACAAACGGCAGTCGATCCGCTTCACCGCCAATGCCCACTGGCCGGTGACCGACTCCCGAAAGCTGAACCTTCCCAAGGTCGGCGCGGTCAAGGTGACGTGGTCACGCGCCCTGCCTGCGCGGCCCTCCTCGGTCACCGTGATCAAGGACGCGGCCGAACGGTACAGGTCCGCACGGAGCCGTGACGCTGTCCTCCGTTGCGCCCTGTCATGCGCCAGGCCGAACGGTCATGCTTGCCCCGACGAGTCGAAACGCTTGATCGCACGCACGAGCAACGGAGCCCGCATGACGACGGACAAGGGCGGTACACGGGTCGAGGTGAAACCGGTCGCGGGCCATATCGGCGCCGAGATCACGGGCGTCGACCTGGCCGAGGTCCTGGACGACGCGGTGGTCGCCGAGATCCGGGCGGCGGTGCTGCGCTGGAAGGTGGTCTTCTTCCGGGAGCAGGACCTGGATCACGCCTCGCATGTCGCGTTCGCGAGGCGGTTCGGTGAGCCGGTCCGCCTGGGGAAGCGCGGCAGCGCGTCACCGCCCGACTTCCCGGAAGTCGAGACGACGGCCGACCGGCTGGAACTCGGCGGCCGGTACGGCATGGACCACGACGAGTGGCTGCGGCGCCGCCGCCATTCCCTGCTGCGCGGGTGGCACTGCGACCACGGAGCCCGGGTCGATCCGCCGGCCGCGACCATCCTGCGCGCCGAGACCGTGCCCCCGTACGGCGGGGACACCACCTGGTCCAACCTCGCGGTCGCCTACGCGGGGCTCTCGCGGCCCGTACGGGACTTCGTCGACGGGCTGCGCGCGGAGCACCGGCTCGGGGTCGGCTACCAGGCCCGGCCCGGTGACGACGCGTACGTACGCCATCTGCTGGACGGTCAGATCGCCTCCGACCACCCGCTGGTACGGGTGCATCCGGAGACGGGCGAGCGTGTGCTGTTCGTCAACGGCTACTACGTCGAGCAGATCCTGGGACTGTCCCGTATGGAGAGCGGTCCGCTGTTGGAGATGCTGCTGGCACAGGCGACCCGGCCCGAGTACACCGTGCGGTTCCGCTGGGAGCCGGGCAGTGTGGCCTTCTGGGACAACCGGGCCACCATCCACCTGGCCCCCAGCGACACGGCCCACCTCGACCATCCCCGGGTCATGCACCGCGTCATGCTCGCCGGGGATGTCCCGGTCGGGGTGGACGGCACACCGTCGGCACCGATCGTGGGCAGCGAACCGCAGCGCTGGTAAAGACAGGGCGTACCGCGGCCTCGCCGATTCGCGCAGTCGACTCGCCCCGGTTCAGATCGTGTTGGGGAACGCCCGCGAGTCAGCCCCGCCTGCTGCCGAGCCGCTGCCAGACCAGGTCGATCACCCATGCGTTGACCACCGCGGACACGGCGAGTACGGCATACAGCCCGGCCGTCGCTCCGTCCGGCACGGCCAGCACCAGCAGGCTCGTCGGGGCCGTCGCGAGGATCGGGATCACCGCGGCGAAGGAAGCGTCGTCGTGCGGCTGGGACGACACCACGGCCAGCCAGACGATCAGCGCGGCGCACACCGCGAGGTACAGGCGAGAGGGCCAGGTACCGAAAGGCGTGGTGGACATCCGGCCTGCGCTGACAGAACTCATCGTGCTCTCTCCCTCGTCCGACAGGTTCCGGCTTCTCCGGCGCCCCGCTGCGGTCCAGTCTGTTCGGGCGAGTTCGGTGAGACCTGAGTTCGGATACTCACCTTGGCGGTCTCCGCGTACTCACGTACTGGCCCGCTCTCGTGTGTCGTGCCGCTCCGGAGCGGCGGTGTCGCGGTTGCGACATGTCCCACCTGTGCCACCGGAAACCAGTGACATGCCATTCGGTGCCACCGGATTCTGTCCAGCGCATGAACATCTCTGCGCGTACGACGGAAGGCACGGGACTGATGAGACGAATCCGCCTGGTGGCGGCGATATCGACGGGACTCGCTCTGACGGCCGGCGCCGTGGCGCCGGTGTCCGCCCGAACCGGCTCGGTGCCCACGGCCACAGCGGCGGCGGACGCCCCAGCGGCGACGGCCGTCGGCACCGTGCGGCTGATCACCGGCGACCGGGTGACCGTCGCCACCGCCGCCGACGGGCGGCGCACCGCCTCGGTCACGCCGGGAACCGGCCGGCGGCACATCCTCTTCCGGACTCTCGAACAGGACGGGCATCTGACGGTCCTTCCTTCCGATGCCGGGGACCTGGTCTCGGCGGGGCGGCTGGACCGGAAGCTGTTCGACGTGAGCGCGCTCCTCGCGCAGCGGTACGACGAGGCGCACACCGACGCGCTTCCTCTCATCGTCGCGGGAAGCGACGGAGTGGCGGCATCCGCCGTGCGGAAGCTGACCGGCCTTGCCGAGGACGGCTCGCCGGTCCGTCGGCTGGACAGCATCGGCGCGCGGTCGGTGCGGGTCGCCGAGGAGGATCTGGGCCGGTTCTGGAAGCAACTGGTGCCGGACACCGGGTCACTGAACGCGGCGCGGGTCACCGGCACTCCGCGGGTCTGGCTGGACGGCCGAGTGGACGCGGCGCTGGATCGCAGCGTCGCCCAGATCGGCGCCCCTGAGGTGTGGAAGGCCGGCTATCGCGGTGAGGCCGTCAAGGTCGCCGTCCTGGACACCGGCGCCGACCAGTCCCATCCGGATCTGGCCGGACGGATCACCCAGGCCAAGGACTTCTCCGGCAGTTCCGGCACCGGGGACGCCTTCGGCCACGGCACGCACGTCGCGGCCATCGTCGGTGGGAGCGGAGCCGCGTCCGGCGGCCGCAAGGGAGTGGCGCCCGCGGCGGACCTGCTCGTCGGCAAGGTCCTCGGAGACGATGGCTACGGCACCGAGTCCCAGGTGATCGCAGGTATGGAGTGGGCGGCGGACGCGGGCGCCAAGGTCGTCAACATGAGCCTGGGGGCGGAAGGCGCGAGCGACGGCACGGATCCCATGAGCATGGCATTGAACGAACTCACCGAACGCACCGGCGCGTTGTTCGTCGTGGCGGCGGGCAACAGTGGCGAGCAGGGTCCGGGCAGCATCGGCTCCCCCGGGGCCGCGGACGGCGCCCTGACCGTCGGCGCCGTGGACCGGAACGACGCCCTCGCCTCGTTCTCCAGCCGCGGTCCACGGGCCGGGGACGACGCGGTCAAGCCCGATGTCACGGCGCCCGGCGTCGGCATCGTGGCGGCCCGCGCGACCGGCACCACCATGGGTGACCCGGTCGACGCGCGGTACGTGGCGGCCTCCGGTACGTCGATGGCCACTCCGCATGTGGCGGGCGCCGCCGCGCTGCTCGCCCAGCGGCACCCCGACTGGAGCGCGACCCGGTTGAAGGACGCTCTCGTCAGCACGGCCCGCACGGCCACCGGCCAGGAGATCACCGAGCAGGGCGGCGGCCGCGTCGACATAGCGGCGGCCGCGCTGGGACCGGTCACCGCCACGGGCACCGTCGCCCTGGGACCGTTCGAGACCGGAGACGGCAACACCCGTACAAAGCAGGTGCGTTACATGAACACCTCTGACACCGACATCACGCTCGCGCTCACCACTCGGCTGGCCACGGCGGGAGGACGGGAACCCGCGGAGGGCGCGGTGCGGCTCGGCGCCGGCTCCGTACGCGTGCCCGCGGGCGCGACTGCCGACGTTCCGCTGACGATCGATCCGGCCCGCGCCCAGCAGGGCGACTACTACGGCTACGTGACCGCCGTCTCCGCGGACGGGAAGGTCACCGTGCACACCACCCTGAGCCTGGTCGTGCAGGGTCCCACGCACAGGATCACCGTCAACACCATCGGCCTCGACGGCGAACGCATCCAGGCATTGCCCGCCATCTGGGGTGCCGACGGCTTCGTGGGCTACACCGACATCGACGCCGCCGTCGCCGAAGTCGAGGAGGGCGTCTACCAGTTGGACTACTCGTCGCTGGACAAGGCCGCCGACGGGCAGGAGCTCCGGCATGTGGTCCTGCCGGAGGTGAAGGTCACCAAGGACACGTCCGTCACACTCGACGCCCGCAAGACGAGCCGGGTCGACATCCGCACACCCCGGCCGGCCGAACAGCGCGGCATCCTCAGCTACCAGACGTTCCGGAAGATCGACGGGAACGGACTGATCCAGGGCACGATGTACTTCGACAGCGCCAAGCGCCTGTACGTGAGTCCCACGCCCGCCGTCACGGAGGGCACCTTCGAGTTCGCCTCGCGCTGGCAGCTCGTCGCACCGCTCCTCAACGCGTCGGTGTCGGGCGACCAGAACTCCTTGGACGCCTACTACATGCCCTTCTCCCCTCTCTTCGACGACAAGAAGGCCACGCGGCTGACCGCGGTGGCCGCGGGTGATGCCGCCACGCCCGTATTCGACCGGGCCCGCGGAAAGCTCGCGGTCCTCACCGACGAACAGGGCCTGGACCAACGGGACCTGGCCGAGCAGGCGGCCGCGGCCGGAGTCAGCGGCATCGTGATCATCCACTTCGACGACAACGCTTGGACACGCTGGACCCCGGACGGAGAGCGCTGGGGCGTACCGACCGTGCGGATCAGCGCCGGGGCGGGAGCCGCCCTGTTGAAGCGGATCGGCAGGGAGCGCACCACCGTGAAGTTCACCGGCACCGCCCGCAGCCCGTACCTGTACGACGTCATGCAGGTCTCCTCGCAGCGCATTCCGGAGAAGGTCGTGCACACGGTGTCCGAGCGCAACAGCGCGGTGGTACGCACCACCTACGCCGACAACGGCGGCGCCGAGTGGGCCGGCGAACAGCGCTTCGGCCGACGGCCCTACCAGGACACGGCCTGGCTGCAGTACACCCGCCATGTGCCGACCGGCTTCGAGCGCACCGAGTACGTCAGCTCCGGTGACACCAGCTGGCAGCACCTCGTGCACCACGCGACCACGTTCGACGTCGACCAGCCGCTGGCCGTCGGCATGAGCGACGCGGCGCGCACCTACCGAGCGGGGGAGCGGACACGGGAAAGCTGGCAGGGGGCTGTTGTCCGGCCGTCCATCCCGCGCGGAACGCAGATCCCCACGGTGCGTGCGGGTGACGTACTGCGCCTGCGGATCCCGGAGTTCACGGACTCGACGGCCGGGCACTGGTCGCGGCTGCTCGGGGACGACGACGGTGGGGTGGGTACCTCCGGCGGGGCGAAGGCGGCGCAGGGCGACTCGGCCGCCGCCGTGCTCTATCGCAACGGCAGGAAGACCGCCGAGGCCGACAGTGCCTGGACGGACGTCGAAGTCCCCTCCGGCGAGGCCGACTTCCGGCTGGACCTCACCACCTCGCGCATGTCGGACGAGTGGGTGTACGGAACCGGTACCGACACGTCCTGGTCGTTCCGCTCGGACAGCACCGACACCGCGACGACGCTGCCGTTGCTGCAACTCGACTACGACGTACCGGTCGACGCGCACAACGCCGTCGGCTCCGGCCGTGCGCACTCCATCGGCCTGTCGGTTCGCGCCCAGGACGGTCTGGCCGCACCACGCGGGGTGAGTGTCCACGTCGAGGCCTCGTACGACGACGGCGCGAGCTGGAGCCGGGCCGAGGTGAAGAGCCGCGGACACAACGGGTTCGAGGCCGCGGTCAAGAGGCCGTCGGGAGTGCGCGGTGACGCGTACGTGACGTTGCGTGCCAGAGCACGGGACGCCGCGGGCAACATCGTCCGGCAGACCGTGCGGCGCGCCTACCTGCACCGCGGATAGGCACTCCACGCGGATCGGCGGGTGAGCGGGCGGTCCACGGCCCGCTCACCCGTGGACCGCCCGCTCGGCCGCCGTGACCCGCCACCCCGTGCAGTACGGTGTTCAACTGTCTGAGCCGGTCGGTCTCGGGGAGGGGCGCGGTGGCACTGGAGGCGGCAGGGGTGTCGGATGCCGAGGAGTCCGTCTACCGGCATCTCGTGACGACTGGTCAGGCCTCGGCCGAGGACGTCGCGCAGCGCATCGGGCTGAGCCCGGCCGAAGCCGAGCGGGTGCTCGACGCGCTGGCCATCAAGGGCATGGCGAGTCACACCGACGTGCTGCCCCGGTACTTCCGGGCCACTCCCCCGGACGTGGCGCTCATGCCCCGGCTGAGGGCGAACGCCGACGCGCTGGACCTCGCGCGGGCCGAGGCAACCAGGCTGCTGCAGGTGTACCGCGACACGATGCGCCGACGGGACGCAAGCGAGCTGATCGAGGTCATCACGGGCGCCGAGGCGCTGCGTCAGCATCTGCGTCACATCCAGGCGAGCGCGCAGGACGAGATGCTCTGGTTCTGCAAGGCGCAGTATGTGGCGATGCCCTCGGGCAGCAACAGCGCGGAGTTCGACGCGCTGGCGCGAGGGGTGCGTTACCGAGTCCTGTACGAGAAGGCCTTCTTCGACGACGAGGGCGCCGTTGACAACGTTGTTGCGGGCGTGCGCGCCGGGGAGACCGCCCGTGCGGTTCCCCATCTGCCGTTGCGGCTGGCGGTGGCGGACCGCGCCATCGCGGTCTGCCCGCTCGTGCCCGGCGGCCCGCAGGGCAACCCGGACGAGCCCACTGCCGCACTGGTACGGGACAGCAATCTGCTGGCCGCGCTCATCGCCCTCTTCGAACGCTACTGGGAGGACGCCGTCCCACTGGGCGTCGACGACTCCGGCGCGGTCGCCGGCACCGACGGAGTCGGCGGGCCGGACCCGCTGTCCGCCACCGACCGGCGTCTGCTGGCCCTCCTCGTGGCCGGGGTCGCCGACAAGGCGATCGCGACACAGATGGGCCTGAGCCGTCGCACGGTTCAGCGGCACATCCAGCGCATGATGGAGCTCGCCGGCGCGGCGACCCGTATGCAACTGGCCTGGCAGGCCGCACGCCGTGGATGGCTCTGACCGGGGCAAGAGCCTGTTTCTGAACTAGAAACAGGCTCTCCGGGCGGGCCTCCCCCTCACGGTCAGGAAGCGGCCAAAGAGGCGGCGGGAGCCGTGTTGCCACCAGTCAAAGACCCATGCGATCGCCACGCGCGGCAGTGGACCCGACAAACATCCACTGACCGGATTTCGGACAACGATCTCCGAAGTGGTCACCACTGACGGGCCAGGGCCCGCCGTCACTGCCCGGCCGGTGTGCGCAACACACCCACCGGCGCCGACCGTCGGCGCACCCAGCCGTACAGGACCACCGAGCACACCGCGGCGAACGCGCACCACGTCGAGACGAACTCCAGTCGCCACAACGCCCAGCAGATCGCCGCACCCACGGCCACCAGGACGCCGAGCAGTACGAGCAGCCGGTCGCCGGAGAGCAGCAGCGAGCCGACGGTGGCCAACAGGTAGCCCGCCACAAGCACTTCCGCCTGGGACAGATCGAGGACATAGGCGACGGTGTGACCACGGATCTCGGCCGTCACGGAATGAGTGGCGAGGTTGTACGAGAGCGCCGCCGCGGTTACGAGACCGGCGCCGAGCGGGACCGTCAGTCGGCGCCGGGCGTGCCGCGGTGCCGTGCACAGCACACCGACCGGTACCCACACGGCCAGCAGCGGAAGAGCTATCACCGCCCAGGCCACGGTGGCGGGCCCGGTGCCTCCGCCGGAACGCCAGACCACGGACTCGACGATCTGGTGGGCCCCGAGGAGCAGCGGCAGCGCGGCCAGCGGGAGATCGCCACCTCCGCGCGCCCGCGCCACACAGGCCACGCCGACGGCGGCGATGCCGACACCCGCCACGAGATCGGCTGTCGCGCTCCAACACATCACGCCACCAGGGGTTCGTCTCATGTGCTCGGGTCCTTGCCCTCACCACGCTACGGCCCGGGCCGCCGGCGCCTTCACTGACACGACCGTCATGGCCGCCTTGACCGGTGCCAGCAGGATTGCCGCGCCAGTAAGCGCTCTCTAGACTCCGGTGCGATGGACGACTCCGGCGCGATGAACCCGGCAACACCCCTCGGGGATTCCTACTTCGACTACTGTCCCTGGGACTTCGTTCGTCGTGCCTCCGACGCGCAGCGCGTGGCGCAGACCGCGCGTCAGAAGCGGCTGGCCGACGGCGGGGCGAGCTTCGGCCCGCGCTGCTACGTCTCCCCCGCCGCCGGTGTGTTCGCCGACGTCCTGCGTCTGGGCGAGAACTCCTACATCGCCGGGCATGCCTACGTCACCGGCGAGGTGACCGCCGGCTCCGACTGCACCGTCAACCCGTACGCCACCGTGCGGGGCCGGATCACGCTCGGTGACGGTGTGCGGATCGGTGCGCACACCTCCCTGCTCGGCTTCAACCATGGTTTCGCTCCCGACCGGCCCGTGCACCGGCAGCCGCTCACCAGCAAGGGCATCACCGTCGGCGACGACGTGTGGATCGGTTCGAACGTCGTCGTCCTCGACGGGGTGACGATCGGCGACCACTGTGTGGTGGGCGCGGGCGCGGTCGTCACCAAGGACCTGCCGCCCTGGACGATCGCCGCCGGCAACCCGGCCCGGCCGCTGCGCGACCGCCGCGACCACGGCACTTCGGGAGGCGGGGCGTCCGCCTCCTCGCCAGGCAGCACGTCGGAGTCGGACAGCGGCCTCGGGGACGCCGTCGCCCGGTTCGCCGACCGGGCCCGGGCCCAGGCCGCCGACCTCCTCGCCCGTTGCTGGAACGCCGACACCGGCCGGTACAGGGACCGGCCCGGCGCACCGGCGACCGTACGCGCGCACTGCGACGCCGTGGAGATCGCCGATCTGCTACTGGGCTCACCCCCGGCGCAACTGGCCGCCGCCGAGCACGCCGGGCGGCTGCGTGCCCTGCAGGACCCCGGCAGCGGCCTGGTGCCCGAACTCGCTCCTGACGGCAGCCCCGGTGCACTGCCCGCCCCGGCCTCGGACGGCTGGGTCGACGACGGCGCCGCCGAGTACCACGTACTGTCCGTGGGCTATGCGCTGGACCTGCTTGGCTCCCGCTTCACCCACCCGGTTCACGTCGTCCGGCGTATGACGCCCGGTCAGCTGATCACGCGCCTGGAGTCGCTCCCATGGCGGACCCGGGCGTGGTCGGCCGGAGCGTGGGTGGACTGCTGGGCCACCGGCGCGCACCGCAATCTCGAGTCGGGTGCCGAGGCGGGTGTGCCGGGCACACTGGAGACGCTGTTCGGCTGGCTCGCCACCCGTGTGGATCCGTGGACGGGGATGTGGGGCGAGGCCGAGTCACCGGCTGCGGGTCGGCTGCAACTGGTCAACGGCTACTACCGCCTCACCCGCGGCTCGTACGCGCAGTTCGGCCTTCAAGTGCCGTACGCGGAACGGGTCGTGGACACCCTGCTGACCCACGGCAGCGATCCACGCTGGTTCGCACCTGGCCGTCAGAACGCGTGCAACGTCCTGGACGTCGCGCACCCGCTGTGGCTCGCCGGGCCCCAGACCCGCCATCGGGCGACCGAGGCTCGGACCTGGGCCGAAGACCAACTGGCCCAGGCGTTGGGCCGCTGGCGGAACGGGGCCGGTTTCGGCTTCGGCCCGCCGGGCGAGGGCGGTACGGGTCCCGGCCGGGAGCCGGGGCTGCAGGGCACGGAGATGTGGCTGGCGATCATCTGGCTGCTGGCTGATCTGGCGGGGGTGTCGGACCGGCTGGGGTACCGGCCACGCGGCATCCACCGCCCTGAAGCGGCCCGCTCGTCCGCGTTCACCAGTAGCCCGGACTCCGCCGGCTGACGCCCTCACCGGACCGAGAAGCCACGGGCACCGGAGCCCGCGACCATCGAAAAGCCGCTGTAGTAGAAGTTGTGGTCCGAGTTGTCGGTCCGGCGAATGCCGGTGTCGCGCCAACTCGCGGAACCCCGTGTGCCCCACGTGAACAAATAGTCGATCTTGCGGCCGTCGTCGTAGGTCGGATGGGTGTACGGCGACTCGGTTTCACGGGGGCCGCTCGCCTCGACGCCGCTGCCGTACATGCCGTCCAACTCCCTTGCGTCGGGCAGGGCATTGAGGTCGCCGGCGACGATGACCGGGCCGTTGGTGCCGAGCGGGTGGCTGCCGTCCGGTTGCCAGCCGTGGTGGATGAACTCGGCCTGGGCCGCGCGGTTCGCCTTGCCGCCCACACTCAAGTGCGTGCTGCAGGCGGTGACTTGTGGGCCTCGCCCGCCCGCGGCTCGTACGAGAGCGCAGATGATGCCGCGCTCGTCGCGCGCGTTGTCCGGGTTGGGCAGCAGGGTCGGCGGCAGGACCTTCGCGGTGGAGTGGAACAGGACGCTGTTCCCGAACGGCTGGCCGTCGGCGCAGTCCGTGCCGGTGTCGACGAAGGCGCTGTTCATGCCTAATTCCCGGGCGAATCGCTCCCCTTGGGCCTTGCAGACTTCCTGAAGGCCGATGAACAGCCAGCGGGTGCTGTCGCCGGAGGTGAGCTCCTTGATGGCATCGGCTTCGTCCTTGATCCAGTCGCCCGTGTCGCCCCGGTGGCCGACGTTTCCGTAGATGTTGAAGGTGCCGACGTAGCCGACGTAGTGGCCGCGCGGGGACTTCGGCACGGGGGCCGTCTCGGGCCCGGACGGCTCGGGCACGCTGCTCGCGGGGAGTGCCACCAGGACGCACATGATGGCCGGCAGGATGGTGCCGGCCCTGCCGCGTCTCCTCGTACGCCCCGTTGCCATGACCTCGACGGTACCGCCGTGTCTCCGGGGCGAGTTGGGGCCCCGGAGACGAATGTGACCAGCCGCTCCACCGTGACAGGCCTCGGCAGCGCCTCTGTCGCGGTGTCACCGTCGCCGGTAGACGGTGATCGAGTGGCCGACCTCGTCGATCGGCGTGCTGGTGTCGAGCAGCGCGGCGAGCCGGCCGTCGGCCTTGGCGGCCGAGGAGTCCGACACGACGAGCAGTCCGTGCACCTCGCCCAGGGGAGCACTCAGCGGGTTGGACTCGTCGATGCCGTAGTAGGAGGGCACACCCGCGCCCTTGTAGACGAGCCAGACCCGCTCACCCGGGTGGTCCCGGCGGAGGCGATCGGCCAGGCGGCCCAGGTCCTGGCCCCAGTCGACGTTCGAGTCGTGCAGGCGCAGGTGGGTCTTCGACGGGCCGCCGAACGCCTCGTTGGAGTAGGGGAGGTAGTACGGATACGTCAGCAGCGAGCTGACCGCGGCGAAGCAGATCAGCGCCGCCGTCACGGCATGCGCCCACCGTCGGCGGAAGACGGTTACGCCGGCGGCGGCGACCGCCAGGAACATCGGCATGAAGAGCGCGTACCGAACGCCGAGGTCACGGGCCCCGTTCATGGCCACGACCAGCAGGCAGGCCGCGGGGACGAGCACGTACGGCGCCGCGGGCCGCAGCCGGCGAACCGTCAGGAGCACCACGGCGCCCGCGAGCCACAGCGCGAGCATGCCGAGCGGCGTCTTCACCAGGAGTGCGGCCGGCAGGTAGTACCAGAGCGATCCCTCATACAGCCGGCCGAACAGGAAGCCCTGCCAGATCTCGTACTCGAAGCCGAACTGGATGCGCATGCCGTCCCGGTACGGCTCCGGGAACGGCAGCCACGCGGCGATCCGGCCGCGCGTTCCGAGGATGTCCGGCACGTTCTCGGGCTGCGTCCAGCGCAGTCGGGGGTCGACGACCAGGTAGGCGGCCCACACGACGGTGACCGCCACCAGCGCCATACCGACGGCCGCCGCCGCGCCGAGCGCGAGGACCCGCGCCCGCTCGCGCATGCCGATTCCGGGTGTCCTGCGGGCGTACCAGACAGACAGGACACCGAGCAGCATCAGCACCGGAACCACCGCCAGCGCGCTCATCTTGGTGGCCACGGCCGCGCCGAGGGCGATCCCGGCGAGCGGAAGGTACCGGCGCGGCCGCTGCCGGGCCCGCCACAGCAGCCACACGGACGTGAGCAGGAAGCCGGCCGCCGGTACGTCGAGCGTGGCCAGCGACCCGCTCGCGATGACGTCCGGTGAGAACGCGTACAGGGTGAGCGCCACGAGCCCGGCCGCCGGGCCGGCCAGGTCGCGGGCGAAGGCGAGGACGACCAGCCCGAACAACAGCGTCAGCACGATCACCGGCAGGCGCGCCCACAGCATCAGCCGCTCGGGGTCGTTGCCCGACTCGTACAGCAGCTGCCGCCCCAGTGCCTTCTGGCTGAAGGCGAAGTCCGGGTCGAGGCGCGACGCGTCGGTGAACACCAGCCCGGACGCGATGATCAGCTTGCCCAGGGGCGGGTGTTCGGGGTTGTAGCGGAGGCTGCGCTGCTGAAGGTAGACCTCGGCCGTGGCCACGTACACCGGCTCGTCGATGGTCGGGGTCTGCTCGACGGCCGTCGTGACCATCGCGACCGCCATCTCGGCCAGAAGCGCGACGACGGCCAGCACGTACAGCGGCCGCCGGTGACGCTTGAGCCCCGCGAACCGGCCTTTGAGCCCTTCGATTCGGCCCTGGCGCTTGCCCTCGGCCGTCGGTGCGGACCCGCCGGACGCGGTGTGCTCGTCACCGTCGAGCCGGGTGATCCACGGCGACCTCATGGCACCCACCTTCCCATCAACCCCGCTCGTGGTGGCCCTCTTTGGCGGTGTGTGGCCCAACTGTTGGGCGTGCCTTAACCGTTGTGACGCCTGCGACCTCTTGGCGTGCCGGTGAAAACCCGGGAAGCTGAACTGCACATGTCATAAAGGGCGTTGGCCTGCGCAAGGCCATGAGGAGGACGCTAGTGAACGGCAGACCGGTATCGAAGCTCTTCGGATCGCGGCGGTTTCGCCAGAGAACGCTCGGCGGCCTCGCGGGCGCCGTCGCCCTGGTCCTCGCCTTCCCGGCCACCGCCCTGGCGGCTCCGCCCGGGGCCCTGCCCGCCAACGCCGACGGACTGGAGCAGACGTTCCAGCCCGCCTACGACTACGACACGGACGGCTGCTACTCCACTCCAGCCATCGGCCCGGACGGGACGATCAACGGCGGCCTCAACCCGAGCGGGGCCCTCAACGGCTCTTGCCGCGACGCGTCGGACCTCGACAACACCAACGGATACTCACGCTCCAAGTGCAACAACGGCTGGTGCGCGATCGTGTACGCGCTCTACTTCGAGAAGGACCAGGCCGTGGCCGGCAGCGGGCTCGGCGGGCACCGACACGACTGGGAGCACGTCGTGGTGTGGGTGCAGAACAATCAGGCCGAATACGTCTCGACCTCCAACCACGGCTCGTTCACGGTCCACAACCGTTCCCAGATCCGCTTCGACGGGACCCACCCGAAGATCGTTTATCACAAGGACGGGATCAGTACGCACACCTTCCGCGCCGCGGGCTCGGGCGACGAGCCGCCGGAGAACCACAAGGGAACCTGGCAGTACCCGCCGCTGGTCGGCTGGAACGGCTACCCCGCCGGTCTGCGCGACAAGCTGAGCGCGTACAACTTCGGCAGTGCCACGCTCGGCATCAAGGACAGCACGTTCAACTCGCACCTCGCCTCGGCCAAGCCTTCGGGGATCGCCTTCGACCCCAACGCCTGACCGCGCGGCAACCGCACGTCAGCCGCACGTCAGCTGGAAGGCCCGTCCGGATCACTCGGGGACGGCGGCCCCTCGGGCTTGCCCGGAGAGCCGCCGTCAGCGAGCTTCGGCACGACTCGGACGCCTCGGGCGACTCGAGTGGCGAAGCCGACGACGTCCTGGACGATCCGTTCGGGCTCTTCCCAGTACAGAAGGTGACCGGCGCCCTCGTACGCGACGAGGGTCGCTTCGGGGATCGCGTCGACGATCCGCTGCTGATCGGTGCGCGGCAGAACGGTGTCCGCGTCACCCCAGAGCACGAGCGTGGGTACGAGGATTCCCCTCAAGGTCGCCGCCAGGTCCGTCTCCAGCAAGCCCCGCAGGGTCTCCCGCCACACCCGGGCGGGCACCTTGAGGTTCTCCTCGGCCATCGTCGCCACGAATCCGCGTCCCACCGGCAAGGTCGCGAGGTCGCCCAGCATGTCGTCGACGAAAGAGCGCGGCACGGGGTCTTCAAGGGCCTGGATCGTCTCCCACAGAGCCGTGACGCCGGGTTTGTCGGCGAGTGTGGCAGGGGCGCCCATGAGGACGAGTCCCGCCACCCGGTCGGGGTGGCTGCCCGCGACCATCCGTGCGGCCACACCGCCGCTCGACGCTCCGACCAGGACGGCACGGGCGATCCCCACGGCGTCGAGGAACTCCGCGAGGTCGTTCGCGAAGTCCTGCGGACGGTAGCCGTCCGCAGGCCGTTCGGCGTCGCCGTGACCCCGCTGAGTCGGGGCGTATCCGTGCACGGCGGCAGGGAGCTGCCTGAGCAGCGGCTCGAACATCCACCAGGAGTCCGCGAGACCGTGCACGAAGACGACAGGGATGCCCTCCGGATAGCCCGCCTCGGCGTAGGGGAGAACCAGCCCTCCCCGCAGCTGGGCGGCCTTCACCGCGATCGTGCTCACGGCGGCCTCCTGACGTCGGTCGGCCCCTCCTCGTACGCGGGCCCTCGGGGGCGCGACGATCTCTCTCAACGTGATGATCTCTCTCATCGTAATGAGGAGTGCGGCGGACCGCCCCTTCGCACACAGCCACTCCGTGTACGTGAGGGCGGCTGCTTCTGCCCGGCAGGCCGCAGTGGGGCACGGCCACCGCCGAGGGAACCGCGAAGCCGCCTCAGGCAAGGATCGACCGCTGGGCGTCTGACTTGGACATCTGCACCGTTCTGTCCTGAAAGGCCATCAGGGCAAGTCGTTCGACGGTTCGTGACACAGTCGTCGCCGTCGTGGGCTACATTGCGAACGCCCTCGGCTCCGGACTCCATCGGAAGGGCGCTCTGAGAAGAATTCTGGAGCGGCGAATGCACCCCTTGGAACTTTCTCGACCGGCTCCACCATTGATGCAGGGAGGACTCGCCGACAGCGTCTTCGACACAGCGATCCGCGACCCGGCCCTCCCGCAGATCGCCCGCCGTTCCGACACCTCCCCCACG
Source organism: Streptomyces sp. 2A115 (assembly GCF_052245575.1). Lineage (NCBI taxonomy): Bacteria > Bacillati > Actinomycetota > Actinomycetes > Kitasatosporales > Streptomycetaceae > Streptomyces > Streptomyces sp. 2A115. The sequence continues at coordinate 7,439 of NZ_JBQQCG010000035.1, read as the reverse complement.
ACCTGGTCATCGGTGACCGCGGTCGAGTTGCGGGACGAAGTGGTCGACGTGGCCAGGGGGTTCATCGCGGCCGGGATCCTCCCGGGCCACCGCGTGGCCGTCATGGCCCGTACCCGCTACGAGTGGACCGTGCTCAGCTACGCGCTCTGGACGGTGGGCGCCGAAATCGTCCCGATCTATCCGACGTCGTCGCACGATCAGGTCGCGTGGATCCTCAGGGACGCCGGCTGCGTCGCCGTGGTGGTGGAGGACGAACAGGCCATCATGACGGTCGGCTCCGTGTGCGCCTCGCTGCCGTTGCTGCGGCACGTCTGGCAGCTGGACGCCGGGGGCCTGGCGGACCTGGTCGAACAGGGCCGGCTGGTACCGGTCACCACCGTCGAGTCCATGCGCCGGATCGTGCTGCCCGACTCGACCGCGGTCATCGCCTACACCTCCGGCACGACGGGACACCCCAGAGGATGCGCCCTGAGCCATCGCAGCCTCGCGAGCCCCTGCGACACGCTGCTGGCAGGCTGGAGAGAGACGGTGGCGCCGCCCGGGGAACAGCCGGCCGTCCTCGCCTTCCTTCCCTTCTCCCACGTCTACGGCCTCATGATCCAGGGACTGTGCATGCGCGGCGGTTTCCTGATGGGCCACGAACCCGATCTGGGCGCGGAGTCGCTTTCCGCGGCCCTGCTGTCCTTTCGCCCGACGTTTCTCTACGCCGTCCCGTCCATCTTCGAGAAGATCTACAAGAATTTCCTGCGCAAGGCCCAGGAGTCGGGCCGTAGCGCCTTGTTCGAGCGAGCGGTCCGCACCGCGCAGGACTTCGCCGTGGCCGCCGAGCGCCACCGGCTGCGAACGGGCCCAGGACCCGGCCTCGATCTGCGACTTCAGCACGCCATCTACGAAAAGACGGTGTACCGAAAGCTCCGCGCGGCACTGGGCGGAAGAGTGTGCGGCGCGGTGTCGGGCGGCTCTCCCCTCAACCGTGAACTCGCCCTTTTCTACGCGGGAATCGGGATTTTCGTCCACGACGGATACGGGCTCACGGAGACAGGCGGCGGGATTACGGCACAGCCCGTGGGCCGGGAGAAATTCGGAACCGTCGGACGCCCCATTCCCGACACGGAGATCCACGTGGCCGACGACGGGGAGATCCTGGTACGGGGGCCTTCGGTGTTCCAGGGCTACATCAACGACGACGCGGCCACGCGGGCCTCACTTCAGAGCGACTGGCTCGCCACCGGAGACATCGGCCGCCTCGACCGCGACGGATATCTGACCATCACCGGCCGCAAGAAGGACATCATCATCACGAGCAGCGGCAAGAGTGTGGCGCCCGCGGCTCTCGAAGAACGCCTGCGGGTCCATCCGCTCATCCATCAGGCGGTCGTCGTGGGTGACAACCGGCCCTGCGTCGGAGCTCTGATCACTCTCGACCCCGAATTCGTCGCCCACTGGCGCTCGGTCCTGTCGATACCGGGCGAGGCGCAGGACCGGGAACTGCGCGAGGAGAACGCTCTGCGAGAAGAGATCAAGCGCGCCGTCGCCGCGGCCAACTCCACCGTGTCACGCTCCGAGTCCATTCGCGCGTACCGGGTACTTCCCGAACCGTTCGACCTGGCCAACGGAATGCTCACTCCCTCGCTGAAGCTGCGCAGGGACGCCATCTCACGGCGGTACGCCGCCGAAATCGAGGCGATGTATCAGACGTCCTCAAGGCCCTCCCGGAACTTCGCGCCCGTCGATCCCTACAACTGGGACGAGCTGGACAACGACAACGTGTTCAGATGAGCCGTTCGCGTGAAGCCTGACGCGGTGAGGACGGGAGCCCCCCGTGCGGCGAGTACGCGGTGGGGCGACTCCCCCGCTGTCCACATGACGCCCGCAGTCGGCTCCCACGGCACATTGCATCGTGCACGCTGCTTGACGCCCCTTGATCCAGCGACTTAGTTTCGCAGCGATTAAAACGATTCAAGTCCCAGGCCCCTCAGGGGGTCTTCTTCGTGCTGCCCGGGAGTGGACAGGACCCATGGACGACCTCACCTCAGCTCACCGGACGGGGATCCCGCGCCGCACCCTGCTCGTGGCCGCGGCCACGACAGCCGCCGCCGGTGCGGTCGACTGGGCCGGGCACGGCCGCGCGTCGGCAGCCACCGCCGAAGCCGGCGCCGCCACCGCCCTCACCGCCACGACCACCGGCGCCTCCTTCGCCGAGCCGAGCCGTGCGGTGCGGCCGAAGTTCCGCTGGTGGTGGCCCGACGGCCTGGTGCGGCCCGACGAGATCAGACGGGAGATCGACCAGATCGCCGACGCCGGCTTCGGAGGCGCCGAAATAGCCGCCGTCCATCACAGCGTCACCGACACCTCGGTACTGGACACCGCGCGTCACGGCTGGGGCAGCGCCGCCTGGGTCGCCGGCGTGGAGGCCGCGCTGAGCCAGGCGGCCCGACGCGGTATCACGGTCGACCTCACCGTCGGACCGAGCTGGCCCGCGGCGGTTCCCGGCATCACCCCCGACAGCGAGGCCGCCGTCAAGGAACTCGCTTACGGGGCAGTCACGTTGGCCGCGGGCACCGCCTACAGGGGCGCGGTGCCGGAGCCCGTCCACGAAGCGGCGTCCGGCGTGACCGAGCGGCAGCTCCTCCTGGTACAGGCCGCACGGGTGAACACCGCGAACTCCACGCGCAAGGAGACCGGCCTCGACCTGGACTCCGTCCGCGACCTCACCCCGACGGTCACCGACGGCGCCATCAGCTGGACCGCGCCCGACGACGGCACCTGGGTCCTGATCGCGTACTGGGTACGCGGCTCCGGCCAGACGCCGGAAGCCGGCCCGCACACCGTCCCGCCCGCCTATGTGGTCGACCACTTCAGCGCGGCCGGCACACGCGCGGTGACCGACTTCTGGGAAGCCCGCATCCTCACGCCCGCGATCCGCCGCCTCTTGAAGGTCTCCGGAGGTGCGCTGTTCGAGGACTCCATCGAGCTGGAGACCGACGGGCTCCAGTGGACGCCGCGCCTGCCCGACGCGTTCCTCGAACACACCGGCCGCTCCCTGCTCCCCCTGCTGCCCGCCCTCATCCTCGACAACAGCAACCAGGTCTACGCCTTCGAAGCCGCCGTCACCCGCCAGATCCGGCACGACTTCTGGGAGACCGTCTCCACCCTCTTCAACAAGCACCACGTCACGGCACTGCGCACCTGGGCCCACTCACTCGGCCTCCAACTGCGCTCCCAGCCCTACGGTCTGCAGACCGACGCCATCGCCTCGGCCGCGATCCTGGACATCGCCGAGGGCGAGTCCCTGGGCTTCAAGAACCTCGACGACTACCGCTGCCTGGCCGGCGGCCGCGACATGGCCGGCCACACCGTGCTCTCCTGCGAGGCAGGTGCCTATGCCGGCAGCGCCTACAGCACCACCTGGCAGAGGTTCCTGCGCACCATGGGCGGCGCCTACGCCGCCGGCGTCAACCAGACCGTCGTCCACGGCTTCTCCTACGCCGAGCTGCCGGGCGTCAACTGGCCGGGATACGCGGCCTTCACCCCGTACAAGGGCACGGCCGGCTACGGCGAGTCCTGGGGACCTCGGCACCCGACCTGGAAGCACGTCGCGGACGTCTCCGGCTATCTCAGCCGGGTCCACCAGGTGTTGCAGACCGGCCGGGCCAGAGCCGACGTCGCTGTCTTCCGGCAGACCGGCTACACCGCCACCGGCATCGGCGCGTCCTGGTTCACCGCCACGGGCGTCACGCTGGGCTGGACCCACCAGTTCCTCAGCGGTCCACTGCTCGACCTGCCCGCCGCCACCGTACGCCGAGGGCGGCTCGCACCCGACGGTCCCGCGTACAAGGCGCTGTTCGTCGAGGGCGACTTCTTCTACGGCTCCCAGGTGACCCTCGCGCTGTCCGACGCCCGCGCCCTGCTCCGGCTCACCCGGGCCGGTCTGCCCCTCGTGCTGCTCGGCGCCTGGGAGACCGTCGTGCCGTCCGGCATCCCGGACAGTGGCGAGAGCGACGAACTGCGTTCCGTGGTGGCCGAGTTGCTCGCCCAGCCGCTGGTGCGCCGCGTCACGGACAAGACGGCGGTCCCCGCGGCCCTCGCCGAGCTCGGTGTACGGCCCGACGTGCGGCACGCGACCGCCTCGACCCTCCTCAACGCCCACCGCGTGGCCGACGGCGTCGACTTCTACTACCTGTGCAACGGCAAGCACGCGGAGACCGTCAAGCCGCCGGTGGCCGCCATCGACCACGAGGTCACCCTGCACCGCACGACGGCGCGCGGCGTGCCCTACCTGCTGGACCCGTGGACGGGGAAGGCCGAGCGCATCGCGCGCTACACCGAGGACGGCGACAGCGTCACCGTGCGGGTCTCCCTTCAGCCCGCGGAAACCCTCGTCGTGGCGATCGGCCGGGCCGGCCTCTTCGGCGACCACCACGGCGGCCGCCCGCACGCGGTCAGCAGCGAGGCCGACGAGGTGCGCTTCACCGACACCGGACTCACCGTCCGCGCCATGGCCGCCGGGACCTACCGCACCGTGCTCTCCCACGGACGCACGGTGCGCACGTCCCTCAAGGACATCCCCGGCCCGATGGAACTGACCTCCTGGGACCTGTACGTCCGGGACTGGCGACCCGGCGCCACGGCCACCCGGACCACCGTCGTCGAGCACGAGCTGACACTGGACGCCCTGCTGCCCTGGTCCCAGCTCCCCGAACTCGCCGACGTCTCGGGCATCGGCCGCTACCGCACCACGGTCACCCTCGGTGAAGGCTGGACCGGCGGCCACGGCGCACGACTCGAGCTGGGCACGGTGACCGACACCTGCCGGGTCACCGTCAACGGCCACCGCCTCGACCCGGTCGATCAGATCCACCCGGTGGTGGACCTGAACGGCCTGCTCGAGCGAGGGCCCAACCTCATCGAGGTCGAGGTGGCCACCCCACTCGCCAACCGCCTGCGCGTCAGCGACCCCGCGGTGTACGGCGGACTGGCACGTCAGGCGTACGGGCTGCTGGGACCGGTTCGCCTGGTGCCCTACGGGGAGGCCCGGGTGCACGACGCGACACGACCTCCTACCGGACGCCAATGAGGCGAGGGCCATTCGCCGCCCACTCCGCCACCAAGGCGTACGTCACCCGTACCTCCCGCCGCCTGCGCGCGGAGCTGGGTGCGAGGAACACAGACCGTCGGTTTCATCGCCGCCCCGCCGCCGCGCGCGAACATCCAGCAGGTCACCGTGATGCCGACGGGCCGGCCCGGCTGACCACCCGAGGAGCAATGCCTCCGGCCCGCGACTGCCAAAGCAGTCGTGGGCCGGTGGAGTGTTCTCCCGGAGGGAGTGTTACGCGGTGTTCGTCGGGCGGCGCACCACCGTTCTGAGGGACGGACCTTTCGGGTCCCAGGAGCCGGCGCCGACGGCCGTGTCCTCGAACTCGAACGGACTCGTGGGCACGGATCCCGCCATCGCCGGTACCGGCGCCTCGCGGGGCGTCCGGCGGGACTCCCGCAGGCTGGGCGCGGGTCCGGCCGGGACCAGCGGGGCACGCTCCATGGCGCGGACACGGCGCGAGAACCAGATGATCTTCCCACCGGTACCCGTGGCGCAGCAGCCCCAGCCGTCGCTCATGGCGGCGATGTGGGCCAGGCAGCCACGAGTGGCGGAGTCCGGGTGGAACTCACCGTCGTTGTCCGCCACGGCGGTGATGAGGTGCTGGCCGTTCCACCACATCTCGATGGTGGTGTTCTTGTCCGCCGCATGCTCGTCGATCGTGAGCAGCAGCACCTCGGCACAGTGACAGACGGGCTCGACGAGGTTCTCCAGATTCCAGTAGCGGAGATGGGCGGCCAGAATGCGCCTGACCTGTTCGACCCGCTCCGGACTGACCTCCACGTCGAGGTGGTAGTAGCAGGGCACTACGGTCTTCATCGTCGTTGGCTCCTCACCGGCGAAGCCCTCGCTCCTCCTCGCCCCCGCGGGCCGAGCCCCGAACACGAAGCGTGAGCAGTGATCGCTCCTGAGTCAGTCCCAGCGTGAGAGCAGTACTCCGTTCGTGCAACACGAGAGCGGCATGAGGTTGTTGAATCGACAACAGGACGTTGGGTGGCGCCGCGTGCACCATGAGTGAGGGCATCGATCGCCGTAATCGGTCGATGCCTCTCCGTGCACGGTCTGCACGCACGATCCGGACGAGCCGTGCGATTCGAAGGAGTGGAAGGTGACCAGTGAAATGCTGCTGCCTGCCAAAGCCGAGGTCGCCAGGCATCTGGAGCAGTACCGCGCCTGGGAACGCATGATGCTCGCGGCCCCCGCCGACCGTGCGGCGCGGGGCAACTTCGAGAACACGGGCTACACGTTGTGCGTGCTGATGGGGAAACGCTGCGCGCGGGAGGCCGTTCACGCCGCCGAGCGTTACCTGGCCGCCAGTGCAGACGCACGCCGCCGCCGGGAAAGGGCCGACGGTGGCCCGCCGATCGGCAGACGCTCCGCCGAACTCAGGACGAGCCCTGTGTCCTGAAGGCCTTGTCCCAGGGGCCCTGTCTTCCAGTCGGCCCTGCCCTAGGGGCGGCCCTGCCCCAGGGGCCGTGCGAAACACCCGCACACCACGGACCGAGCTCAAGGATGGCGGAGGTGAGACCCATGAACGAGAACCCGGCAAACCCGGCCACCGGCCACATTCCCTCTGCCGGCCGTATGCCCGTCGTCTCAATCGGCCGCATCCCCATCGTCGATGTCCGCCCGGCCGTCGAGTGCGGCAATCGCGCGGCGAAGGCGGTGCTGGGCGAAACTTTCCAGATCACCGCCACCGTCTTCGGCGAAGGGCACGACGCCGTCGCCGCGAACGTCGTCCTGCGCGACCCGGAGGGCCGTACCGGCCCCTGGACGCCCATGCGGGAGCTGACCCCCGGGACCGACCGATGGGGCGCCGACGTCACCCCTGGAGCGGTGGGCGACTGGACGTACTGGGTGGAGGCGTGGTCCGACCCGGTGACCACTTGGCGCCGGTCCGCCGGCATCAAGATCCCGGCCGGCATCGATATCGGGCTGGTCCTGGAGGAGGGTGCCGAGTTGTACGAACGGGCCGCCGCCGGAGTACCGAACGAGGCGGGCCGAGCGGCGGTGCGGGCCGCCCTGCACGCGTTGCGCGACGAGTCCCGGCCGCCGGAGGCCCGCCTCGCCGCCGCCCTCACCCCCGAAGTGGACGCGGCTCTGACGGAACATCCGCTGCGCGACCGACTCTCCCGATCGGCCCCGCTGCCCTTGCTGGTGGAGCGGGAGCGGGCGTTGTACGGCTCGTGGTACGAGTTCTTCCCGCGCTCGGAGGGGGCGGTGATCGAGCCGGACAAGCCGCCGGTCAGCGGCACGTTCCGGACGGCGGCACGGCGGCTGCCGGCGATCGCGGAGATGGGCTTCGACGTGGTGTACCTGCCGCCGGTCCACCCCATCGGCAGCA
>NZ_JBQQCG010000034.1:0-110076 GCF_052245575.1 Streptomyces sp. 2A115 | reverse complement strand
ACAGGATGCTCCTCGACGTCCTGGACCAGGGCTCGGCGGCCCCGGTGATCGCGGACGAACTGCGCGCCGGACGCCGCGTCCCTGGTCTCGGCCACCGGCTCTACCCGGGAGAGGACCCACGCGCGCGTGTGCTGTTCGCCCTCCTGGAGGAGCTTCCCAACGCCGCTCCCGCTCTGGCGGCGGCCCGCGACGTCGTCGCCACCACGGCCCGCCACGTGCCCCTGCACGCCAACGTCGACCTGGCCCTCGCCGTCCTCACGGCCGCGTCCGGCATGCACGCCTCCGCGGGCGAAACGATCTTCGCCGTGGCCCGTACAGCCGGCTGGATCGCTCACACCCTGGAGGAGTACGCCGAGGCTCCCCTGCGCATGCGCCCGAGCGGCCACTATGTAGGCGCGCGGCCCCCTCAGCCACTTCCGGAGCAGTGATACTTCCAGACCCGGAAGTCGTTCGCCGTCAAGTCAGGTTAGGCTCACCTCTGTGAGTACGTGCGCGAAGGTCTCCCGGGACCTGGCGGAGCCCCTCGCTGGGACCGCCGCCACCGCGAGGACGTGGCTGCTGGTGGAACAGCCCGGCCCCTGGGGTGCCAAAGCGCTGACCTCGAGCCATCTGGACCCCGCGCTCGGCCGCGCCCTGGAACAGGCCGCCGAGGGCACGGGCGTACGCGTCGCACTGATCCGCCGCCCGGGACGTCACGCCGACTTCCACACGATCGCCGAGCGACAGGTGTACGCGGCCCACACCACCCCGGGAAACGTATGGCTGCACAACGCCACCACATCGGACCCCGAGCAACTGCTCGAACTTGACTTCGCCGAACTCGGCAGGGGCCTCCCCCACAGCTTCGACGCGGCCCTCGACGGCCGCCCCCATACCGGCGACCCGCTCGCCCTCGTCTGCACCAACGGCAAGCGCGACCGCTGCTGCGCCCTCCTCGGCCGTCCCCTCGCCGCCGAACTCGCCGCCTCCGGAGTAGCAGGCGCCTGGGAAGTCACCCATCTGGGGGGCCACCGCTTCTCGCCCACTCTCCTCGTACTGCCGTTCGGATATGCGTACGGGCGTGCCGAGGCCCATGCCGTCAAGGAGATCCTCCAGGGAGTACGGGAAGGGCGTGTCGTCACCGAAGGTTGCCGGGGGAGCTCGGCCTGGGAGCGTCCTGGGCAGGCCGCCGAGCTGGCGGTGCGCACGGCGGCGCACGAGGCTGCCGCAGGCGCGCTGAGCGTCCTCCGCACGGACGGCGCGGCGCCGCGCTGGGAGGTGACGGTCGCCCACGCCGACGGCCGCCTCTGGCGCGTCACGGTGGCCCAGGGCGCCGGGCTGCCACCCCGGCCCGAGAGTTGTGGCTCGGCCCTCGGCTCCCCGGCCCGGATGGACGTGATGGCGGTGCGCGAACTGCCCCGTACGGCCGTCGCCAGCCGCGTCGACCACTGATCACGTCTCCCGAACGAGATCCACGCCACACCCCCCTACGGCACAGCCCGCACCTCCCCGTACCTTCATAGTCATGAGCCCCACTCCCCCTGCACGACGACTCCGCCTCGGCATGCCGAGGCGGATGTTCTCGCAGGTGCTGCTGATGCAGGTGGCGATCGCCGCCGGAGTCGCCGTACTCGCGACCGGGCTGTTCCTCGCTCCGCTCAGCGACCAGCTGGACGACCAGGCGATGCGCCGCGCGCTCGCGATCGCGCAGACCACGGCGGCGCAGCCACGGCTCGCCGACGAGCTGACGTCGACGAAGCCCTCGGCCGACGGGCCCGTGCAGGCCGAGGCGGAACGGATCCGCAAGGCCAGCGGCGCCGAGTACGTCGTGGTGATGAACATTGACGGCCTGCGCTGGTCGCACACCAACCCCGCCGAGATCGGTGGGCCCGTCTCGACCGATCCCCGGTCGGCCCTGGCCGGCCACGAGGTGATGGAGATCGACGACGGCACGCTGGGCCGCTCCGCGCGCGGCAAGGTGCCGTTGCGCGACGCCGACGGCGACATCGTCGGCGCGGTCTCGGTCGGCATCGAGTACGACAGCGTGCGCGCCCGCCTGATCCACGCGATCCCGGGGCTGTTGGCGTACGCGGGAGGGGCCCTGGCCGTCGGCGCGCTGGCCGCGTATCTGATCTCCAGGCGGGTGCATCGGCAGACCCGCGACCTGGCCTTCTCGGACATCGCCGCACTCCTCTCGGAACGTGAGGCCATGCTGCACGGCATCAGGGAGGGCGTCGTCGCGCTCGACCGCGGAGGCAGGATCCGGCTCCTCAACGACGAGGCCCGGCGCCTGCTGGGAATCGGCGACGAGGCCGTCGGACAGCCCCTCGACACAGCGCTCGGAGAGGGCCGTACGACCGACGTGCTGGCCGGCACCGTCACGGGAACCGATCTGCTCACCGTCCGAGGCCAGCGTGTTCTGATCGCCAACCGCATGCCCACCGACGACGGCGGAGCCGTCGCCACCCTGCGCGACCGCACCGAACTGGAACAGCTCGGCCGCGAACTCGACTCCACCCGCGGCCTGATCGACGCCCTGCGCGCCCAGGACCACGAGCACGCCAACCGGATGCACACGCTGCTCGGACTGCTGGAGCTGGAGATGTACGACGATGCCGTGGAGTTCGTCGGCGAGGTGGTGGGCGATCACAGGGCCACCGCGGAACAGGTGACCGAGAAGATCCACGACCCGCTGCTCGCCGCCCTCCTGGTGGGCAAGGCCACCGTCGCGGCGGAGCGCGGGGTGGCTCTGTGGATCTCCGACAGGACGCTGTTCCCCGATCGGTTGATCGACCCACGGGGACTGGTCACGATCGTCGGGAACCTTGTCGACAACGCACTCGACGCCGTCGCCGGCACCCTCCACGCGCGCGTGGAGGTCGAATTGCGCGCTGAGGGACGTACGGCTGTGCTCAGGGTGCGGGACACCGGGCCGGGAATCCCCGCCGACCAGCGTGAGTTGATCTTCGCGGACGGTTGGTCCACCAAGAAGCCCCCGGCCCACCGCAAGCGCGGGATCGGTCTCTCCCTGGTGCGCCGGCTCGCCGAGCGGCAGGGCGGCAGCGCACGCGTCGCGGAGGCGGACGGCGGAGGCGCCGAGTTCACGATCGTGCTTCCGGAGGCACTGACGGAGCCCGGTCTCGCACCGGCCCTCGTACCTGACCCCGTACCGGAGGAAGCCACCGCAGTCGCCACGACCACCAAAGAGGAGCCGAGATGATCGAGGTATTGGTCGTGGACGACGACACGCGGGTCGCTCGGGTCAACGCCGCCTACGTGGAGAAGGTCGCCGGATTCCATGTCGCCGGCGAAGCGCACTCCGCGGCGGAGGCGCTGCGGCAGGTGGAGGCGTTGCCTCAGCTGGACCTGGTGCTTCTCGACCACTATCTGCCGGACGAGACGGGCATCGCCGTGGTCCAGGAGATGCGTCGGCGCGGCCATCAGACCGACGTGATCATGGTGACCGCGGCCCGTGACGTGTCCACGGTCCAGGCGGCGATGCGGCATGGCGCGCTCCAGTACCTGGTGAAACCGTTCGCCTTCGCCGGGCTGCGCGCCAAGCTGGAGGCGTACGCGGAGCTGCGCCGCACGCTGGACGGCGGCGGCGAGGCCGAACAGGCAGAGGTCGACCGGATCTTCGGCGCCCTCTCGGCGGGCTCGGAGCCCGATCTGCCCAAAGGGCACTCCCCCACCACCGCGGAGGCCGTCCGCCGGGCGCTGGTGAACGCCGAAGGCCCCCTGTCGGCCCAGGAGATCGCCGACCGGACCGGACTCAGCCGGCAGACCGCCCAGCGCTACCTGAAGCTCCTGGAACGCACGGGGCGGGCCACGCTGACCCTCAAATACGGTGACGCGGGCCGCCCGGAGCACCGTTACATCTGGGCGACCCGCGCCTGAGGGCACGGCCGGATTGCGGGGGAGGTGACCGCGCCCCGCCTCCGTACGGCTGTCAGGGGAGTACAGCCGTACGGAGGAAGACTCAGCCCACGGCCGGTTTGGCGGCCTGGGACAGGGCCGTGCGCCAGGGGAAGGCGGCGTCCTGCCGAAAGACGAAGCCGACCTTGTCTCCGACGCCTTCGACCCGTGCGCCGGCCGCCAGGCCCTCGCCTTCAGTGGGCTTTTCGAGGCCGCTGACGAGGTTCGGAGTGGTCGATTCGCCGCAGCCGGCGGGGCGCACGACGGCGACGAACTCGCCGCATCCCAGGGTGAGATCGAGCCCGCTGAGGGCCGTGTGCGGTCCCCCGGACGGGGTCCTGGAGGCCTTGCTCACGCCTCGTGGTTCGATGGCGGGGCCGGTGTCTGCGCTCATGCCCGGGACGGTAGGCGGGGCATGGGGCACGGCATCAGCCTTGTGGGCGCAAGGCGCTCTTCTGCTTACAGAAGGGTGTTGTGCTCTTTTTGCTCGCGCTACAACACTGGAGGCCGACAGCCCGGGCTCAACGCTCACATCCGGGCTCGGGAAGAGAGGCCCGATGATTGAGGTCCTGGTCGTGGACGACGACTTTCGTGTCGCCGAGATCAACGCCAAGTACGTGGAAAAGGTTCCCGGCTTCCGGGTGGCCGCCCGCGCACACAACGCTGCCCAGGCCCTGGCCGCGGTCGCCCGCGAGCCCGTCGACCTGGTGCTGCTCGACCACTACCTGCCCGACCAAACGGGCCTCGAACTCGTCCATCGGATGCGGGAACTGGGCCACGGCGCCGACATCATCATGATCACCGCGGCCGGCGACGTGGAGACCGTGCGGGCCGCGATGCGCCTCGGCGCCCTGCACTACCTGGTCAAACCGTTCACCTTCGCGGCGCTGCGCACCCGGCTCGACTCGTACGCCGCGCTGCGCCGCACCGTCGACCGGGTCGGCGGCCGGGGCGTAGCCGGTCAGGAGCAGGTCGACCGCATATTCGGCGCGCTCCGCACGACGCCGACCCCTTCCTCCTCGCCCGGCCTCCCCAGCGGCCACTCGGAGCCGACCACAGACCTGATCTGCGCCGTTCTGCACCAGGCCGACCACCCCCTCTCGGCCCACGAGGTCGCCGCCGAGACGGGCCTAAGCCGCTCCACGGCCCAGCGCTACCTCCGCCACCTGGAACAGGCCGGACGGCTGCGGCTCTCCCTCAAGTACGGGGACACGGGGCGCCCGGAGCATCGGTATGCGTGGGTGACGCCTTGAGGGGTCGGGGCTGTACGGGGGCGGGGGCGCCCGGAGAAGTCAAGTTCCAGTACTTCATACCGAGCCGTTCGCGAGAGCCTCAGACCGCCCCCGCCCCCGTGAGCGCCCGTACCTCGGTCTCCGCGTGCTTGGCCTCGTCCGGCGGCTCCGCCGAGGTGACCGTGCCGAGCCAGCCCGCGAGGAAGCCCAGCGGGACCGACACCAGGCCCGGGTTCTCCAACGGGAAGTACTGGAAGTCGACGCCCGGGAACAGCGACGCGGAACTCCCCGACACCACGGGCGACAGCACCACGAGCACCAGAGCGGGCACCAGCCCCCCGTACACGGACCACACCGCGCCGCGCGTCGTGAAGCTCCGCCAGAACAGCGAATACAGCAGCACGGGCAGATTCGCCGACGCGGCGACCGCGAAGGCGAGTCCTACCAGGAATGCCACGTTGAGGTCGCGCGCGAGCAGCCCCAGCGCGATGGCGACCACGCCGATACCGACCGCGGCGGTCCGCGCCACGGCCACCTCGCTGTGCGGCTTCGCGCGCCGACGCCGCAGCGACGCGTACAGGTCGTGGGCCACGGACGCCGACGAGGCGAGCGTGATGCCGGCGACCACCGCGAGGATGGTGGCGAAGGCGATGGCGGCGACGACCGCAAACAGAACCGTTCCTCCAGTTGAGGCCGCGCCGCCACCCAGGTCGAGCGCGAGCAGCGGAACCGCCGTGTTCCCGGCCGCGTTCGACCCCCGTACGGCATCAGGACCGACGATCGCCGCCGCACCGAATCCCAGGACGATCGTCATCAGGTAGAAGCCGCCGATGAGACCGATCGCCCAGACGACCGAGCGACGCGCGGCCCGCGCGGTCGGCACGGTGTAGAAGCGCGACAGGATGTGCGGCAGCCCGGCTGTGCCGAGCACCAGCGCGAGGCCGAGGCTGATGAAGTCGAGCCGCGCGGTCCAGTCCCCGCCGTACCTCAGGCCCGGGGCGAGGAACGAGTCCCCGTGCCCGCTGCGCTCCGCCGCCGTACGCAGCAGCTGGTTGAAGTCCCCGTGGAACCGCACCAGGACGAGCACGGTCAGCGCGATCGCCCCACCCATCAGCAGGACCGCCTTGACGATCTGAATCCACGTGGTGGCCCGCATCCCTCCCATCGACACATAAATCACCATGAGCGCGCCGACACCGATGACCGTCCAGGCCTGCGCCGCCTCGCTCGTACCCCCCAGCAGCAGCGCGACCAGGCTGCCCGCCCCCACCATCTGCGCCACCAGGTACAGAACGGACACGGTCACCGAGGAAGTTCCCGCCGCGATCCGCACCGGCCGCTCACTCATTCGCGCCGCGACCACGTCGGCGAGCGTGAACCGCCCACAGTTGCGCACCAGTTCGGCCACCAGGAACAGCACGACGAGCCAGGCGACGAGGAATCCCACCGAGTACAGCAGCCCGTCGTAGCCGAAGAGCGCGATCAGCCCCGAGATGCCGAGGAAGGAGGCGGCGGACATGTAGTCACCCGCGATGGCAAAACCATTCTCCATGGGCGAGAAAAGCCGTCCGCCCGCGTAGAACTCCTCCGCCGAACCATGCCGGTGGCGGCTCACCCAGGTCGTGATCCCCAGTGTGATCGCGACGAACACGCTGAAGAGCAGGAGCGCCAGCGTCTGATGGTTCCCGGTCACCGCTCACCACCCGTGACGCTTCGCGTCAGTTCCTGTGTGTCCCAGCGCAGTTCGAGCGCGGCCCGGTCTCTGCGCAGCCGGGCGTGCCGGGCATACGCCCAGGTGAACAGGAACGTCGTGAGGAACTGGCCGAGCCCCGCGAGCATCGCCACGTTCAACGCACCGGCGACGGGCCGCGCCATGAGCCCGGGCGCCGTCGTCGCCGTCACCACATAGCCCACATACCAGGTGAAGAAGACAGCGACGGCCGGGATCACGAACCTCCGGTACCGGCTGCGCACCTCCTGGAAGGCCGCACTGCGCTGCACGTCCAGATAGACGTCGGCCGTGCGGGCGGTCCGGTCCTCCTGCTCCCTGCGCGCGGGAGGCACGGCGGGAGCGGGCGCGCCCGTGTCGTCCAACTCACCCCAGCCGGAGGCGAGCGCGTCGTACCAGGGGTCGTCGAACCGGACCTTTCCGGAGTCGGGACCGTCGTACTTCTCCACCGAACTCTCCTTGTCCCCGGCCCGTTTCGGCCGCGTGCCCAAGGATGGACAGAACGGGAAGATCCCTGACTCTTCTCACCGTGCTCTTCACCCCATCAGGTGACTCACCCCCCGGGTGGCCGCACAAGACCCTTCCCGTAGGCGTAACGGACCGCCTGCGCACGGCTCTTGAACCCGTCTTGGCGAAGGGGTTGTTGATCCGGGTCTTCACGGTGGCCTTGGAGACGGGCACTGCCGACGTCTTCGACGCTACGGAAATCGGCAGACGGGCAGATCGACAGACCGGGGCCAGAGAGGATCATGCCTGGAGCATGGGTGGATCCCGGGAGACCAGTCCCCACGCACGGGAGGAGACGCCCTCACGGACGTCTCCGCTGCCCCGGCCAGGCCCCCGTCTGCCCCAGCCAGGCCCGCTCTGTCGGCCCCGCCCCACCGGACCGCCTACGCGTCGATGCGCGAGCGGTCCAGCGTCGCCGCGGAGCTGGAGATGAACTCCTTGCGCGGGGCGACGTCGTTACCCATCAGCAGGTCGAACACCCGCTCGGATGCCTCCAGGTCGGAGATGTTGATCCGGCGCAGGGTGCGATGGCGCGGATCCATGGTCGTCTCGGCCAGCTGGTCGGCGTCCATCTCGCCGAGGCCCTTGTAGCGCTGGATCGAGTCCTTGTACCGCACGTTCTTGCGCTGGAGCTCCAGCAGCGTCTCCCGCAGCTCACCGTCCGAGTAGGTGTAGATGTACTTGTCCTGGCCCTTCTTGGGCTGGCTCAGCTCGATCCGGTGCAGCGGCGGCACTGCCGCGAACACCCGGCCCGCCTCGACCATCGGCCGCATGTAGCGCTGGAACAGAGTCAGCAGCAGGATGCGGATGTGCGCGCCGTCGACATCGGCGTCGACGAGGAGAATGATCTTCCCGTAGCGCGCCGCGTCGATGTCGAACGTCCGGCCGGACCCAGCTCCTATGACCTGGATGATCGCGCCACACTCCGCGTTTTTCAGCATGTCCGTAACGGACGCCTTCTGAACGTTGAGGATCTTGCCGCGGATCGGCAGCAGCGCCTGGAACTCGGAGTTCCGGGCGAGCTTGGCGGTGCCGAGCGCGGAGTCGCCCTCGACGATGAACAGCTCGCTGCGCTCCACGTCGTCGCTGCGGCAGTCCGCGAGCTTGGCAGGCAGCGAAGAGGACTCCAGGGCCGTCTTCCGGCGCTGCGCGTCCTTGTGCTGGCGGGCCGCGATCCGCGTGCGGGCGGCGGAAACGGCCTTCTCCAGGACAACACGGGCCTGCGCGGCCGCGTCACGCTTCGTGGAGGTCAGGAACGCCTTGAGCTCCTTGGAAACCACGTTCGTCACGATGCGGCGGGCCGCCGACGTGCCGAGCACCTCCTTGGTCTGGCCCTCGAACTGCGGCTCGGCCAGGCGCACGGTGACGACCGCGGTGAGGCCCTCCAGGGCGTCGTCCTTGACGACGTCGTCCTCGGCGACGCGCAGCAGCTTCTTGGTGCGCAGCACTTCGTTGACCGTCTTGGTGACGGCCTGCTCGAAGCCCGCTACATGGGTGCCGCCCTTGGGCGTGGCGATGATGTTCACGAACGACCGCAGGGTCGTGTCGTAGCCCGTGCCCCAGCGCAGTGCGATGTCGACGCCGAGCTCACGAGTGACCTCGGTCGGCGTCATCTGCCCGTGGTCGTCGAGGACCGGGACCGTCTCCTTGAAGCTGCCCTGGCCGGACAGGCGGAGCACGTCGCAGACCGGCTTGTCCGTGGCCAGGTACTCGCAGAACTCGCTGATGCCGCCGTCGAAGCGGAAGGACTCCTCACCCTTGCTGCCGTCCTCGCCGAGCCCGACCTCGTCGCGGACGACGATGGTCAGGCCGGGCACCAGGAAGGCGGTCTGCCGGGCGCGCTGGTGCAGGTCCTCCAGGGAGAGCTTGGCGTCCTTGAGGAAGATCTGGCGGTCGGCCCAGTAACGCACGCGCGTGCCGGTGCGGGTCTTGGGGATCCTCTTGAGCTTGCGCAGCCCGGCCGACGCGTCGAAGGCGGCGTCGGGGCCGTCCGCCTTGAACGCTCCTGGAGTGCCCCGCCGGAAGCTCACCGCATGGGTGTTGCCTCCGCGGTCCACCTCGACGTCCAGCCGGGCGGAGAGCGCGTTCACCACGGAGGCGCCCACGCCGTGCAGACCGCCGGAGGCCGCGTACGAGCCGCCGCCGAACTTGCCTCCGGCGTGCAGCTTGGTCATCACGACCTCGACACCGGACATGCCGGTCTTGGGCTCCACGTCGACCGGGATGCCGCGGCCGTTGTCCCGCACCTCGACGGAGCCGTCGTCGTGCAGGGTCACGTCGATGTGGTCGCAGTAGCCTCCGAGGGCCTCGTCCACGGAGTTGTCGATGATTTCCCAGAGGCAGTGCATCAGACCGCGGCTGTCGGTCGACCCGATGTACATGCCCGGGCGCTTCCGCACGGCCTCGAGTCCCTCGAGGACGAGCAGGTGCCGCGCGGTGTAGTTGGAACCGTCCCGGTCTGCTCCGGTCAGCAGCGCTGTGGACGGCACGGACGTCTCGGCGGTCACGCGGTTCGCTCCTCGCTGAATTTCAGATGGGGCCCTTTTGGGTAAGGGGCCGGCTTCGGTCGCCGGTCCGAGGGTACCGAGGCCTGGTAGAGCCGTTGTAACGCCACCCTCGTCTGAAACTCAGACTAGTCCAGAGTCGCATGCCTGTTCGATCCCTCGATGGAGTGAAGTACATATCACGTTCCCTTCCAGGCATGAACCATTTAGGCTCCGGGCACGTCCTCATGAACAACCGGCAAGCCAGCCGGGAGGACTGAACCTGACAGAGCGCGAACCCGTAAGACACGAAGACACGCAATACGGCTCATTCGCCGCCAACCGGCAGCAGCCAGCCGACTCGGAAAGATTTTTTCGAGGAAGAGCCACAAGCGGGAACGTTTTCGGCCTGGTTGGATGTTGACCCTGGTACGACAGCTCGTCGAGCTAGAGAAGAGGCGACGTGACTACTGTTCTGACCCCCGCGAGCCCGCTGACGGCCGCTGACCGCTGCGACCGTTGCGGCGCCCAGGCATATCTGCGCGTCGTCCTCCTGAGCGGCGGAGAACTGCTCTTCTGCGCCCACCACGGTCGCAAGTTCGAGCCGGAACTCAAGAAGATCGCCGCTGAGATACAGGACGAGACGGAGCGGCTTACTTCCGCTCCGGCGAGCGCCAACGACGAAGAGCACTGACACTTCGCGTCGACGACGAGCCATCTCCGGCAAAGGCCGGTGACCGGGCGGCCGCCCCTGGATTCCAGGGGCGGCCGCCCGTGCTCGTCCCCTGTGACGCCCTCAGAGGCCCATTCCCAGCCTTCTGACGACCTCGGAGACCCGCGTATAGACCCCAGGGCTTCCGGCCCGCCCGCAGCCGCTCCCCCACGACACGATGCCTATCAGCCGCCCCTGGGCGACCAGGGGCCCTCCACTGTCCCCCTGACAGGCGTCCCGGCCACCGGCTCTCTCCCCCGCGCACAGCATGGAGCCGGCGAGATACGTTCCGTCGGCACTGGCCGGGTACGCCTTTTCGCAGACCGCGTCGGGCAGCACCTGGACGCGTCCGGCCCGCAGAGCACGCGCGTAGTCGCCGCCCCCCGTCATGTCGCCCCAGCCGTAGACCACAGCGCCCGTAGCGGGTCTGTACGCGGCATCTCCCGGGCCCGCCATGCGGATGACCGAACTCGCGGCGAGCGGCTCGGCGAGGGTGAGTACGGCGAAGTCGCCGGCGTTCGTGTAGCCGTCGTACCGCGGGTTGATCCAGGTGTCGCGTATGGCGATCTCTCTGCCCTCGTCCGACAGCAGATCCCCGCGCCCCGCGATGACCCTCAGATCGCGGACCTGCCCCGGAGGCGCGCCCAGCACCTCCTCTCCCAGGCAGTGAGCCGCGGTCAACACGGACGAGCGGCCGATCACCACACCCCCGCAGAACTGCCCCGCACGCGTACCACCGAACCGGTCACGGCTGGACAGGGCGACCGTCCAGGGACTCTCGGAGATCTCGACGGGATAACCGCCGATGACGATGCTGTCGGCCGCCACCGGGGCGGGGGCGGCCAGCGGTATCAGGGCCGTCGTGGCCGCGAGGGCCAACGCTCGAACGAAAGGACGACGCATACGCGCTCCTCACTCTGAGGTCGTCATGAGACACCCAGAGTGATCCAGCGGGCAGCGGTGCGCACTCCGCGCAGACCGAGGGCCCGGTTCCCTGGACGGAAAACCGGGCCCTTCGTGTCGTACGGCCGAGATCTAGTCGAGGTAGTCGCGCAGGACCTGCGAGCGCGACGGGTGACGCAGCTTCGACATCGTCTTCGACTCGATCTGGCGGATGCGCTCACGCGTCACGCCGTACACCTTGCCGATCTCGTCGAGGGTCTTCGGCTGACCGTCGGTGAGACCGAAGCGCATGGAGACGACGCCCGCCTCGCGCTCGGACAGTGTGTCGAGGACGGAGTGCAGCTGCTCCTGGAGGAGCGTGAAGCTGACCGCGTCGGCCGGGACCACGGCCTCGGAGTCCTCGATGAGGTCGCCGAACTCGCTGTCTCCGTCCTCACCCAGGGGGGTGTGGAGGGAGATCGGCTCGCGGCCGTACTTCTGGACCTCGATGACCTTCTCGGGGGTCATGTCGAGTTCCTTGGCCAGCTCCTCCGGGGTCGGCTCGCGGCCCAGGTCCTGGAGCATCTGGCGCTGCACGCGCGCGAGCTTGTTGATGACCTCGACCATGTGCACCGGGATACGGATGGTGCGGGCCTGGTCGGCCATCGCGCGGGTGATCGCCTGACGGATCCACCAGGTGGCGTACGTGGAGAACTTGTAGCCCTTGGTGTAGTCGAACTTTTCCACCGCGCGGATCAGACCGAGGTTGCCCTCCTGGATGAGGTCCAGGAAGAGCATGCCGCGGCCGGTGTAGCGCTTGGCCAGGGAGACCACCAGACGGAGGTTCGCCTCCAGGAGGTGGTTCTTGGCGCGGCGGCCGTCCTCGGCGATGATCTCCAGCTCGCGCTTGAGCTTCGGTGCGAGCTTGTCGGCGTTGGCCAGCTTGTCCTCGGCGAACAGACCGGCCTCGATGCGCTTGGCGAGCTCGACCTCCTGCTCGGCGTTGAGCAGCGGGACCTTGCCGATCTGCTTGAGGTAGTCCTTGACGGGGTCGGCGGTGGCGCCGGCCGCGGCGACCTGCTGCGCGGGCGCGTCGTCCTCGTCCTCGTCGGACAGGACGAAGCCCTGGGCGCCGTCCTCGGCGGGCTCTTCGGCGCCGGCCTTGGCGGTACCCGAGGTCTCCTCGGCCGCCTCGTCGTCGACAAGCTCGGCGTCGTCCTTCTTGGCGGTGGTCTTCTTGGCCGTTGCCTTCTTGGCGACGGCCTTCTTCGCGACGGCCTTCTTGGCGGTCGCCTTCTTGGCAGCGGCCTTCTTGGCCGGCGCATCCTCGGCGGGAGCGTCGGCGGCAGGCATCGCCGGGGCGGCGGTGGCGGTGGCCGTCTGGGCCGTCGCCGTCTTCGCCGCGACGGTCTTGGTGGCGGTGCGCTTGGCCGGACTCTTCGCTGCGACGCTCTTGCGGGTGCGCTTGGGCTCCGCGGCACTGACCATCAGCGTCACACCCTCTTCCTCGAGGATCTGGTTGAGGCTGCGCAGTACGTTCTTCCACTGAGTGGCCGGAATCTGGTCAGCTTCGAAGGCCCGACGCACGTCATCGCCGGCGATCTGCCCCTCAGCCTTTCCCCGCTCAATGAGCGCCATGACAGAGACGGACTCGGCGATCTCCGGCGGGAGCGTACGGGATGTGCTGGCCGACACGAACAACCTCTCGGAACGTTGGAAAACGGCTTCCGGCCCCGTCCAGTGCGGACAGGAACCGACGACCGCCGACTTGGGGATGGGCCGACGGCGCGGGCGGGGCCGGGAAGAGTCACAGCGCCTTGAACGGCGCTCGTATTCCCTACTCGGCTGTCACCTCTTAGGTCATCGCGCTGTTCCGCAGAGCGTTACGCCCAATCTGCGTGGCCCGAGTCACACCCCGTAAGCACTCAAAAGCGGCCAGACATGGTCAGAGGTGGTCAACCAACGGGCCGAGCACCTCGCCACACCGCCGGACCCCGCTGGATTCCATGAGGATCCAGCGGGGTCCGGCGGCAGATGGTTCGCCTGCCAAGCGATGCCACGCGAGGGCGCATGCCCCGACCGCTCCGCCCCGGTACGCGGTCAGTGCTCGCGCGGCGCGGGCACCACGCGCTCCACCTCGGGATGGACGGTGAGCAGTTGCCGCATGGCCGCCTCGGCACCCGACCCGTCGCCCGTGGCGAGGGCGTCGACGATGCGGGCGTGGTGCGAGAGGGAGGCCTCGTTCGGCCGGTCGCAGCCGGCGATCGGGCCACCGGAGACCTGAAGCGCGGCCGACACGATCCCGGAGAGGTGCTCCAGCATGCGGTTGCCGGATACCTGGATGAGCAGGGAATGGAACTCCGCGTCGGCGCGCGAGAAGGTGAGCGCGTCGCCCTGCGCCATGGCATGACTCATGATCTCGACCATGTCGGCGAGCCGCTGCTGCACCTCCTCGCGTCCGTGTCCGGCCGCGAGGCGGGCGGCCAGCGGCTCGATCGTCCAGCGCAACTCGCTCAGCTCACGCCGCTGGTCATCTCGCTGCGGCCCAAAAGCCCGCCATTCGATGATGTCCGGGTCAAGAAGGTTCCAGTCACTGACAGGACGTACGCGCGTGCCGACATTCGGGCGGGCACTGACCAAGCCCTTCGCCTCAAGGACGCGGAGCGACTCACGGACGACAGTGCGGGAGACCTCGAACCGCTGCCCGATCTCCTCGGGCACGAGCGGGCGGTCCGCACCCAGGTCGCCGGAGACGATCATTTGACCCAGCTGCTGAACGAGTTGGCCATGCAGGCCACGGCCCCGGTTGCCGGCTGTACGCCGACCCACGCGGCCCAGCTCCGGGTCCGTGCTGTCCCAGACGGAGGCACTGACGCGGTCTGCGCCGGGGGCCTCCGCATAGGGGTAGCGGTCGAGTTCGCCCGGGCCGGTGAGGCCGGAGTCTGCGGAACGGGCGGCGGTCATCATGGTGTGCGCAAGGGTACTCACGGATCCTTTGTCGGCGCCGTCTCCAACTCCCTTGAGGTCTTTGGTGAAAAGCACACGAAAGGGTGATCGCTCACCCCGTCGCAATTGACGCCTTATCGGAAAGAAATGGGCGTTCCATGCGGAGTTGCGCACACCACGGGAACACGTGTGCGCGGACAGTCGTCATCGGACCCTGCTCCGCAGGGTCGTGAGCAGATATGCGCACAGCAGAGCGGTCAGCGACAACATCAGTGCGCCGCCGACCGGTTGGGCGATCACTCGCGCCACGGCGGCCAGATAGCGCTCGCCCCCGAACGGCCACTGCATCAGCACGAGCTCACGCAGCCGGGTCGAGAACCCCGCAGCCGTCCGTACGGACGGCCCCTCCAAGACTTTTTGCACGAGCGGTACGACGAGGATCGGCACGGCGAGAACCGCCGCGAGTCCGGCGGTCGTCGACCGGAAGATGCCCGCCGCCAGCACGCCCGCCCAGGCACAGCCCACCACGAGTCCGATCCAACTCACACTCATCGAAAGCCAGTCCGGGGGAACTCCGGCGAGCTCCCGTCCGTAGACGATGTAGAGCAGTTCGGCGTCCACACACACCGTGAGTAAGGCCAGGGTCAGGGCGGTGGCGGCGGCGACGAGGAGTTTGGCGGCGAGGAGTCCCAGGCGGCGGGGGACGGTGCCGCGATCCGCGGCCAGGGCGGGGTGGCGGAACTCGTCGCCGAAGGCGATGGCGCCGAGCAGCCCCGCGCCGAGCGCCGCGGGCGGCAGGGGGAACTCTTGCGGCCACGCGGCGAGCAGACGCGGCTGCGGCGTGTGTCCCACTCTGGCCAGGAGCACGGCGATGACGGCGGAGGCGGCGAGTACGGCTGCCGCGGTGAGGTAGCCGGTGCCGACTCCTGCCGCGCGGCGAAGCTCGTAGCGCAGCGGACGCAAGGGGCTGGGGCCAGGACGGACGGCGATGGGGGGCGGGAGGAGGGGCAGTGCGTCCGCGCCCTCCGCGTCGGCGGATCTCGGTGGCGCCAGAGCCTCGCGAGAGTCATTAGCGGGGTGCTGTACGGCAGCGGGCCCCATGTCACCGATTTCGTCTGCGAGTTGGTGTACGAGGATGCCGTGGCGGTACGCGGTTTCACCCACGTCGGCACAGGTGCTGCCGTACACGGAGAGGCGGTTGCCGTTTTCCCGCACGACCTCCACCGAGCGCCGCGCGGTGCGGGCCTCCTGCGTGAGCAGGGCGCCGAGACGGGCGGCGTACGGACTGCGGACGGCGACGCGAGGCCGTAGGCGGGTGCGGGCGAAGTCCGCGACCTCCTGGTCGGCGACGAGCCTGCCCTCATCCATTGTGACGACCCGGTCGGCGATCCGTGCTGCCTCCTTGGGGTCGTGCGTGCTGAACAGCACGGTGCCGCCGACGGCGGCGTGGGCGCGCAGAATCCCGTGCAGCCAGCGGCTTTCGCGGATGGAGAGTCCGTCCGAGGGGTCGTCGAGCAGGAGGGTGTGCGGGTCTGACAGCAGTGCGCAGGCCAGGCCGAGGCGACGGTCCATGCCGCGCGAGAGCGTGGCGAGGCGTTCGTCGCGCAGGCTGACGAGACCCACCACTTCGAGGACTTCGTCGGCACGCCGGGCGGGCACGCCCGCCGCGGCGCACAGCATGCGGAGTTGACCGCGGACCGTGCGTGCCGGGTGACCGGGGACCTCCCCGAGAAGAACGCCCACCTCGCGTGAGGGATGGGCGATGCGATGCAACGGGCGGCCTCGGAAGTAGGTGATCCCGCGACCCTGTTCGATTTCGAGCATGAGCCTGAGCGCAGTTGTCTTACCTGCGCCCGGGGCTCCCAAGAGCGCCGTGACGCGGCCCGCGGGCACCTCGAAGGAGACGTCGTCGACGGCGGGCGGAAGCTCCTTGCGGGGGTTGCTGGTCAGTCCGATGGCCTGGATCACCCAAAGCAAGATAGCGTGATATGCCGGATTTACCGGGCACCTCGAGCGTGCTCGGAAGCACACTCCGCACCGGTCCGCCCGCATGTCCGGATGTCGGGCCTCGGGGCGGTGTCGGACCTCGGAAAGTGTTAGACCTCGGGACGGAGCATCGGCGGGTTGAGCAGCGTGGCACCGCCCGCGCGGAAGAGCTGGGCAGGGCGGCCACCCTGTCTGGTGGTCGTACCGCCGGTGGGAACGAGGAAGCCCGGCGTGCCGGTCACCTTTCGGTGGAAGTTGCGCGGATCGAGTGCCACGCCCCACACCGCCTCGTACACGCGGCGCAGCTCACCGACCGTGAACTCGGTCGGGCAGAATGCGGTGGCCAGCGACGAGTACTCGATCTTGGAGCGGGCGCGCTCCACACCGTCCGCCAGGATCTGCGCGTGGTCGAAGGCGAGCGGCGCGGCCTGTTCGCCGTCACGGCCGTAGCCGCCCCGCTGAAGGAGTTCCTCGACGGGGGCCCAGCGTGCGATGTTCGCGTCGCCGCCTGCCCGAGGTGCGGGCAGATCGGGAGCAAGCGCGAGATGGGCGACGCTGACGACCCTCATCCGCGGGTCACGCTTGGGATCACCGTACGTCGCGAGCTGCTCCAGGTGTGCGCCGTTGGCCTGTGCGGGGGCGGCCGGGTCGTGCGCGCACAGCCCCGTCTCCTCGGCCAGTTCCCGCGCCGCGGCCTGCGCCAGGTCCTCGTCGGGCCGTACGAAGCCGCCAGGCAGCGCCCACCGCCCCTGAAACGGCGGCTCACCCCTCCGTACCGCCAGCGCGCACAGGGCATGGCGACGCACGGTCAGCACGACCAGGTCAACGGTGACGGCGAACGGTGGAAAGGCTGACGGGTCGTAGGGCATGCCGCGATCATAGTCGTCTGCCTGACGATAAACACGCCCTTCGCCAGTCGCTTCGGTGGCTGATCCACTGCTCTCAGGTACGGACGTCAGAGGCCGCTGTCGGCTTGGTCCCGTCGGGTTACATGAGCTCACGCTCCCAGCTGGAGGCCGTCTGCCGCCTCCTCGACCATGGCGAGGCCGAGTCTGCTGACGCGTATGGAGAAGGGGGCGCCCGCGACGCGCAGGCCCGTCAGGCCGATCTCGCCCAGGGGCGCGCCGCGGACCGGGCGCAGTGTCACCGTTCCGGCCGGGGCGTCGGGACGGATTCCGGCGAGAGCGGTGAGCAGGAGAACCCCGGCGGCCGCCGCCGTGGCCGCCGGCCGGCAGGCGGCCGGATGCGGCACCGGGGCGCCGCCTTCCGCACGCTGCTCCCCCGCGTACATCTCGGGCAGCCGGTGACCGAAGGCCTCGGCCGCCGCCAGCACTCCCCGCAGGAGTGAGCTTGCCTCCTTCTCATAGCCCGCAGTAGCCAAGCCCGCGACGGCCACGGCTGTCTCGTGAACCCGCACGGCCCCACTGCGATGGCCGAACGGGTTGTACGCCGCCTCCTTCACACCAAGGCTGCGCAGCCCCCAGCCCGAGTCCATGGCGGGCCCGCCGAGCAGCCGCGCGAGTTGTTCCGTCTGCACCTTGTCGAGCAGCCCCTGGGCCGGTGCACCTGCGCCGAGCAGCCCGGTGTCGAGGAGGTGGACACTGCCCGTGCCGAAGTGCGGCAGGAGCCTCCCGTCCGGCAGGCGAGCCGCAGCCGGTCTACCGCCTCCCCTGTCCTCGATCCAGAAGTCGTCCCGGAACGCGGCCCTCATCTCCCACGCCCACTGCCGCAGCCCGGCACCGCCTGCCTTTCCGTACGCGTCGAGTAGATCGGCACCCAGCAGCGCGGCTCGGTGAGCGCGCGCCTGGGTCTCGCAGCGCATCGGTCCGCCGGGGTGCGGGTCGGGCAGATACGTACCGTCGCCGACGGAGGCCCGCAGCCACTGAAGGCAGCGCTCGGCCGCGGGCAGCAGGTCCTCGGTCTCCTGCTCGGAAAGCCCCCAGCGCCTGGCCTCCGCGAGGAGCACCGGGAACAGGAGAGTCGCCTCTACGCCCGTACAGCTCGGTGGCAGATGCGTACCGGCGTGCCGTCGCGGCCCGGGAATCAGGCCGGACTGGGATCCCGTGTCCGCGAGTTGAGTACGGGCGAGGGTACGCAGGGTGCCTGCGGCGAGCCTGGTGCCCAGCGGCAGGGTCATGCGCGCCGCCGCGAGCGCCTCGGCCGGAGCCATACCGCAGCGCCACGGCGCGCCGGCCGCGAGGTGCGTGTCGGACGACTGCACGGGGTCACGCAGCAGCAGGGACTGGAGGTCCTCGATGCTGGTGTGCAGGAGCGCTTGAACCCTTGGGTCGTCGCCCATGGCCCGTGCCGGGGCGAGCGGGCTGGTGGCGCCGCGCGCGGCTGTACGGATGGGCCCGGCACCGGCCGGCCGCACCCTCAGTTCCACGCTTCGGGTGCCGCCTGGCGGCAGTTCGAGTTCCCAGCGCAGCAGCCCTGCGGAGGCCAGCGCGTCTGCGGGCGGCGGGTCGGCGGTGACAACGGATTGCCCGGTGGCACAGGACCACCGCATGCCGGAGTCGTGGACGCTGGCGGGCAGTTCGGGACCGGCTCTCCCCGAGGCGACCGCGCCCAGTTCCGCCAGGTCGGTGCCAAGCGCCACCTCGACGGGCAGCCGCAGATGGCGGTGGGCCGCGCTGCGCAGGGTGATCCGCTCCATGCCGTCCGCGTGCCGCGTCCGTTCGACGACGACGTCCGGGTCGGGGCCACCATCCCCGGTCAGGCTCAAGGTCGCCACGAAACATGCCTGGTCCGCCGTGACCATCCGGGCCTGGACCGCGAGCGGCTCCCGCCCCGCCACGCGCAGCCGGCACCGGGAGAGCATGCGTCGACCTGCGCAGTAGAAACCCTCCAGGCCCTCGCCGGTCAGCTGGCCCTGCGCCGTGGAGATCGCAAGCCCTGGCAGGGCGACACAGATCAGCGCGGCGTGCGCGGGCGGCAGGTCCGCTATCCGGCGCGGCGCTGCGACGGGCGCCTGCGGAGCAGTGGCACCGCCCGGACCCCTGAGGGGCTGTGCGGAGCTGCGAAGCAGAGGGTGATCGCCGTTCGGGGTGGAGGACGGGATGGGCAGGGGCATGGGGCGGCTTCTTCGGTGCTCCGTGCGCTGAGTACGCACTGGGCTGCGTGTGAGGGCTCCGGACGGGCAGTGTCGACGCGACGGCACGGCACGGCCGCGGGCTGCGCCACTCAGGTGAACGGAGCAGGACCGTCCCGGGTCACGCCCCGTGTCGTGCAAGCCGACCGGGTGGTGGTGAGCTAGGGGATCACCAGCCCTCATGCGTCGCCCTTCTTCATCCCCTGCCGACCGCCTCCTCGGCGGGACCGAGGAGCGTTGCCCGTACTGCCGACAGCCCGGCCGGGTCCTTCCACTGTGGGTGACCCGTCGACGGCGGGCCGAGGGCGGCGCGTGCTCCCGGTTCCGGGTGACCGGGGACTCGGACGACCGCCTGTGCTCCCGGGAGACCGCGGCTTGCGTCGGCGACGAGAATCCACCGATGTCGACCGCCTCGGGGCGGACCCTGACGGTCCGTCGGCGTCGACCGGTGACACCGAGGAGGCGACCACCTCCGCGCCGGAGCGATCCGCGCGCTCCCTGCGGAGGCAGCGGCGAATCGACTCCGGGTCCAAGCCCTCGTTGCACGCCTGGTGCAGAAGACGGGCGAAGAGGTATCCGGGATCCGCTCCGAGCGCCATGGCCAGGGCTTCCCGGGCCTCCAGCTCATCGCCGGAAGACCAGGCGACCCATCCAGCGAGCGTGAGCGGCGCCGCGGCGTGCTCCCCGTACGGGCCAACGCAACGGCGGGCCAGAGCCCGCCAGAGGCGGAGGGCCGGGTCGGCCTCATCGCCCTCCATCCACTCGGCCGCCCGGTCCCGCGTCGTGCGGTCCTGGAGGCCGAGAATCAAGGTGGCCGCCTCGTCATGGCCCAGCAGTTCGTCGTCTTGGAGATCCGCCGCAAGCGTGCCGGATACGGGCGTGGCGTCGGCGAACCGGCGCATGACCCGGTCAGCCAGTTCCAAGGTCTGGTCGGCCACACCCGTGCGGCTCTCGTCGTCCAGGATCCTGGGGATCAGCGCCATGCTCACCGCGTCCAGCGCGGACTCCTGCTCCAGCGCCGCCGCGGTCTCCCACGAAGTGAGCCTCGCCCTCAGCTCCCGCAGGGTGCCGCGCACTTGGAGACCGGCGTAGGTCGCGGCGGCGGCCAGCACGGAGGTGCCGGGCAATCCCATGGGCGTACCGTCGGGCGGGCAGCAGTGCTCACTGGGGCAGCAATACGACCAGAAGCGCCCGTCCGAGATACACAGGGCTTCGATCACGGGGACGTCGAGGGCACCGCATGCCGTGCGCAGCAACTGCGCGAGCGGGCGCAGGCGCTCCATGATCTCCCGGCCCGATTCGCCGTTCCTGGGGTCCTGGCAGAGGAAGGCGACCATGCTCTCGGGGAGGACACCCCTGCGCTCGCTGCCCTTCACGAGCCCGTGTGTCAGTTGCTCGGCCACGGACGGCCAGTCGTCCGCGTTGCCGGGGATGCCGAGCCGGGCGCGTCCGCCGAACCGGCCACGCCCGTCCCTGTCATGCAGGGCGACGAGCACGATGCTGTCCTCGGGCCGGTACCCGAGCAGGTACGGCAGGGCGTCGGCCAGCTCCGCCGGGGTACGGAGTGTGACCTGGTGCTCGGCGCACGGGAGGCCGGTCGCGCGGTGCCCCGAGCGGGCAGCGCTCTCGCTGCCGAGGGCTTGGCCATGCCCGCCGTGGGCGTCGTCATGCCCGCTGCGAACCTCTGCATGCCCGCCGTGCGCTTCACCATGTGCACCACGGGCTTCGCCAAGTCCACCGCAACTTTCGCGCCGGCCACTCCCGGCTTCGCCCTCTCCACTACCCGCACTCCTACGCCCGCCGTCCCCACCACGGCCGTCGTGCCCGCTGATGTCGCCGTTGCCGGAGGTCCCGGCCGCTTCGCTGTGATTCGTCATGCCGTGACCATCCCGCGGATCCCAAGATTCCGTTTTGCCCTGTGGATAAACACGACCATGATCACATCAGAAGTTGTCCACAGCTGGCGGGCTCATTCGCGTGATGTCCGACCCATCGGGTTGCATGGGGGCATGAGCAACGAAGAGCTGCGTACCGCGGCCGACACCGTCCTCGCCCGCCTCGTCGGCGACCCGGCAGGCGAGGCACGCCTGCGCGAGGACCAGTGGCACGCCATCGAGGCACTCGTCGCCGACAAGCGCAGAGCCCTGGTCGTGCAGCGCACCGGCTGGGGCAAGTCCGCGGTGTACTTCGTCGCGACCGCGCTGCTGCGGGAGCGCGGCGCGGGCCCCACCGTCATCGTCTCCCCGCTCCTCGCCCTCATGCGCAACCAGGTGGAGGCCGCCGCGCGCGCCGGCATCCACGCGCGGACCATCAACTCGTCCAACACGGAGGAATGGGACACGATCCAGGACGAGGTGGCCGCGGGCGAGGTGGATGTACTGCTGGTGAGCCCTGAGCGGCTCAACAATCCCGACTTCCGGGACCAGGTGCTGCCCAAGCTCGCCGCAGCCACCGGCCTTCTCGTGGTCGACGAGGCACACTGCATCTCCGACTGGGGCCACGACTTCCGGCCGGACTACCGCCGGCTGCGCACGATGCTCGCCGATCTCCCTCCGGGCGTTCCGGTCCTCGCCACCACAGCCACGGCCAACGCGCGCGTGACGGCCGACGTGGCCGAGCAACTGGGCACCGGCGGCAGCACGGACGCGCTCGTCCTGCGCGGCCCGCTGGACCGGGAGAGCCTGAGCCTCGGCGTACTCCAGCTGTCGGACGCCGCCCACCGCATGGCCTGGCTCGCCGAGCACCTCGGCGAGTTGCCCGGCTCCGGGATCATCTACACGCTCACGGTGGCCGCTGCCGAAGAGGTCACCGCGTTCCTGCGGCAGTGCGGGCACACCGTGACGTCCTACACCGGAAAGACGGAGAACGCGGATCGTCAGCAGGCCGAGGAGGACCTGCTCGCCAACCGCGTCAAGGCTCTGGTCGCCACGTCCGCACTGGGCATGGGCTTCGACAAGCCGGACCTCGGCTTCGTGGTGCACCTGGGCTCGCCGTCGTCCCCCATCGCGTACTACCAGCAGGTCGGGCGCGCGGGTCGCGGTGTGGAGCACGCCGAGGTGCTGCTCCTGCCGGGCAAGGAGGACCAGGCGATCTGGCAGTATTTCGCTTCGCTCGCCTTCCCTCCGGAGGAGCAGGTCCGGCGCACCCTGGACGTCCTCGCCCAGGCAGGCCGACCGCTCTCGCTGCCCGCGCTCGAACCGCTGGTGGAGCTGCGCCGGTCCCGGCTCGAGACGATGCTCAAGGTCCTTGACGTGGACGGCGCGGTGCATCGCGTCAAGGGCGGCTGGATCTCCACGGGGAAGCCGTGGACGTACGACACCGAGCGCTATGCCTGGGTCGCCAAGCAGCGTGCGGCCGAGCAGCAGGCGATGCGTGACTACGTGACGACGACGGGCTGCCGGATGGAGTTCCTGCGGCGGCAGCTGGATGACGAGGGGGCGGAGCCGTGCGGTCGCTGCGACACGTGCGCGGGGCCGCGGTTCGCGGATTCCGTGTCCCCGTCCGCCCTGGACTCAGCGCGCGGTGAGCTCGGTCGCGCCGGTGTCGATGTCGAACCCCGGAAGATGTGGCCGACAGGTCTGCCCGCGGTCGGCGTGAACTTGAAGGGACGTATCCCGGTCGGCGAACAGGCCGCGTCCGGGCGTGCGTTGGGGCGACTCTCGGACATCGGCTGGGGCAACCGCCTGCGGCCGATGCTCACGCCCCAGGCCCCCGACGGACCCGTTCCGGACGACGTCGCACAGGCGGTGGTCGGCGTGCTGGCCGATTGGGCGAAGGGACCCGGCGGCTGGGCTTCGGGGAGCTCCGACGCACAACCACGCCCGGTCGGCGTCGTCACCATGGCCTCGCACAGGCGACCGCACCTGATCCAGTCGCTGGGCGCGCGGATCGCCGAGGTCGGACACCTGCCCCTGTTGGGTTCCATCGAGTATGCCGCCGGGGCCGAGGCGGCGCAGGTCTCCAAGAGCAACAGCGCGCAGCGGTTGAAGGCGCTCGACGGAGCGCTGACGGTGCCACCCGCACTGGCGACGGCTCTGGCCCAAGCCCAAGGGCCCGTCCTGCTCGTGGACGACTCGGCCGAGACCGGCTGGACGCTCGCGGTGGCCGCGCGCATGCTCCGACGGGCCGGTGCGCAGGGGGTGTTGCCGCTGGTCCTCGCCGTGCAAGGGTGATCAAAACGGTTGCGTGGAGGATATGCGGCAGGGATATAGGCGACGGATCACCAGATAACGGTCGGTGGGCCCGATTGCTCGTTGCCGCAACCAAGTTCGACAGGAAGAATTGAGGGTGCGCCCCGCGCGGCCCTTATAAGGCCGCCCGTTCGGGCTGTGCCGCGGTGCGCTCCCCCAGTCCGACCCCGCCCGCAGTGTGGGCGCGTAGCCGAAGGGAGGACCGTGACCTTCGGATTCGCTCCGTCCTCGGCGGCATCGATGTCGACGTCCGCCACATCCGCCAACCCACTGGCCCGGATGCTCGAACCCGCTGAATGGGCCGCCGCAGGGATTCCGCTGCTGCGCAATCCCCGGGAGGTCGTCAGCGGCCTGCACTCCCGGCATCAGCCCCGGCCCACGACCGCGGTCGTGGCCGTTCTCGATCCGGACGAACGGCTGACGGCGAGCGCCTCCTTCACTCGGCGGCCGGCTCCGGCGGACGGCTGGATGTTCCGCAACGCGCTGCTCGCTCAGCTGCGCCGGGTCATCCCGCATGATCTGCGGCGGCGCACTCCAGTGCGTACCGCCGTGCTGCTCTACTGCCGTGACGGTGACGCTCGGTGGACGGAGGAGGATGGGGCCTGGATGTGGGGGCTGCGGGACGCCTGCACACTGCACGGGCTGCGCTGCGGGGCGTACATCACGCTGACGCGTGACGGCTGGCAGGTGCTGGGCGAGGGCCGCGGCGGGCGTCGGCCCAGCGCGGACTCGCTCCCGGAGTCTCTGGAGTCCTTCGCCGCGGCCGAGACCGTCCATCCACGCACCGGTGGCGCCGCCTCGGAGGTGCTGCGCCGCGCGGCCGCCCGCTGAGCCGACACCCGCCGCCCGTTGCACGGGCGGTCGTCCTCAGCACCGGCCTGTCCGCTGCCTCCGTGCCGCTACGGCCGACCTCGCGAAGGCGCGTGCCGTCGGCCCGGCTCGCGGCGGCCTGGCCCACAGACGCGCGGGGAGCACACCACGACTCCCCCGAACACATACAGAGGCACGTCGCCCCCAAGCCCGTACAGAGGCACGACCGTCCACCTGGAGAGCACCCCTGAAGGGGCCGCACTCCAAGGCGCCGAAGTGCTCCGAGGGCAGGCGAATACTGCCGCAGAGCACGGAGAAGCCCATGCACGCCCGTATGCGAGCACGGCACATGGGCATGTGACTCCACCCCACGGCGGTTCACACCACGACGGTCGCGCCGGCACGTCTCCCCCGTACCGGCGCACGCCGAACCATCCACTGTGCAGATGCCACCGCGGTGGCACCCCGCCCGAAAGAACCCCAGGAAAACGGGGGTCCTCAGACCCCCGCGCCCAGCACCGAGTTGATCTGCTGCGGATCCCCGCAGACGATCAGCAGGGCGCCGGCTCGGCCGAGAGCCAGCGGCAGGGCGGTGGCAGCGGCCGCGTCGGGCCCGCCGTTGACGGCGACGACGACCACGGGACGGGACGCGGCACGACCGGCGGCGGAGGCGTCGGCGTAGAAGACGTCGTCGCCCGCGTCGTGCTGGGCCCAGTACGCGGCCTCACCGAAGGACAGCTCGTGCGCGGCCCACGGGTGCGGTTCGCCGGTGGTGATCACCAGCACCTCACCAGGGGACCGGCCCGACTCGAGAAGCAGGTCGACCGCTTCCTCGGCGGCATCCAGCGCCCCCTCGGCCGAGGCCGGGATCAGCTGGATCTGCGGAGTCGAGGCAGCGGTGGGGACGGCCGGAGCGGATGGCTCCGGCTTGGCCACGGCCGTGTCGCGCGGCGCGCGTTGCGTCGGCGGCATCGGTCGGACAGGACCCGGACGGCCGGGCCGCGGCGGAGCCGCGGGACGGGGGCCGGGCACGGGACGGGGGGTCGGCGCGGTACGGCCACTGGCCGGAGTTGCGCGGGGACCCTGGGCACTCTCGTGAATCTGAGGCTCCTCGGGAATGAGAGGCATGAGCTGATTTTTATCAAACGCCGGTGCGACTCGCGTCGGCGGGTGGCACATGAGTGCGAGCGGAACCGTCAGAAGTCGAAGCCGAGCTGACCCTCGATCTCCGGAACGCTTCCGTCCGCCCAAGTACGGGCCTTCTTGAGATGCCGCCACTGAGGCAGCGCATCAAGATACGCCCACGACAACCGGTGGTACGGGGTGGGTCCCCGCATCTCCAGCGCGGCCTTGTGCACCGGTGACGGATACCCGGCGTTGGCCGCAAAACCGAAGTCTGCATGGTCGATACCCAGTTCGGCCATCATTTTGTCGCGCTGAACCTTCGCGATGACCGAGGCCGCAGCGACGGCCACACAGGACTGGTCGCCCTTGATCACCGTACGAACCTGCCAGGGAGCCCCGAGATAGTCGTGCTTCCCGTCGAGGATGACCGCGTCGGGGCGCACCGGCAGGGCTTCAAGGGCACGTACGGCCGCCAGCCGCAGCGCGGCCGTCATCCCCAAGTCATCGATTTCCTCGTGAGAGGCATGCCCCAAGGCGTACGACGTCACCCATTTCGCCAGTACCTCGGCGAGCGCCGTACGCCTCTTGACGGTGAGGAGCTTGGAGTCGGTGAGGCCTTCGGGCGGGCGACGAAGGCCCGTTACCGCTGCGCAGACGGTGACCGGGCCGGCCCAAGCGCCGCGCCCCACCTCGTCGACACCGGCAATGATCTTCGCTCCGGTCATGGCGCGCAGGGAGCGCTCGACGGTGTGGGTAGGTGGTTCGTACGGCATGGCGCTCTTAGACTACGCCGCCCGGAAGCCCACGCGACACCTCGGTATCCCCGGGCAGCCTCGACGCCTTCGCCCGAGCGCCCGAAGACCCGTCAA
Source organism: Streptomyces sp. 2A115 (assembly GCF_052245575.1). Taxonomy (NCBI): domain Bacteria; kingdom Bacillati; phylum Actinomycetota; class Actinomycetes; order Kitasatosporales; family Streptomycetaceae; genus Streptomyces; species Streptomyces sp. 2A115. The sequence continues at coordinate 83,620 of NZ_JBQQCG010000034.1, read as the reverse complement.
GCACCTCGGGCGTGCCGCTGCGAAGACCCGTCAAGCGGCCTCGGGCGTGCCGCTCCGAAGGACCCGTTCAGGCACGTCGGTCACGCCGCCCGAAGACCGGTCAGGCACCTTCCCGCCGCAGCAGCGGAACCATGAACTGGTCGATCATCTCCTCGAGATCACGCTCGGTCCATTCGCTCGCGCACATCTTGGAGCGGTACATCATCATCGCCGGAATGGCGTCGAAGACGTACCGGTTGGCCGCATCGGGCCGCACTTCTCCCCGTTGGATTCCACGGTTGATGACCTCACGGAGCAACCGGATGGTCGGCTCCACGACCCCCTCGAAGATCACCCCGTGGAATCGCTCGGCCTGGGAGGTGTCGCATTCGTGAATCACCGCGCGCAGCGCGAATCCGGGGCGCGAGAACATCGCCTCGCGCACCCATCGGCACAGCTCCAGCAGGTCCTCTCGCACGTTCCCGAGGTCCGGCACTTCCTGAAGTGACGGCAGCCCGGCCTGGAGCGCGTCCGCTACGAGGTCTTCCTTCGACGGCCAGCGCCGATAGACGGCCGCCTTGCCGGTCTGGGCGCCGGCGGCGACACCCTCCATCGTGAGTCCGTTCCAGCCGACCGTGCTGAGCTGTTCCAGCGCGGCGTCGAGGATCGCACGTTCGAGCACGGCGCCACGGCGGCGCGGAGAGGCCACCTGAGCGGGGGCAGCCGTCCAACTCGAAGTAATCATCAGCGTGTCTCCGTTGAGCGGGGAGGCGGCACGCACGCGTGCCAGGTGGACTGGGGGATCCGTGAGCAGTCAAGTGACGTAAAACGGAAGCGACTTCAGTGAACGGTTGCGTTCACTGTCGGGGACTCACTACCGTTTGACGCGGCAGTGAACGCGAGCGTTCACTAACGCACTCGTGGGGGACCTAATAGTGACAACCTCTCCGTTGATTAAGGATCAAAAACCGGGGGCGGCCCGCCGGGAGGGGCATCCCGGCATCGCGCTCACCGTCATCGCGGCCTGCCAACTCATGGTCGTACTGGACGCGACGATTGTGAACATCGCGCTTCCGCACATTCAAGACGCGCTCAAGTTCTCCACCACGGACCTCACCTGGGTGGTCAGCGCGTACACGCTCACCTTCGGCGGCATGCTGCTGCTCGGCGGCCGGGCCGGTGACATCCTCGGTCGGCGCCGGGTCTTCATGACCGGCATCCTGCTCTTCACGGCCGCCTCGCTGCTCGGTGGTTTCGCGCAGGAGCCCTGGCAGTTGCTGGCCGCGCGCGCCCTCCAGGGCGTGGGTGGCGCGATCGCGTCGCCCACCTCGCTGGCACTCATCACCACGACGTTCCCCGAAGGGCCCGAGCGCAACAGGGCGTTCGGAGTCTTCGCCGCGGTCTCGGCCGGCGGCGGCGCCATCGGCCTGCTGGCCGGCGGCATGCTCACCGAGTGGCTCGACTGGCGCTGGGTGCTCTTCGTCAACGTACCCATCGGTGTGCTGATCGCCGTCGTCACACCGCTCTACATCAGTGAGTCCGAACGGCACCCGGGGCGCTTCGACATCGCAGGCGCGCTGACCTCGACGGCCGGCATGGCGTCCCTCGTCTACGGGTTCATCCGGGCCTCGGAGGAGGGCTGGGGGGACAGCCTCACCATCGGATCCTTCGGCGCGGCCGTGGTCCTGCTGCTGACCTTCGCGCTGGTCGAGTCCCGGGCCAAGGAACCGATCACACCCCTGCGGATGTTCGCCGACCGCAATCGTTCGGGCACGTACGTGATCATGCTGAGCCTGGCCGCGGCGATGTTCGGTATGTTCTTCTTCATCGTGCTCTTCGTGCAGAACGTGCTGGAGTACACGCCGATCGAGGCGGGCCTGGCCTTCCTGCCGGTGACGGTCGCGATCGCGGTCGGCGCGGGCCTTTCCCAGCGGTTCCTCCCGGTGCTCGGCCCGAAGCCGTTCATGGTGGTCGGGTCGGCGCTCGCCGCGGTCGGGCTCGCCTGGCAGACCTTCATCGACCCCGGGAGCTCGTACGCCGGCGGGGTGCTCGGTCCGATGCTGGTGTTCGGCTTCGGCATGGGTCTGAACTTCGTGACGCTGACCCTGACTGCGGTCTCCGGAGTCGCTCCGCACGAGGCGGGCGCGGCGTCGGGCCTGCTCAACGTCACGCAGCAGGTGGGCGGTTCGCTCGGCCTCGCCATCCTGACCACCGTCTTCGGCACGGCCAGTCGTGACGAGGCGGAGAAGCAGGTGACGGACTTCATGGCCAACGCCTCAGCCGAACAGAAGGCGGAGTTCGCCCAGACACAGCAGTTGCCCGCGCCATGGGGTCACGAAGTGCTGTCCCAGGGCATCTCCACGGCCTTCATCCCGGCCTTCGCGATGGCCGTACTGGCGCTGGTCGTCGCCGCGCTGGTGATCCGGGTCCGCAAGAGCGACCTCGACGCTCTCGCGGGCACTGCGGGGCCCGCCGGGGGCTGACAAGAGCCTGAGGCCGAGAGAGGCCGGGCCGCGTCCTGTAAATGGACGCCGGTCCGGCCTCGCGGCTCGCGGCTCGCGGCTCGCGGCTCGCGGCTCGCGGCCAGGCGTCTCCGGATCCGCACGTCCCAAACTCGTACGCCTCTGAAGTCGTACGTGCCTGAAGTCGCGTACGGAGTCGACGCGAGCTGCCTCAGCGGTACCGCAGATTGTCACCCAGCCCGTTGCACACGCTCCAGTCGGCTTTGAGAGAGAGCGACCGGTCGTCGAGAATGTTCCGAGCGTTCGCCTCGCCCCAGCTCGTGGCATACCAGGGCTTCTCCTCCCGCTCCAGGTCCTGGGCGATGGACTCCAACGCGCAGGAACGCAGCGGTTCCTTGAGCCCGTCGAGAGCCGGTACGGCGTCGGCGGACAGCCCGCGCGCGTAGTCGAGGTCGAACTTCCCCGTCTCCTTGTACCGCTGGACGTTGCGCTCGGCGATCAGGCCGTCCGGCGACACGAGCCCGAACGCGAGCACTCCCGCGGCGGCACTGACCAGCACCGCACGCGGTAGCCAGCGGGCGCCCCAGATGCCGGCCGCCATGATGAGCACGATGACCAGGCCGAGCCAGAGCTCCACGCCCACCACCGAGATCCTCAGTCGCGTCAGTCCATATGCGTCCACGTACATGTACATACGCCGCACCGCCGATGCGACGACAACGAGCGCGAGGACACAGAGAGTTCCCAGGACGGCGCGCACCAGCGTCCGGTCACGCGAATCGTCGCGCGGGGCCCAGCGCAGGGCGAAGACGATGACGAGCAAGGTGAGAAGCGTGACCAGGAGCAGCTGCCAGAAGCCCTGGCGCGCGTACTCGGCATACGTCTGACCGGTCTTCTCCAGTACGGCGTCGTATCCGCCGAGCAGGACGACTAGCTGCACCGCGTTGAAGACCGCGAAGAGCACGGCGAGCACCACCAGGGGCAGCGCCCACTCGACGCGACCGCGCGGTCGGCCCGGAGGCACCTCGACGCGGTCCCACTGAACGGGCGCGGCGGCCGTGTGCGCCGCCGCGAGCGCTCCCACCACGCCGATCACGAACAGCACGACGTCCCACGGGGCACCGGAGACCGACGCGTCCGGCACGAGACCACCGAGGAGATCCGCGAAGGCGGCATCCGCCCCGGCGAACAGCGCGCCGAAGACCAGCACGAGCACCGCGGCCACCACGAGCGCGCGCAGCACCGGGCCCACGTTCCCGCGTGTGCCTCCGGTCCGCTCGCGCAGCCCGCGCCAGCCCCAGGCAGGACCGGTCAGCAGCGAGGTGTAGAGGCCGATCGCACCGAACAGCACCCCGGTCCAGGTGCGACCGCCGTGCAGGGCGAGCGAGCCCGCCGCCACGGCGGCCACGATGGCGAGGAACGACGGCCAGTCGGCGTCGCGGAGCGCCGGCACGATCAGCAGGGCGAGTCCTCCGACGCCCCACACCAGAGACCAGCGGCGCGGGCGGCGGCCCGCCCCGTGGGCCGCGAAGTACGCGCCGAGCGTGGCCGGTATCGCCACCAGCATGAGGTTGAGGGCCAGGCCGCCGCTGAGCAGGAGCATGCCGAGCACACCGGTGGCCAGGGCCGCCCAGAGAGTGGCAGTGCGAATGGGGCCCGGAGGCTCCGCATGGATGTCGGTGAACCAGGACTCGGCGAAACGATTGTCCCAGCCCTCGTACTCATCGAGTTCGTTCTCGTCCGAGTCACCCTGCTCGGAGTCGCCCTCCGAGGACGCGTGCCGGGACCGGGACGTGGGAACGGCGTCTTCAGGCCCCTCGGCCTCGGTGCCAGGTTTCATCGTCCGGGCAGCGGTACGCCCACGAGTAGGCGCCGCTGAAGCACGGGCACGGGCACCAGACCCCTCCGCCGGCGCACGCCCCCCGGCGCTTGGTCTTTCACTTCCATCCGCTACCGCTGACTCCTCCGTTTCCGACCCTCTCGGCTCGGCCTCGGACGGCGTGTCGGACACGGGACCCCCTCCCTACCGGTCCGCGCGGCGCACAGCTCGTGGCTGTGACAGAAGCCCAGGGACCGGTGTCTCGTCGGCGCCCGCCCGGGATGATCAACGGACGGCGTGGCGGAAAGGCTAACCGCGCGACAGACGGCACAGCGGGTCACAGGCTCTCTGTGGCAGGGCTGTGACAGTGGCGGACGATTAGGCGGACAGCCGCATGCGGGCCCTAACCCGCAACACCCGACGGCAGCCACTCCGGTAGCCCCTCAGTCCGCTCCACCCACTCCGCGGGCGGCGTCCCGGCCTTCCCTGCGGCCACCACACCCCCGACGATGGCACAGGTCGTGTCCACGTCCCCGCCCACCTGGGCTGTCGTCCAGAAGGCCCGCTCATAGTCACCGAGGGCCCGCGCGGCCGACCAGAGCGCGAAGGGCACGGTGTCGTGAGCAGACGTACGACGCCCGCAGCCGAGGACCGCCGCGACCGTCGTCGTGTCACCGTAGTCGAGCATGTCCCGGGCTCGTCGCAGACCGGCGCCCACGGCGCTCCGCGGCACGAGGGCGATGACTCCGTCGAGCAGCGACTCGGGGCTCGACGGGCCTCCCGGCGCGGCGGCCAGCGAGGCAGCCGCCGCCACGGCCATGGCGCCGACCACTGCTTCCCGGTGCTGGTGCGTGGGGTAGGCCGAGATCTCGGCCTGGTGCGTCGCCTGCTCCGGGTCGTCCGCGTACCAGGCGCCCAGGGGTGCGATCCGCATCGCGGCGCCATTCCCCCACGAGCCCTGTCCCTTGAAGAGGGCCGAGGCCAGCTCGCGCCAGTCGCCACCCTCCCGGACCTGCCGCAGCAGCCGGTTGACCGCGGGTCCGTAGCCCCGGTCGAAGTCGTGGTGCTCAGCGAAGGAGCGAGCCAGATCATCCTGGTCGACGCGGTGATGAGTGGCCAGAACGGCCACTACGGAGGAGGCCATTTCGGTGTCGTCGGTCCACTGCCAGGGGCCGGGCGGCAGCGTGCGGCGCTTGAGCGACGGATAGTTCGCGGGCACGAAGAACTGCGAGCCCAGCGCGTCCCCCACCGCGAGTCCGCGCAGGCTGGCCAAGGCGCGGCCCAGGCGCCCGTCGGGTGAGGAGTCAGCGGTCATCGCCCTGCCACTCTATCCAGTGACTCCGTACGGTTCCGGATCACGCCAGCGTTCGAAAGAACGGTCAAGCGTGTACCTGCCGTCCTCCCCGAGAACGAGCATTCGCACCTCCGCGTTCCCCGGGTTCGACAGCGACTCGAATTCCGCGACCGTCCAGTGGAACCAGCGCATACAGAACAGCCGCATGGCCAGGCCGTGGGTCACAAGGAGCACGTTCGGCGGGTGATCGGGTGCCTCGAAGCTCCGGTACAGGCTCTCCAGGAAGCCGCCGACCCGGTCGTACACGTCGGCACCCGACTCCCCCTGCGCGAAGCGGTAGAAGAAGTGCCCGTACGCGTCGCGGTACGCCTTCTGCAGCCGTACGTCGTCCCGGTCCTGCCAGTTTCCCCAGTCCTGTTCGCGCAGCCGCGGCTCCTCACGTACACGCACCTGTTCGGGGTCGAGGTGGAAGGCGCGGAAGGTCTCGTGCGTACGGCGGTACGGGGAGACGTAAACGCTTACGCGCTCATTGCCGAAGACCTCCCGCAGCCGCTTCCCCGTCTCCTCCGCCTGCCGCCACCCCTTCTCGGTGAGCGCCAGGGCGTGGTCGGGTTCACGCTCGTACACAGAGTCATCGGCATTGCCCACCGACTCGCCGTGCCGGACAAGGACGATGCGCCGTGGTCGTGCCATACCGAAACCCTAGATCGGGTCGGGGCCGATCGAGCACTCGTACGGACTTCATACGGCACAGGTCACATAGATCGGGGCCGTTTCAGACCGAAATCTCTACCGTCTCAGACCGTCCAAGTCGGTTCCAGCTGCACGATGTCGCCCGAGAGGGCCGCGACGTCCGCCTCGATCTGGGCCCGCAGGGCGAGCCGCTCCACGCGTTCGGCACGGTACTTGCCGTGCTCGGCGGCCGCCTGCCACATCGACAGGACCAGGAACTCGTGGCCGGGCCCCTCCCCGAACAGGCCCCGCACCATGCCGGGTGAACCGGCCATCGCGGGATTCCAGACCTTCTCCTGCATCAGCGCGAAGTGCTCGGCCCGCTCTTCGTGGACACGGCAGAACGCCACGCGTACCAGGTCGGCGTCCGTGAAGCGCGGCTCGAAACCGGTCTTCACATCGAAACGGTGATCGAAGAGCTTGATATGGGAATCCTTGAAGGTGCCTGACTGAGCGGTGGCCAGCCGATCATGGGAACGCGCCATGAAGGAGTCGTAGAAGGCACGGCTCTCCCAGAAGGCGAAGATGTGGGCCACCCCGGGCCTTCCCCGGCTCCAGCCCCCGCCCTGCCCCCGGAATCCCGGCTCCCCCAGAAGTCCCGCCCATTTCCGCTGCCCCCGTTCAAAACCGCGGCGGTCCACCACGGTGCAGCGAGTCCACTTGACCAGCACCGCGCCATCGTAAGGCCACGGAACGTGGCGTCGGTCACGCTCTGGCGGAGTACTTCCGCACGAGCGCCCCCGCGCGCGTGGCACGATGGGCAACGCGCCTCACCTGCCGGGCAGTTGGGGTGACTGACGCAGGGGGACCACGAGGGGAGAACCGGTGAACGGCCTCAACAAGGGCATCAGCAAGGTCGAGATATCGGTGAAATGGGATCCCAGTGCCGCCGGTGAGGCGGCCACCGATCTCGACATCATCGCCGCCACCTACCTCGCGACCGACACGCACGAAAACCCTGCCTACATAGTGCACTTCGACAGCCGCTCCCCGGACGGCACCATCAACCTCAACCGGGACAGCAAAGACGGCAAGGGCTTTGGCTGGGACGAGGTGATGACCCTGGAGCTGACCCGTCTCGACAAGCGGTACGCGCGCGTGGTGGTCGGCGTCGCCATCCAACAGCGCGGCGGGCGACGGACCTTCGTCAGTGTGCAAAACCCGGCTCTGCGGATCCGCGAGGGGTACACGGCGCTGGCCGAGGACGACTTCGGCGGCGTACTGGGGGCGACGGCCTCGACGGTCGCGGAGTTCGTACGCGACGACTCCGGAGAATGGACTTTTCACCCAGGCATCCGCGGGTTCGACTGTGACCCCGAGACCTTCGCCAGGACCATGGGCAGCGCCCACTCGTCCTGACCCGCTCACGCCGAAGGGGCGGTACGGCCGGTGGCCGTACCGCCCCTTCGGCGTGAGTCAGCTGCAGCCGCTGGTCGAGCCGCAGCCCTCGCAGATGTAGCAGGAACCGGCCCGCTGCATCTTCGTACCGCAGGAGAAGCACAGCGGGGCGTCTGCCTGGATGCCCATCTGCATCTCCACCAGTTCGGCACTGGTGTGCGCCTGCTGCGGGGCGGGCTTGGCCGCCTCGACCTCGGCCTTCGGGGCGGCGACGGCCTTCAGTTCCTGCGCGCGGGGCGCTGACTGGGCGAGGCCCTCGACGTCCATCTCCTCGTCGGTCGGCTCGTACGAACCGGTCTCCAGGTGACGCTGACGCTCATCGGCCGAGTGGATGCCGAGCGCGGAGCGCGTCTCGAAGGGCAGGAAGTCGAGCGCCAGGCGGCGGAAGATGTAGTCGACGATCGACTGCGCCATCCGCACGTCCGGGTCGTCCGTCATGCCGGCCGGCTCGAAGCGCATGTTGGTGAACTTCGAGACGTAAGTCTCCAGGGGCACGCCGTACTGCAGGCCCACGGAGACGGCGATCGAGAAGGCGTCCATCATGCCCGCGAGGGTGGAACCCTGCTTCGACATCTTCAGGAAGACCTCGCCGAGACCGTCGTCCGGGTAGGAGTTGGCGGTCATGTAGCCCTCGGCGCCACCCACCGTGAAGGAGGTGGTGATGCCGGGACGGCCCTTGGGGAGGCGCTTGCGGACCGGGCGGTACTCGACGACCTTCTCGACCGCGGTCCGGATGGTCTCCTCGGCCTTGGCCGTGACCTCGACCTTCTCCTTCTCCTTCTCCTTGGTCTTGGCGGAGAGGGGCTGGCCGACCTTGCAGTTGTCGCGGTAGATCGCGAGCGCCTTGACGCCCATCTTCCAGGCCTCGAAGTAGACCTCTTCGACGTCCTCGACGGTCGCCGTCTCCGGCAGGTTGACGGTCTTGGAGAGCGCGCCGGAGATCCAGGGCTGGATCGCGGCCATCATGCGGACGTGGCCCATCGCGGAGATGGAGCGCTCGCCCATGGCGCAGTCGAACACCTCGTAGTGCTCGTGCTTGAGGCTCGGCGCGTCGATCACATTGCCGTGGTCGGCGATGTGGGCGACGATCGCCTCGATCTGCTCCTCCTGGTAGCCCATGCGGCGCAGGGCCTGCGGAACGGTGCCGTTGACGATCTGCATCGAGCCGCCGCCGACCAGCTTCTTGAACTTGACCAACGCGAGGTCGGGCTCAAGACCCGTGGTGTCGCAGGACATCGCGAGACCAATGGTGCCGGTGGGCGCGATGACAGATGCCTGCGCGTTGCGGAAGCCGTTCTTCTCGCCGAGGCGGAGCACGTCCTGCCAGGCCTCCGTGGCGGCGGCCCAGACCGGCGTGTCCAGGTCGTCCATGCGGATGGCCACGGCGTTGGCGTCGGAGTGCTGCTTCATGACGCGCTGGTGCGGCTGCGCGTTGCGGGCGTAGCCGTCGTACGGGCCGACGACCGCGGCGAGCTCAGCGGAGCGCTTGTACGACGTGCCGGTCATCAGCGACGTGATGGCACCGGCGAGAGCGCGGCCGCCGTCGGAGTCGTACGCGTGGCCGGTCGCCATCAGCAGGGCGCCGAGGTTGGCGTAACCGATGCCGAGCTGACGGAAGGCGCGGGTGTTCTCGCCGATCTTCTGGGTCGGGAAGTCCGCGAAGCAGATGGAGATGTCCATCGCGGTGATGACCAGTTCCACGACCTTGGCGAAGCGCTCGACCTCGAAGGACTGGTGGCCGAGGCCGTCGTCCTTGAGGAACTTCATCAAGTTCAGCGAGGCGAGGTTGCAGGACGTGTTGTCCAGGTGCATGTACTCACTGCACGGGTTCGAGCCGTTGATGCGGCCGGACTCCGGGCACGTGTGCCAGCGGTTGATCGTGTCGTCGTACTGAATGCCGGGGTCGGCGCAGGCCCAGGCGGCCTCGGCCATCTTGCGGAAGAGCTCCTTGGCCTCGACCTCCTCGATGACCTCGCCGGTCATGCGGGACGTCAGACCGAACTTGTCGCCGTTCTCGACCGCCTTCATGAAGGTGTCGTTCACGCGGACCGAGTTGTTGGCGTTCTGGTACTGGACGGACGTGATGTCGTCGCCGCCCAGGTCCATGTCGAAGCCCGCGTCGCGCAGGGCGCGGATCTTCTCCTCTTCCTTGACCTTGGTCTGGATGAAGTCCTCGATGTCGGGGTGGTCGACGTCGAGGATGACCATCTTGGCCGCACGACGCGTGGCGCCACCCGACTTGATCGTTCCCGCGGAGGCGTCGGCACCGCGCATGAAGGAGACGGGACCCGAGGCGTTGCCGCCGGAGGAGAGCAGTTCCTTGGAGGAGCGGATCCGGGAGAGGTTCAGGCCGGCGCCGGAGCCGCCCTTGAAGATCATGCCCTCTTCCTTGTACCAGTCGAGGATCGACTCCATGGAGTCGTCGACGGCCAGGATGAAGCAGGCGGAGACCTGCTGGGGCTGTGGAGTGCCGACGTTGAACCAGACCGGCGAGTTGAAGCTGAAGATCTGGTGCAGGAGGGCGTACGCCAGCTCGTGCTCGAAGATCTCGGCGTCGGCGGGCGAGGCGAAGTACTTGTAGTCCTCACCGGCCTTCCGGTACGTCTTCACGATGCGGTCGATGAGCTGCTTGAGGCTCACCTCGCGCTGCGGGGTGCCGACGGCACCGCGGAAGTACTTGCTGGTGACGATGTTGACCGCGTTCACCGACCAGAAGTCGGGGAACTCGACGCCACGCTGGTCAAAGTTGACCGAGCCGTCGCGCCAGTTGGTCATGACGACGTCACGACGCGCCCAAGCCACCTCGTCGTACGGGTGCACGCCGGGGGTGGTGTGGATGCGCTCGATGCGCAGCCCCTTGCTGGCCTTGGTTCCCTTGGCCCGGGAACCTCGTGCCGGACCGCTCGCCGTCTCTGTCATGCCGCCTCCCTGTATCGGGCTAAAACGCCCTGAAGTGCCTCGTTCTTCCCGTGGCACGGTGTATGTCTGGTGCCGCGCGCAGCGCATACGCGTCCGCCCGCAACAGGTCTGTGATCGCCGCCGGCCGGGCCGGACCGACCCCCCTCGTCAGTCGGCGGCGCTGGCGGGCGCAGGGACTTCGACAGCCCCTCCGGACCCGCGGTCCGTTCCCTGGCGCTCCTCGCCCGCGTCTTCGTCGTCCGCGGTGGGGCGCTGCGTCTCTTCCCTGAGTTCCACGATGGCGGCCTCGAAGTCGTCCAACGAGTCGAACGCCCGATACACGGACGCGAACCGCAGGTAAGCGACGAGGTCCAGCTCCTGCAACGGGCCGAGTATGGCCAACCCCACGTCATGGGTGGTCAGTTCGGCGCTTCCGGTGGCCCGCACCGCCTCCTCGACCCGCTGGCCGAGCTGGGCGAGTGCGTCCTCGGTGACAGGCCGCCCCTGGCACGCCTTGCGCACGCCGTTGATGACCTTGGTACGACTGAAGGGCTCGGTAACTCCGGACCGCTTGATCACCATCAGTGAGCACGTCTCCACCGTCGTGAAACGACGGGAGCAGTCAGGACACTGGCGGCGCCTGCGGATCGACGTCCCGTCGTCGGTCGTACGGCTGTCGACGACGCGGCTGTCGGGGTGCCTGCAGAAGGGGCAGTGCATCGAACTCCAACCCTCCTTCACAGCACGACTCAATAGCCTCGACAGGCCCTTTGGGCCCCTCGAAGCAGCCCCCAGCATAGGTGATGACCATGGGCCCGAAGTACCGGGGGACCACAACTTCTGGGCTGCTACCGCAATCCAACCACTAGATGTGGGGCTTAGCCCGGAAATTCTCCACTCAGACGCGTGTCGCACCCTTATTGGCATGTGCCGCATGGCCATACCGGCGCCGGGCCTACGGGGATACGGTGGGCGCCACGGGGACAGGGGCCGGTTCCGGGCCGACAGGGCACCTGGTGGCACACTGTCCTTCGCCCCGCTCCGGCCCACAAGGCCATTGCCCCGGCGGCAAGGAGTACCGCAATGAGTGCTTCCGTCCGCCCAGTGCAGCGTCTGCCATACACCCAGGCACATGATCACGTCAGGTTATCCGCGATATTTCACTCGAACGTGTGTTTGGCGCAACCTTTCGAAAGCAACTACCGTTGTGCAGCAGGGAGACGAACGAGAGGGGCCGACGTGACCACCACCGCAGACAGTGCCACCATCACTGCCCAGGACCGCTCCCAGGGCCGATTTGAGCCGGTGCATGCCATGAATGAAGTGAACCAGGAGGGGCCCAAGCCCACACGCTCCCTGCCGGGCCGACCTCCAGGCATCCGGGCGGACAGCTCCGGACTCACCGACCGGCAGCGCCGGGTGATCGAGGTCATCAGGGACTCCGTACAGCGGCGCGGTTACCCACCGTCCATGCGGGAGATCGGACAGGCCGTCGGCCTCTCCAGTACTTCCTCGGTCGCACACCAGCTAATGGCACTGGAGCGCAAGGGCTTCCTGCGCCGCGACCCGCACCGTCCGCGGGCCTACGAGGTCCGGGGATCCGACCAGTCCACCGCGCAGCCCACCGACACGGCGGGCAAGCCGGCCGCGTCGTACGTCCCGCTGGTCGGCCGGATCGCCGCCGGTGGCCCGATCCTCGCCGAGGAGTCGGTCGAGGACGTGTTCCCGCTGCCCCGGCAGCTGGTCGGCGACGGCGAGTTGTTCGTCCTGAAGGTCGTCGGTGACTCGATGATCGAGGCCGCGATCTGCGACGGGGACTGGGTGACGGTCCGCCGCCAGCCCGTCGCCGAGAACGGCGACATCGTGGCCGCGATGCTGGAAGGCGAGGCCACGGTCAAGCGCTTCAAGCGCGAGGACGGCCATGTGTGGCTGCTTCCGCACAACTCCGCGTACCAGCCGATTCCCGGCGACGAGGCGACCATCCTCGGCAAGGTCGTGGCGGTGCTGCGGCGGATCTGAGCCGCCGCCCCTGACCGGGCCCCGGGACCTCTGCGCCGGTTCCGGGGCCCTGTGCTGTCCACACTGGCGCTCTTCACTGGGCCCGGCTCCGGCTTGAAACCGGAGCCGGGCCCAGTGATCTATGCGCCTTCAGCCTTCCGCGCCACCTCGTCGATCGCGGCCAGCGACCGTCGCACCTGATTACGGTCCGTCGTGTACCAGAAGTCGGGCAGCGACGCCTTCAGATAGCTGCCGTAACGGGCCGTGGCGAGCCGCTGATCCAGCACGGCGACCACACCGCGATCCCCCATCGCCCGTACGAGGCGGCCGGCTCCCTGGGCCATCAGCAGGGCCGCGTGGGTGGCCGCGACGGCCATGAAGCCATTGCCCCCGGCATCCTCGACCGCCTTCTGGCGCGCGCTCATCAGAGGGTCGTCAGGGCGAGGGAAGGGGATCTTGTCCATCACGACCAGCTGGCAACTGGCGCCCGGCACGTCCACGCCCTGCCAGAGCGAGAGCGTGCCGAACAGGCAGGTCTTCGGGTCGGCCGCGAAGTTCTTGATCAGCTCGCCGAGCGTCTCCTCACCCTGGAGCAGGATGGGGAACTCCGGGATGCGGGACCGCAGTTCCTCCGCCGCGAGCTGGGCGGCCCGCATCGAGGAGAACAGGCCGAGCGTGCGGCCCCCAGCCGCCTGGATCAGCTCGGTGAGCTCGGTGAGCATGTCCCCACGGTCGCCGTCCCGTGCGGGCCGCGCCAGGTGCTTCGCGACGTACAGGATGCCCTGCTTGCCGTAGTCGAAGGGCGAGCCGACGTCGAGGCCCTTCCACGGCGGGTTGTCCTCGCCCTCGGTGCCTTCCGGGGCGAGGCCCAGTGAGGCACCCACGCCGTTGAAGTCGCCGCCCAGCTTCAGCGTGGCCGAGGCGAGGACGACGGAGCGGTCTGTGAAGAGCTTCTCGCGCAGCAGGCCCGACACTGACATCGGGGCGACCCGCAGAGAGGCGCCGCTGTATCGATATCCGGCTCCGCCGCGGGGCTCGTGCCGCTCGTACCAGACGACGTCCCACTCGGAGCCGTTCGTGATCCGCTCCGCCACGTCGTGGACCGTCTCGACGGAGGCGAGGGCCTGCTTGCGTACCGCGTCCTCGTCTCCGACGGACTTGTCCCGAGTCGCGCCGATCGCCGAGATCACCGTACGGGCGGCGTCGCGCAGGGCCATCAGCGCGTATCCGAGGTCCTCCGGGATCTCCTCCAAGCGACCGGGCAGGGCGAGCTCCATCAGGCGCTCGAAGCCCTCGGCCGCCGTCTGGAGCTGATCGGCCGCCTTCTCGTTGACGAGCTTCGCGGCGCGGCGCACGGCGCGGTTGACCTGGCCGGGCGTGAGCTCGCCGGTCGCGACTCCGGTGACGCGGGAAACCAGCTCGTGCGCCTCGTCGACGATCAGCACCTCGTGCTGCGGAACGACCGGGGCGCCCTCGATGGCGTCGATCGCGAGGAGGGCATGGTTGGTGACGACGACATCGGCGAGCTTGGCGCGCTCCCGGGCCATCTCCGCGAAGCACTCGGCGCCGTATGCGCACTTCGAGGCGCCCAGGCACTCCCTGGAGGACACCGAGATCTGCGACCAGGCCCGGTCCGAGACACCAGGGGTGAGGTCGTCACGGTCGCCGGTCTCGGTTTCGTCCGCCCAGTCCCGCAGTCGCACCAGGTCCTGGCCCAGCTTGCTGGTGGGCGCGGCCGCCTCGAACTGGTCGAAGAGGCCCTCCTCCTCGTCCTGGGGCATGCCTTCATGGAGGCGGTGCAGGCACATGTAGTTCGACCGGCCCTTGAGCATCGCGAACTGGGGGCGGCGGCGGAGCAGCGGATGCAGCGCGTCCACCGTGCGCGGAAGATCCCGTTCCACGAGCTGCCGCTGAAGCGCCAGGGTGGCCGTCGCCACGACGACCCGCTCCCCGTGCGCGAGCGCGGGCACCAGGTAGCCGAGCGACTTGCCGGTGCCGGTGCCCGCCTGGACCAGCAGATGGGAGCCGTCGTCGATGGCCTGCGCGACGGCTTCGGCCATGGTCACCTGGCCAGGGCGCTCCGTACCGCCGACAGCTGTGACGGCGGCATGCAGGAGTTCAGGGAGTGAGGGCTCTGTCATAGCGAAACCACCCTACGGGGCGGCACTGACAACCGGGCGATCAAGGCCGAGGCGAGCGACGCGATCAAGACGCCTGCACAGTCGGTGATCAAGGCCGGTACAGCGGGTTCGGGACGGTGCCGTGCACGGCGGCGTGCGGGCGCTGGGAACGGTCGCGGTAGCCGTCCAGGTGCAGACGGTTGCGATTGAGACACAGCCGCTCAATGCGGGGAGTGAGCAGGTCAAACGTCTCGTAACGCTCCTTGAGCTCAGGGAAGAGCTTCTGGTGACGGAGGATCTCGGCCCGGACGAGCGACCAGAACTGGGCCTCGGGTACGCCCAGTTGTTCCTCGAACAGCGGCGCCAGGTAGCGGAAGACTCCGACGAAGAGTCCGGAGTGGATGAACTGGGTGAGGAACACCGGCGGCTCGCGGAGCAGGACGGCTCGTACGTCGTCCGGCATGGAGGCCTGCTCGGGGAGCGGAACCGCGCTGACGTTCACGTCGTCCACGAAGTCCTTCACGGCGAGTCGGACGGGGACGTCATGGTCGTCGAAGACAACGATCGCGTTCTCGCCATGTGGACTGAACACAGTGCCGTAGCGGTAGAGGAAGCGCAGCAGGGGTGGCAGCAGCGCGGCGAAGAGGCGGCGCAGCCACGTCCGCGGGGCCAGGCCCGAGCGTTCGACGAGCTCCGCGGTGAAGGCACGTCCGTCCGGGTCCGTATGCAGGAGAGCGGCCAGGGTGCGGGCGCGCTCGCCGGGTGCCAGATGGCGGGCGACCGGCTCGCGCCAGATCGCACCGAGCAACTCCCTGTACTGGTACGGAACTTCCGGGAGGGCGTCGTACACAGGATGTTCGACGGCCACCGAAGCGACCTCGCCGAGCAGGATGACCCCGCAGGTGTCGCGCAGGAAGGGATCGGCCTCACGCAGGCCGTGCATCCAGGCGGTGACGGCGGGGGCCGCGAGCGTCCGTTCCGTCGGAAGGCCGCGCCACACCAGTGTGTTGAGGACGGACAGCGGCAGCTTGACGGTGTGCCGGTCCGGGCGTGAGGTGTTGAGGAAGGTGCGGATCGACTGCTGGGGCAGGCGCAGGTCGCCGTCCGCGTGCAGCGGGACGATGGTGCCCTCGGCGACGGAGGGCGCGAAGAGCGGCAGCACGACGTCGTTCCACTGCCAGGGGTGCACGGGCAGATAGAGGTACGCCTCCGGAGCGAGCCCACGCGCGCGTAGTGCGGTGTCGTAGGACTCTTTGGTCTCGGGATCGAGCTCGCGCGCGTAGAGCCGCTCGGCGGTGTCAAGGCCCGCGACGCCCCGGTAGGTGGCGAGCGAGGTATGCACAGCGATCCAGGGCAGGGCCGTCGCTCTACGGCCCTCGGGTGCCCAGTGGGCGGCGTCCGTCGCGGAGAAACCGAGGCGGCCCTTGTTGAGGACGATCCAGGGGTGGCCCGTCTGATGGCCTTCCAGCTCCGCGTACCCGAGGTCGGCGAGGCGGGCGGCGGGGCGTGCAGTGTGGTCCAGGCGTGCGTCCGCGGCGAGTGTGGTGGTCAGTTCGCGAATGACGTGGCCGAGGGTGGCGCCGTCCAGGCCCAGCGTTGCGCGGGCGCGGGTGAGGAAGTCGAGGGGGTCGGTGAAGGGGCGGGGGGCTTTCCTTTCATCGGTTCCTCCGACACCGTCGGGTGCTTCGGCTTCGTCCGTTCTTCCTTCGGTTCCTTCGGTTCCTTCGGTTCCTTCGGTTCCTTCGGTTCCTTCGGTGAAGGTGAGTGATGCCGGGTCGACTCGCCAACTGCCGTATGCGCCGCGGCGGGCGCGGAAGGCGAGGGTGCCGCCGGCGTCGAGGCGGAGGGTGTAGGACCGCTCGCCCTGGGAGGCAGCTTCTTCCGGGGCGGTGGACGATGGCATGACCGACTGCACAGCGGCGGAGAGCGGGGGCGGGGGCTTCTGATCGCCTGGGGAGGGTGGCGAATCGTCTCCTCCGGGGCCAGGGTCTGCGAAGGGTGCCGTCACCCTGGGAGGGGCGGCGGCTGGGGTGGGCGTGGTTGCTCTGCCGGGTACGGATGGTCCGCAAGGTACGGATGATCCGCAAGGTACGGATGGTCCGCGGGACGTGGCAGATTCGGTGGGCGCGGCTGGTCCATCAGGTGTGGCTGGTCCATCAGGTGTGGCTGGTCCATCAGGTGTGGCTGGTCCATCAGGTGTGGCTGGTTCGTCGAGTGCAGAGAGCCTGCCGGGCACGGCCGGTCCGCCAGTCTCGGCAGGTTCGCCGGGCACGACCGGTCCATCGGGCACGACACGCCCCTCTGGCACCAAGTCTCCACCCGACACCTGTCCACCAGACACCGTGCCACCGGCAGGCTCCGACTGCCGCTCCGGCTCCGGCTCCGGCTCCGGCCGCAAGATCTCCTCGTGCGCGAACTCACCGATCATCTTGGCGAGCAGGCGGCGCCCGGCTCTTTCCCATCGCTCCCGGCTCAGTTCAGGCGGGTCGTAGAGCAAGGACGGCTCCCCGGAAGCCGGGGTGGCGGACGGGTTCGGCACGGGACTCCTCGGCTGGGAACCTGATCGGGGCGAGCGGTGTACTAAGAGTGATGGCGCTACAACAGATCGCGCAGGGCCCGGTCTCGGACCATGAGGGCTGCCCGCTTGTCGGGCAGATCGACCTCGGCGGAGAACCGGAAGCCGGCGCTGAGGAAGGCGGACACGGAGGGGGTGTTGCGCAGGTCTGGTTCAGCGATGACGCGTGCGCTTGACGCACGCCGGTCGAGGACGAGGTCGGAGACGGCCCGGAGCAGAGTGGTGCCGAGTCCTCGCCCGCGATTGGCGACACCACCGATGAGGAGGTGGATCCCGGTGTCGTGCAGGCGGGCGGGATAGTGGCGGGCCAAGGGGTCGAGGTCCGCGCGATAGATCTCCCAGTAGCTCATCGGAGTGCCGTCCAGCACTCCGAGACAGGGGGCGCTGCGCCCGTCGCCGCCGAGCTGGGCTCGCAGATGATCCTCGGTCGCCGTCTCGGGGCCGGAGAGCTCCCAAAAGGCCGCCACAGCAGGGTCGTTCATCCAGCGGCTGATGAGCGGGAGGTCTCGGTCGATGCGTACGGGGACCAGTTGGAAGACGCCCACGGAGGTGGCAGTCGGCCCCCAGTCACCGACGCGGTCGAGCAGGTCGTCACCGGTCGGGGTGGCGAGTGCAGGCCTCGCCATGCCCTGTGCCGTGCCGTTCTCCTCGCCCCGTTCCGCGGCCCCCCGGGCTGCCGGGGCTGCTTCGGCTTCCTCCGCGAAGAAAGCGAGGAAGTCGTCGGGCAGGCGCAGGTCGAGGGTGTCCTCGCTGTCCGCACCGGGGCCTGTGTCGCTGTCGGCGATGGAGAAGGGGGCGGTACCGGCGTCGGTGCTCGCATCGGTGGGAGGCACGACGACGCTCCTCTCAGGAGACGGGGTGGGTCATGTTCCTCAGGAATGAAGGGGGTTGGCGATGGTGACGTAGACGGACTGGGTATCGACCGGGCCGACGAGTTCATCGAGGCCGTGCAGCCGGGTCAGCAGGTTGGCCTTGCAACGCAGGACGGGTGAGTCGAGCAGGTGGGCAGGCAGGGATGTACGCAGCCGGGCGGGTCCGGACGCGACGTCGGCGAGGAAACGCCGGAAGGCGGCGATCAACAGGCGTTCGTCGGCGAGGCGTTGGGAGCCGAAGGCACCGATGAGGCCGAGCACGTTGTTGATGGCGAGGTAGTAGGCGAAGCGTTCGTCGGTGACCTCGTCGGAGACGAAGGTGTCGCTGCGTTCGCCGATGCCGGGGAGTCGTTTGTCCAGTTCCGCGCGTCGGGAGGCGCGGAAGTAGTAGCCCTGGTTGTCGCGGTAGCGGCCGCCGCAGGGCCACCCTTCCGCGTCCAGCAGGAGCAGCGTGTTCTGCTGGTGTGCCTCCAAGGCGATGCCGGCCTCGCTGTCCAGCCACAGGACGGGGCGGACGACCTGTTCCAGGTAGCGCAGGAACCACTCGGCGGCGACGGCGCCACGTGGCCGGCCCGTGCGTCCGGCGAGGCGGGTGACGATGTCGGTGAGCCGGGACCGCATCGCGGGCCTGCTCTGCTCGCGGCGCTGCTGTGCGTTGGACTGGGCCTGGGGCCTGGGTGAGACGAGTCCGGCGATGCAGGAGGCGTCGTCCGTCGGCGTGAACGGGTTGTGGCGGATCACCACGTCGAGGCCAGGCACCGGGTTGCCGTCCAGGTCGTTCACCGCGAGCCAGGCCGGGTCGCGGACGATGTCGAAGCCCGGGTGGGCCGCCCGCCACTGTTCGGCGAGGCCGCCGCGGAGAAGGCGGTGGACCTCGACACCACGGTGGAGTTCCTTGCGGAGGTTCTCCCGGCAGGAGTTGGTGATGCGCAGGCCCAACGAGAGCTTCAGCATCGCGGGGGTGCCGGAGCGGTAGACGGTGCGTACGGAGGAGGTGGAGTGCCACGGGGAGCCATGGGGGCCAAGGTCCTGGAGCAGCCCGGCGTCCAGGAGTTTCGCCGTCTCCAGGCGGTGGCGGACCTCGCGGATCTGCCAGGGGTGCATAGGCAGCGCGGCGTACCCGTCGGGCAGCGGAAGGCCGACTCCGGCGAGCCGAGGTGGGAGGTGCTCTGCGGGTACGGGTCGGCCTCGCTCGGTCCAGGCCGAGTCGGTGGCGAGTACGGAGGGGGCGACGGCCATCCAGTGCAGGGGGAAGGAACCGCGCAACTCAGGTGAGTAGAGGCGAGTCTCGGCCTCGGAGAGTCCCTCGCGGCTCTTCGGGGTGGGGTGCAGCGGGTGACCGAGCAGCAACGCCTGCTCGGCGGAGAGGAAGGTATCGGGGCCGTCGACCGGGTTCTCCCTGCGGTCCGTGAGGAACATGACGGTTCGCCGCATGGAGTCGGCGACTCGGCCGACCAGGTCACCGCCGTCGGTTCGGGCGTTCGTTCCGGCGGGAGCGAGCGCCTCGGCGAAGGCGTTCGGCGCTGAAGGCGCATTCCCTGTGACGAGGGCTCCGTGCCCGGCAGGAGCCCCAACCGTCGGTGCCTCGCGTCCCAGCAGGGCCGCCAGCGTGACCGCGTCTGTGGGAGGTGCCTGGTCGGGAGCGTCGGAGAGGTACGGGAGGCCGAGGCGGTGCCATCCCGTGGCGGACCAGTAATGGACCGGAACGGCGAGGGCCGTGCCGCTGGCGGGGAGGGGGATGCGGAGTGTGCCGTCGTCGGGAGCGGAGAGGTCGTGCTCGCGTACCCAGCAGCGCAGCAGGTTCTCGATGGCCGCGGCCTGGGCCGCGGTATGCGGATCGGGGTTCTCCAGCAGGTCAGTGGTGGCGCCACGCAGCCGTTCGGACGCCCGCGCCCCTCCCTTCTGCCGGGGGATCGATTCGGCCCCCGGCACGAGCGGGGCCCGCGTGCCGCGGACTCCTCGCTCGTGGGTGTGGGAGCGGCCGTCGGGTGCTGGGGTGGCGTTCAAGAGGATTCCTTGTGAGGTGGTTCAGGCTCGTGCGGTGACGAACCCGGGCTGTTCCGGGTACGGCTGGACCTGCGTGCTTCCTGGTCGATACGGGATGTCTGCTTGCCTGGGCGCCGTCGGGTCCACAGGCTTCGGGGAGGTGGACCAGCCGGTGATGCCTTGCCGGTATCACCGTGCGACGTCGAGTCCCGCGGTCCACGCCACGCGGTAGCGTCGTGTACGCCGTCCACCGCACCGGCCTATCCGGAGCACGCGGCCCGACCGGAGCGATTGGCCCGCTCGGTCGCGTCGACCTGCCCGGCCACCCCAACTCC
Source organism: Streptomyces sp. 2A115 (assembly GCF_052245575.1). Classification (NCBI taxonomy): domain Bacteria; kingdom Bacillati; phylum Actinomycetota; class Actinomycetes; order Kitasatosporales; family Streptomycetaceae; genus Streptomyces; species Streptomyces sp. 2A115. The sequence continues at coordinate 63,152 of NZ_JBQQCG010000034.1, read as the reverse complement.
CCGCCCCCACAGCCCACTGGACGCGACCGCCGCCACCGCGTCCGCCAGCCGGTCGAGCACCGCCCTTGCCTGCTCGTCGCTGATCGTGAGCGGAGGCAGCAGCCGCACCACGCTGGAGCGGCGGCCGCCGAGTTCGACGATCAGTCCGCGGCGCAGGCATTCCTGTTGGACGGCGGCCGCCAGTTCGGGAGCGACGGGAGGCGGTCCCCCGGCGAACGCCGGCGGTTCTTCGGGGTCCACGAGTTCGATGCCGATCATCAGTCCCCGGCCGCGCACGTCGCCGATGCACGGGAAGTCCGCGGCCAGCCCCCGCAATTGGGTGAGCATGCGCTCACCCAGGGCGGCCGCGCGCTCGGCGAGACGGTTCTCACGGACGTAGGCGAGAGTCGCGGCACCGGCGGCCATGGCCAGCTGGTTGCCGCGGAACGTGCCCGCGTGGGCGCCGGGTTCCCAGACGTCGAGGTCGTCGCGGTAGACCACGACGGCCAGAGGCAGGCTGCCGCCGATGGCCTTGGACAAAACCATCACGTCGGGCGTGATGCCGCTGTGTTCCACCGCCCAGAACGCGCCCGTCCGGCCGACCCCCGTCTGGACCTCGTCGGCGATCAGCGGGATGGAGCGAGCCGAGGTGATCTCCCGCATCCGCCGCATCCAGTCGTCGCGCGCCGGAATCACTCCGCCCTCGCCCTGCACCGGCTCCAGGATCATCCCGGCGGGACTCGGCACCCCGGACTTGGGGTCGTCGAGGACGGACTCGGTCCAGCGCGCGGCGAGTTCGGCTCCCTGTTGGCCTCCGATGCCGAACGAGCAGCGGTAGTCGTGCGGATAGGGCAGGCGCGCGACTCGTACGTCGGAGGCGCCCCCGGATGCCGCGAGCGCCCCCGCGGTCATCCCGTGGTACGCGCCGACGAAGGCAAGAATCCCGCTGCGCCCGGTCGCGGTGCGCACCAGCGTCAACGCGGCCTCCACGGCATCCGTGCCGGCGGGCCCGCAGAACTGCACGCGCGCGTGGTCGGCGAGCCCGGGCGGCAGCGTGCGGAACAGTTCGGTGGTGAACGCGTCCTTGACGGGCGTGGCCAGGTCGAGGACATGGAGCGGCGCCCCCGAGTCGAGGACCTTCCTGATGGCCTCCAACACCACTGGGTGGTTGTGCCCGAGGGCCAACGTCCCCGCCCCGGAGAGGCAGTCGAGATAGCGCCGCCCGTCGGCGCCCTCGATCGTCAGCCCGCGCGCCCGCACGGGCACGATCGGCAGGGCGCGCGCATAGGTGCGCGCCGCCGACTCGCGCGCCGACTGCCGCCGCAGGATCCCCTCGTGCGCCGTCTGCGCCCCCGCTGTCGCACGTTCGCCCGGGGAGTCGCCAGCCGGGGACGCCCTCGCGGACACCCCTGACGACTCGCGTGCCTCAGGCACTCCCACGGCTTCGTCCATCGCGGGCGCCACCCCGGGCGCAGACTCGGTCACAGCCACGTCGGTCGGTCCTCCCGCTGTCCACAGGCGAGTTGCACGGCCGCCCAGTGGGAGGCGGCAAGGGGATGAACGCAGCCGGAACGTCCCCCGTACGTACCAACGACGGGGACCGCGAGGGGCAACGGTGGGACGAAGATCCTTGCCGTGACGGAACCGTTGCGGTTCCGTCGGAAGTCCCCCACAGCAACGGCATAGTCTGTGGTGCCGTTCAGCGATTGCCGCTGATCAGCACACACGGTCCAGCACAGACGGTCCATGTGAGGCACATCCGGACCCCCGGGTTCGTACGAAGCCCCATGTGGCAGCGCAGAGTTGTTCGTTCACCTCCAGGGGGAGTCACACCATGCGACCCATACGCCCGTCCTTCGCCGCCCGTCGAGGGAGGAGCTCACGCCGCAGAACTTCCCCCGTGCTGGCCGCGGTCGGACTGGCCACCGCGCTGGCGCTGACCGCCACCGCCTGCGCCTCGGGCGACGACACCAACGTCAGCGGCGACGCGGCGGCGTCAACGGCCGGCGACGACAAGATCACGATTCCGGACGACCTCAAGGACAGGCTCAAAGAGCACGGGATCGACGTCGACAAGTGGAAGGGCGGCGCTTGGAAGAACTGGGACAAGGACGACTGGCTGCGCGAGGCCGGTGACTTCATCAACCCGATCATCGAGGGCCTGTGGGACCAGGAACGTATGCGCGAGGCCGAGGACCCGGAGCAGGGCAAGGGCGTCGACGAGAGCGACCTCTCGGGTGACCAGGGCGTGACCGATCCGGAGCCGGCGCCGGTCGCCGCGAAGGCCGTTCCGACGGGGTACCACGACAACGCCGCCGAGGCGGGCAAGGTGCTCTTCGACTCTCCAGAGGGCACGATGGTCTGCTCGGCGACCGTGGTCGAGGATCCGGCCAACCCGGGCAAGTCCAACCTGGTGTGGACCGCGGGCCACTGCGTGCACGCCGGCAAGAAGGGCGGCTGGTACCGCAACATCGCCTTCGTGCCCTCGTACAACAACGATGGCCTGACGGCGGCGGAGCTCCAGACCGCGACCAAGGAAGAGGTCGCTCCGTACGGTGTCTGGTGGGGTGACTGGGCGCAGACCTCGGACCAGTGGATCGAGCAGGGCGGCGCCACGGGCGGCGAGGGTGCCTCGTACGACTTCGCCGTCATTCATGTGACGCCGGAGAAGGGCAGCGAGGGCAAGTCCCTCGAGGAGACGGTCGGTTCGGCGCTCCCGGTGGACTTCAACGCTCCGGCCGTGCCGGAGGTCGCCAGCATTACGGCGACCGGTTACCCGGCGGCGAAGCCGTTCGACGGGGAGACCATGTACCAGTGCGTGGACAAGCCGGGCCGGCTCTCGATCGCCAAGACCGAGCCGACGATGTACCGCATCGGGTGCACCATGACCGGTGGTTCGTCGGGCGGCGGCTGGGTCGCGACGGGTTCGGACGGAAAGCCCGCGCTGGTGTCCAACACCTCGATCGGCCCGGTGACGGCGGGCTGGCTGGCGGGCCCGCACCTGGGTGCGGAGGCCAAGGGGATCTACGACGCGGTGAGCAAGAAGTTCGCAGGTCAGTAGTAGCGGCATCGGATGGACGGTGGCGGCCGGGCCGCGCGGAAACCTTCGCTGCCACGCCGCCGTTCGTCCTCAACCGCCCGGGCGTGGCGGGGTGTCCGGAACACCGCCCACCCGATCGGGGTGAACTCCCGTTCCTCGGCGCCCTGGCAGTCGAGGATCCGGCCAACCCGGGCAAGTCCAACCTGCTGTGGACCACGAGCCACGGCGGGCTCGCCGACGGCGACTGTTTCGCAACATCGCCTTCGTGCCCGCGTACAACGACCTCGGCAAGTCCGCAGCGGCGGGAACGGTACCCGGCCCGCGGGACCGAAGCCGGCGAGGGCACCGAGGCGGGCTTCGGTCCCGCGAGCAGAGTGCGCCGCCACGTAGCGTCGTGCAGGCCGTCGACGCGTCGCGAGTAGCATCGTGCGGGCCGTCGACGCGTCGCGCTCGTCGCTCGTCGGCGCCGCGTACAGCATGACGAAGGCCCGCCCCCTGGAAAGCGCCGAGAGGGGCGGGCCTTTTCGCTCTGTGAATCAGACGGCAGGCATCGGAACGTACGGAGCCAGTTCCGCCGCCAGTTCCTCGTGCACCCGCGCCTTCAACAGCGTGCCCTCCGGGGTGTGCTCCGCGGAGATCACCTCGCCGTCGTTGTGGGCGCGCGCGACCAGCCCGCCGTGCGTGTACGGCACGAGAGCCTCGATCTCGACCGAGGGACGCGGCAGTTCGACGTCGATGAGCGCGAGCAGCTCCTCCATGCCGAGGCCCGTGCGGGCGGAGACGGCGATGGAGCGCTTTTCGATCCGCATCAGCCGCTGAAGCACCAGCGGGTCCGCCGCGTCCGCCTTGTTGATCACTACGATCTCGGGCACCTTCGTCGCACCGACGTCGCGGATGACCTCGCGCACGGCGGCCAGCTGCTCCTCCGGCGCCGGGTGCGACCCGTCCACCACGTGCAGGATCAGGTCGGAGTTTCCGACCTCCTCCATCGTGGAGCGGAACGCCTCGACGAGGTGGTGCGGCAGGTGTCGCACGAAGCCGACGGTGTCCGCCAGCGTGTACAGCCGCCCGCTCGGGGTCTCGGCCCGGCGCACGGTCGGGTCGAGGGTCGCGAACAGTGAGTTCTCGACCAGCACGCCCGCGCCCGTGAGGCGGTTGAGCAGCGAGGACTTGCCGGCGTTGGTGTAACCGGCGATCGCGACCGAGGGCACCTTGTTACGACGGCGCTCCTGACGCTTGATCTCGCGGCCGGTCTTCATTGCCGCGATCTCCCGGCGCATCTTCGCCATCTTCTCGCGGATCCGGCGCCGGTCCGTCTCGATCTTGGTCTCACCGGGTCCACGAGTCGCCAGGCCGCCGCCCTTGCCGCCGCCCATCTGACGGGACAGCGACTGACCCCAGCCTCGGAGCCTCGGCAGCATGTACTGCATCTGCGCGAGCGCGACCTGAGCCTTGCCCTCTCGGGACTTGGCGTGCTGGGCGAAGATGTCGAGGATCAGGGCCGTACGGTCGATGACCTTGACCTTGACGACGTCTTCGAGGTGGATCAGCTGGCCGGGACTCAGCTCACCGTCGCAGATGACGGTGTCGGCGCCCGTTTCGAGCACGATGTCGCGCAGCTCGTTGGCCTTGCCGGAACCGATGTACGTGGCCGGGTCCGCCTTGTCGCGGCGCTGGACCACGCCGTCGAGCACCAGCGCGCCCGCGGTCTCCGCGAGGGCGGCCAGCTCCGCGAGGGAGTTGTCCGCGTCCGCGGCGGTCCCCGTGGTCCACACGCCGACGAGCACCACGCGCTCCAGACGGAGCTGTCGGTACTCGACCTCGGTGACGTCCTCGAGCTCGGTGGAGAGGCCCGCCACGCGGCGCAGGGCCGCGCGGTCGGAACGGTCGAACTGTTCGCCGTCCCGCTCTCCGTCGATCTCGTGGCTCCAGGCGACGTCCTCTTCCATCAGGGCATCGGCCCGAAGACCTTCGGGGTAGTTCTGAGCGAAGCTCTGCGCGTCCTGGGAAGGGGAAGAAGAGGAGGTCATTGGGTCCTTACGTCGATGGGATACCTGTGGGGCGACGGACTGCGGTCCATCACTCCTGACAACGTCCGGGACCGCCGGGAGATTCCCGGCCCGGGTCCGGGGGCCGCGTCGCCGACCTGCGGCGTCGTTGACCTGAAGATGGTCGCACGGCACGGCCCGTCTCGTCACCCGAGTTATCGCGGGTTATTTCGGGGCCGCCGCTGACTTTCGCGCACGCTTCTCGGCCTTCTTGGCGGGCGCCTCGCTGCGCCAGTCCGGGTGGCCCGGCATGGGCGGGGTCTTCGCCCCGTAGAGCCAGGCCTCGAAGAATCCGCTCAGGTCACGGCCCGCGATGGCCGAAGCGAGCCGCTCGAAGTCCGCGGTGTCCGCCACGCCGTCGCGATGGGTGCTCACCCAGGCTCGTTCCAGCTGCTCGAACGCGGGCCGACCGATCTTCTCGCGCAGCGCGTACAGGACGAGGGCGCTTCCGTCATAGACGTTCGGCCTGAAGATGCTGAGCTTCTCGCCGGGTTCGGCTCCCTTGGGTGCGGCGGGCGGGCCTCCGGCCTCCCGCCAGGTGTCGGAGGCGCGGTAGGCCGCGCGCATCCGGTCCTCCATGGGCCTGTCGGCCTTCTCCTCGGCGTACAGGGCCTCGTACCAGGTGGCGTGTCCTTCGTTGAGCCACAGGTCGGACCAGGTACGCGGGGCGACGCTGTTGCCGAACCACTGGTGCGACAGCTCGTGCACCATGACCGACTCGATGTACCACTTCGGGTACGCAGGACGCGTGAAGAGCTCTCTCTCGAAGAGAGAGAGGGTCTGTGTCTCGAGTTCGAACCCGGTCCGCGCCTCGGCGATCAGCAGCCCGTACGTCTCGAAAGGGTAGCGGCCGATCTTCTTCTGCATCCAGGCGATCTGGCCGGGCGTCTTCTTGAGCCACGGTTCCAGCTGCTCGCGGTCCTTGGTGGGCACCACATCGCGTACGGGCAGGCCGTTCGGACCGTCTCGGTGCAGCACGGAGGAACGACCGATGGACACCTGGGCCAGTTCGGTGGCCATGGGGTGCTTGGTCCGGTACGTCCAGGTGGTGGCCTCGGCTCGGCGGTCCACTTCTACGGGGAGCCCGTTGGCGACGGCCTTGTATCCGTTGGGCGCGGTGACCCGGATGGTGAACAGGGCCTTGTCCGAGGGGTGGTCGTTGCCCGGGAAGATCCGGTGACCGGCGTCGGGCTGGTTGGCCATGGCAAGACCGTCCTTGGTCCGTACCCAGCCGCTCTCCTTGCCCTTTCCGGGCATGGGGTTGCTGTCGTGGCGCACGGTGATCCGCATCGGGACTCCGGGCGGCAGTGGCTCCTCGGGGGTGACCACCAAGTCCTCGCCCGCGCTCCGGAACTCCGCGAACGCGCCGTTGACCTCGACGGATCGCACTGTTCCGTGCGAGTAGTCAAGATTGACCTGCTCCAGCCAGTCTGTCGTCCAGGCCCCGATGGTGGTGACGGTCGGCAGCGGCTTGCTGTTGCTGCCGGGATAGGTGAAGTCGAGGTCGTACGCCGTGACGTCGTACCCGGGATTGCCCAGGTACGGGAAGAGGCGGTCGCCGATGCCGAGCGGGGCCGGTGAGGGGGCGCTTGCGGCGATGAGGCAGGCAGAGGCGGCGGAGGCGAGGACCGCCCTCCGGGTCCGTCGGTGGGCCGTCGGGCGTGGCGTCCTGGTACGGGAGGTCCTGGGGGTGCGCAGCATGGACCACGGCTATCAGCGCCGGGCTGCCTCGCGGCGACGACTCGCGCCGTGCCCACCCGAACGGGCTCTTTCCACGTGACCGCGACGTGCGGCCGGCTTCAGGCGCCGCACATTCCCGAGGCCCTTCTACGGAGCCGTCGCCGGGTGCTGAGCGCGGGTCACGTCGTACACACCCGGCACGTTGCGCATGGCCCGCATCAGCGCGGGAAGGTGAGCGGCGTCCGGGAGTTGGAGCGTGTATGTGTGGCGTACGCGCTGCTGGCTGGGCGGTTCGACGGTCGCAGAGACGACAGCGACGCCTTCCCCGGCGATGGCTTCAGTGAGGTCGGCGAGCAGATGGGGCCGCCCGAAGGATTCGGCGACGAGAGTGACGCGGCACTCCATGGTGTCACCCCAGCGCACGTCGACCTCCGCGCGCCCCATGCCTTTCATCCGCGCCACCCCGGCGCACTCGAGGCGGTGCACGGTCACTACTCCCCCGCGTACGGAGAATCCGGTGATCGCGTCGGGCGGTACGGGCGTACAGCAGCCCGCGAGCCGTACAGTCGCGCCGGGCTGGTCGACGACGACATCCGCGGCGGCCGGGCGCGCGGCGGGGCCGTCGGCGTACGGGCGCGGGCTCGCGGCGGGGGCCTCGGGCTGCGCGGCGGGCGACGGATGCGCGGCCAGCCAGCGGGTGATGGCAATCCGCGCGACAGGCGTGTGCGCGTGCTCCAGCCACTCCCTGGAGGGCTCCGAGGACGGGTCCTGGCCCATGAGCAGTTGCACGGTGTCGCCGTCGCTCAGGACCGTACTCAGCGTCGCCAGGCGGCCGTTGACGCGCGCACCGATGCAGGCGTGCGCGTCCTCGCCGTACTGGGCGTAGGCGGCGTCCACGCAGCTTGCGCCCGCAGGCAGCCCCAGCGCGCCGCCGTCGGGACGGAAGACGGTGATCTCCCGGTCCTGGGCGAGGTCTTCGCGCAGCGTGGACCAGAACGTGTCGGGGTCCGGGGCGGCTTCCTGCCAGTCGAGGAGACGGGAGAGCCAGCCGGGGCGGGTGGGGTCGGCGCGCTCGCCGTCCGCAGGGCGCTCGACGGCGCTGTCCTTCTGCTCCTCCGAAGGAGGAGCGTAGGGATTGCCGAGCGCGATGACGCCGGCCTCGGCGACCTTGTGCATCTGGTGCGTACGGATGAGGACTTCGGCGACTTGGCCGTCAGGGCGGGCGACGGCGGTGTGCAGGGACTGGTACAGGTTGAACTTGGGGACGGCGATGAAGTCCTTGAACTCCGAGACCACGGGTGTGAGGCAGGTGTGCAGTTCGCCGAGGACTCCGTAGCAGTCGGCGTCCTCGTTCACGAGCACCAGGATGCGTCCGAAGTCGGAGCCGCGCAGCTCGCCGCGCTTGCGGGAGACGCGGTGCACGGAGACGAAGTGCCGTGGCCGGATGAGGACTTCGGCCTGCAGGCCGGCCTCGCGCAGGACCGCGCGCACCTCTTCGGCGATCTCGGCGAGGGGATCGTCAGCACGCGAGACGTTGCTGACGATGAGTTCCTTGGTGTGCTTGTACTCCTCGGGGTGCAGGATCGCGAAGACGAGGTCCTCGAGCTCGGTCTTGAGGGCCTGGACGCCCAGACGTTCGGCGAGCGGGATCAGAACGTCCCTTGTCACCTTGGCGATGCGTTCCTGCTTCTCGGGGCGCATCACGCCGAGGGTGCGCATGTTGTGCAGCCGGTCGGCGAGTTTGATCGACATCACGCGTACGTCGCTGCCGGTGGCGACGAGCATCTTGCGGAACGTCTCGGGCTCGGCGGCCGCTCCGTAGTCGACCTTCTCCAACTTCGTGACGCCGTCGACGAGATAGCGGACTTCCTCGCCGAACTGGTCGCGTACCTGATCGAGCGTCACTTCCGTGTCCTCGACGGTGTCGTGGAGCAGAGAGGCCGTCAAAGTCGTGGTCTCGGCACCGAGTTCGGCGAGGATCAGGGTCACGGCGAGCGGGTGCGTGATGTAGGGCTCGCCGCTCTTGCGCATCTGACCGCGGTGCGAGGACTCGGCGAGGACGTACGCCCGATGCAGCGGGTCGAGGTCCGCGTCGGGGTAGTGGGCGCGATGGGCCTCGACCACGTGGCCGATCGCGTCGGGCAGCCGGTCACGGGCTGCGGGCCCCAGGAGAGCGGCCCGGCTGAGGCGCCGCAGATCGATCCGGGGGCGGCCCCTCCTGCGATGCGCTCCAGGCGTGATGGGGCCGGGCATCGCGGGGTTCGTGGCCTCCGCACTCATGGGCACCTCCGGCTGCGTGGACCGGCGGACGGGGTGCCCCATGGCGTACTCGGCTCTGGGGATGGCGTCGTTCCCCCGTCCGGGCCGGTGCTTGATGCTACCGAGCCCACCACGCCCGGCTGACCGCCTCTCGCCGAGCGTGAAACGGATCACCCATTCGAGCGAAGGTTCAGGGGGTCGCGGTTTCGAGCCACTCGGCGTCGATCTCACCCTCAGCGACGATTACCGCGGGCCCGGTCATCTCGATCTCGCCGTCGGTCCGTTCCGTGATCACCAGGCGTCCGCCGGGCACATCGACGGTGTATGTCGCCGGGACGCCGGTCACAACGGGGTCGGCGCCGTCCCTGCGTGCCGCCGCCACGGCCACGGCGCACGCGCCCGTGCCGCACGAGCGGGTCTCGCCGGCACCGCGCTCGTGGACACGCAGAGCGACGTGACGCATGCCACGGTCGACGACGAATTCGACGTTCACTCCGTCCGGATACGCGGACGCGGGGCTGAACGGCGGCGGCGCGAACAGGTTTCCGGCGTGGCTGAGGTCCTCCACGAAGGCGACCGCGTGCGGGTTGCCCATGTTGACGTTGCGCGCGGGCCAGCTGCGCTCCCCGACGCTTACGGTGACGTCCCCTTCGGGGAGGAACGCCTTGCCCATTCCGACGGTGACGTCGCCCTCCTTGGCGATGTGCACTGTCTTCACGCCTCCGCGCGTGGCGACGGCGATGTCACCTTCGGCCACATGTCCGGCGCGCTGGAGGTAGCGCGCGAACACACGCACTCCGTTGCCGCACATCTCCGCGATCGAGCCGTCGCCGTTGCGGTAGTCCATGAACCATTCCGCTTCGGCCGACATCGCCTCGGCCTCGGCGTGCGCGGCGGACCGTACGACATGCAGCAGACCGTCCCCGCCGATGCCCGCGCGGCGGTCGCACAGGGCGGCGACAGTGGCCGGGGGCAGGTCGATGGCGTTCTCGGGGTCGGGGATGATCACGAAGTCGTTCTCGGTCCCGTGCCCCTTGAGGAAGGCGATCCGCGTGCTCATTCCTCGATCGTACGGGGTCTTGATGACAGCCCGGCCGACCAGTCCGGCAGGCGGACCACAGTCACCGGCGGCAGCTTTCCGGCCGCTCAGCGCAGGCGGGCCACGCGCCACACGGCGAGCACCACGACCGCGGTGACGACCACGGTGTAGGCGATCACGACCCGCCAGTCCGGGCGGCGGCCGGAACCGCGCTGCGGCAGGCCGGGCCACGTGTAACCAACGCGGCGAGCGGCCATCATGCCCCAGCCCGCGGCGCAGGAGGAGATCAGCAGGCCGAGCATGGCGATCATCGCTCCGCTGTCGCCGAAGTCGAAGGCCAGCGGGAAGGCGAACATCAGGGAGCCGAGCGCCGCGAGGCTCACGATGGGCGCCAGCTGCCAGATGCGCATCCGGCGCTGCGGGCGCAGCTCGACCTCGACCTCGGGCTCCGCGAACATCTCGTCGGGCTCGGGTCCGTCGGCCGTCACGCCGCCGGTCTCATCGGGCCCGTCCGGGCTCAGTCGGTCCCCGTCCGGGTCCTGCTGATCCTGTGCGGTGTCATACGCCCCGCCAGCGGCGGTGCCTTGCTCCGCGCCTTGTGCGGTGTCGCGAGGGCCGGCCTCCATCGCCACGCGCCCTCCCAACTAGGACTCCACTTGGTCGATCGAAGCTCGATGATGGCACGGCCTCAGAGGCCCGGATGACGGCCGGAGCGTCCCGATGCCATGACGTGATCAGGCTGTAACCGGTCGTTCGACCAATGCCAGCGCGAGCTGCGGGAGTTCTGTGAGATCCGCCGCAGCCCCACTCAGCCAATGCACCCGTGGATCGCGCCTGAACCAGGAATCCTGGCGGCGCGCGAAGCGCTTGGTGGCGCGTACGGTCTCGGTGCGCGCCTCGTCCTCGCTGCATTCCCCGGAGAGCGCCGCGAGCACCTGCTGGTAGCCGAGGGCACGCGACGCCGTACGCCCCTCTCGCAGCCCGTGCGCCTCCAGTGCGCGCACTTCGTCGACGAGGCCGGCCTCCCACATGCGGTCCACCCGGTGGGCGATGCGGTCGTCGAGCTCGGGGCGTGCCACATCGACGCCGATCTGCAGGGTGTCGTAGACCGAGTCGTGGCCGGGGAGGTTGGCGGTGAAGGGTTTGCCGGTGATCTCGATGACTTCGAGGGCGCGAACGATACGGCGACCATTGCTGGGGAGGATCGCGTGGGCGGCCTCGGGGTCGGCTACGGCCAGTCGGGCGTGCAGCGCGCCGGAGCCACGCAGGGTGAGCTCCTCCTCCAAGCGAGCCCGCACGTCGGGGTCGGTGCCGGGGAATTCCAGGTTGTCGACGGCCCCTCGGACGTACAGTCCGGAGCCGCCGACGAGGATCGGCCAGCGTCGTTCGGCGAGCAGTGCGTCGATGCGCTCCCGTGCCAGTCGCTGGTACTCGGCGACGCTTGCCGTCACCTTCACGTCCCAAATGTCCAGAAGATGGTGCGGGATGCCGTCGCGCTCCTCCGACGTCAGCTTGGCCGTACCGATGTCCATCCCTCGATAGAGCTGCATGGAGTCGGCGTTGATGACCTCGCCGCCGAGGCGCTGGGCCAGATGTACGCCCAGATCGGACTTTCCCGCCGCGGTGGGACCGACGACGGCGATGACCCGCGGGGCGGGAGCTGCACTACTCACCGGAACAGTCTCGCAAACCCCGGGACCTCTTCTCGAACGAGTTACGTGACGCCACGGCACCGGGGTCGTTGCCTGTTGCGAGGTTCCAGCCGCCGGTTTTGAGGACCGGTGACCCGGGCGCCGCAATGGGACGCACCGGGCAACGCGGGATTTCGCCCACACGAGTAAGGTATGGAGAGGATATGGGCGTTTTTGCACGGCTTCTTCGCAAAGAAGGACCTAAGTCCAAGGGATCGACGGAGGCGTCAAGCGCCGAGGCGCAGGACGGCACACTGACGGCCGAGCCCGAGGCCAAGTCGGAGGCAAAGGAAGCGGCGAAGGGGTCAGCCGAGGCTGAGACCGAAGCCGAGGCTGGGTCCGCAGCGGCGTCGGCGTCTGCGGAGTCCGGCGAGGCCTCGGGGGATGGCGTCGAGATCCCCAAGCAGCAGTCCGTCGAGGAGGCGGCCGACAGCGAGGCCGACGAGGGCGCCCACAAGTAACTGTCCTGCCAGGGAGGGCGAACCATGGGTCTTCTGGACAGCCTGAAGGCCAAGCTCGTCCCTGCCGAGGACAAGGTCTCCGAGCTCACCCAGCAGCACGGGGGCAAGATCGAACACGGTCTCGACAAGGTCGCGAACCGGGCCGACAAGAAGACCAAGGGCAGGTACAGCAACAAGATCCACACGGGCACGGGCACGGGCACGGGCGCCCTGGACCGACTCGCGCGCAAGGAGAGTGACGGGACAGACGGCGGCACGTCGCCTCCGTCGGCCCCACCGCCACCGCCTTCGACACCTTGAACAACAAGCACGTCAGCGGACGGCCACGGAGCACTTGAGCTCCTGGCCGTCCGCCGTGTTCTTGGACCACGCCACGGCGCTTGGGCCACGCCACGGATATCGCACGCCACTGATCTCCGTACTGCACCACGACGCTCGGCCGCACCTCGGCCGCACCTCGGCCGCACCACGGCCCTTGGGTCACGGTCCTCGGTCACACCACGGCCCTTGAGCCACGCCACGTTTCTGGAGCACGCCAAGGCTGTTGAGCACGCCCCTCGGACCCCACGACAGCCCGCCGCCGCGTGCGCCAACACCGGCCCGCCCCCGGCTACTTGACGCCAGCTCCGCCCGGGGCCCCGCAGCAAGCCACGGGACTCACACCCGCCACGGCCGGCCCCGTACGCGGCCTACGACCAGGTCGCCACCATGTACCCCACGCCATAAGGCGCGTCCTCGTACAGCAGCGTGCCGCCGAGTCCCGCTCCCTCGGCCGCGCCCGCGAGCACCTGCCAGGGAGCCCGGCCGGATGCCTTCAACTCGTACGCCAGCTCGGCGTCCAGCGCCTTGAGGGCCGCCACGTCCGCCGTCTCCAGCGCCCGCGCGACCTCCCGGTCGAACCCCTCCGCACGCTCGTCCAGATACCCCGGGGCCTTGAGGGTGCGGCACGCGCTGGCGTCGCCCATCACCAGCAGTGCCACCCTCTCGGGCTGCGCGACGATTTCCTTTCCGACTTGGATACACCGCTCGACCGCGAGAGGTTCCCCCACTCCGAGACCTTCGACGGGGGCGTCGGACCAGTCCGTACGGTGGAGCAGCCAGGCGGCGACGGCGAGTGAGGGCGGCAGCGCGCGCTCGGAGGGCTCGGCGAGCTCCGAGTGCTGCGAGCCGCTCGGTCCCTCCGGCGCCCGCACCCCGTATCCACCCAGCCGCACATCAAGATCCACCCCGAACCCGCGGAACGATCCCCACGTGCCCTCGGGATGCGACCCACGCCCGCTCTGCTCGGCGGGCCCTACGACCACCAGCCGGTCGGGCCGAGCGGCGGCCAGCACTCCCAGCGCATCCGTGCACGCGGCGCGCGCGGCGTCCAGCTCGGGCGCGGCACCCGCGGCGATGCCGGGCACGAGCAGGGGCGGACAGGGGCAGACGGCTGCGGCGACAAGCATGATCGGCAGCGTAACCCCGCGCGGTCGCCGGGCGTCACTCCTCGATGAGCACGTCCGTGAGATCGATGACCGTGAGGAGCAGCACCACGAGCTTGCCGTCGCTGATCACGTACTCGACGAACAGATTCCGGGACAGGGCTATCTCGCGGGTCGACTCGTCGCCGCCCACGGCGTGCGACAGCTTGTGACGCGGGTCGGCCACCAGTATGGCCAGCCCCCGGTCCAGCACCTCCCGGCGCTCGGCGGGAAGACTGTCCCGGACACGCGCGGCGCGCTCGGTGAACTCCACGCTGTACGGCATGAGGGACCCCTTCCCGGCCCGGGACCGGTCAGTCGCTGCCGCACCCGCTGCCCGTGGCTACCGGCAGCGGCTCCGGAGCCCCGATCTTCGGCAGTCCCAGCATGACGCCCGCCGGCTTCGCGGCCTCGGCGGCGTTGCGCTTCTGCCAGGCGTCCCCCGCGCGCGTGGGGCGTACACCGAGGACGGCGCCCTCGGCGAGCAGGTGGTGCGGGGCGGCGTACGTGATCTCGACGGTGACGACGTCACCGGGGCGAACCTCGACGTCGGGCTTGGTGAAGTGCACCAGCCGGTTGTCGGGGGCGCGTCCGGAGAGGCGGTGCGTGGCGCCGTCCTTGCGACCCTCGCCCTCGGCGACCATCAGCTCCAGGGTGCGGCCGACCTGCTTCTTGTTCTCGTCCCAGGAGATCTCCTCCTGGAGGGCGACGAGACGCTCGTAGCGCGCCTGCACGACCTCCTTGGGGATCTGCCCCTCCATGGTTGCCGCCGGCGTGCCCGGGCGCTTGGAGTACTGGAACGTGAACGCTTGCGCGAAGCGGGCCTCGCGGACCGCGTGCAGGGTCTGCTCGAAGTCCTCCTCGGTCTCGCCGGGGAAGCCCACGATGATGTCGGTGGTGATCGCCGCGTGCGGGATCGCGGCGCGGACCTTCTCGATGATCCCGAGGTACCGCTCCTGCCGGTACGAGCGGCGCATCGCCTTCAGGACCGTGTCCGAACCGGACTGCATCGGCATGTGCAGCTGCGGCATCACGTTCGGCGTCTCGGCCATCGCGGCGATCACGTCGTCCGTGAAGTCGCGTGGGTGCGGCGAGGTGAACCGCACGCGCTCGAGGCCCTCTATCTTCCCGCAGGCACGGAGCAGCTTACTGAAGGCCTCGCGGTCGCCGATGTCGGATCCGTAAGCGTTTACGTTCTGCCCGAGCAGCGTGATCTCGGAGACGCCCTCGCCGACCAGTGCCTCGATCTCGGCGAGGATGTCGCCGGTCCTGCGGTCCTTCTCCTTGCCGCGCAGCGCCGGGACGATGCAGAAGGTGCAGGTGTTGTTACAGCCGACGGAGATGGAGACCCACGCGGCGTACGCGCTCTCGCGGCGGGTCGGCAGCGTCGACGGGAACGCCTCGAGCGACTCGGCGATCTCGACCTGCGCCTCTTCCTGTACGCGGGCACGCTCCAGGAGGACGGGCAGCTTGCCGATGTTGTGCGTACCGAAGACGACGTCCACCCAGGGCGCCCTCTTCACGATGGTGTCGCGGTCCTTCTGGGCGAGGCAGCCGCCGACAGCGATCTGCATCCCGGGCCGCTTCGTCTTCATCGGCGCGAGTCGGCCGAGGTTGCCGTAGAGGCGGTTGTCGGCGTTCTCCCGCACCGCGCACGTGTTGAACACGACGACGTCGGCGTCACCGTCGGAGCCCTCGGGCGCACGTACGTAACCGGCGTCCTCCAGCAGCCCGGAGAGCCGCTCGGAGTCGTGGACGTTCATCTGACACCCGTAAGTGCGTACTTCATACGTTCTCGTGAGGTCCACTGCCAGGCTCCGGTCGCTGCTGCTCATGGGACAAGGGTAGGTGGTGCCCGGAGTGCGTCGGGCCTCGGAGCCTGTCGCGGGCTCCGTCCCGGTCTCCGACGAGGACGGCGGCTTCGGCCGACAGCGGGAGGGCGGCCGGGCAAGGCCGTCGGCGTCGGCGACGGTGACCGTGACGGTGAGAACGAACGGCTCGGAGCTCCGTGATCCACGGCCGCCTGGCACTCGGCCACCGTGGTCACGGCGCTCACGCGTCCTGCCCATCGTCGGAACCCGTATCACCTCCACGCGCGCGTGGAGCCCGTTTCCGTGAGCCCGGCCCTGTCGTCACGGACGGTGAACTGGCAGGATCGCCCGCATGTTCCAGGCGCTCCCCCGTATCGGCAGACGTCGGGCCCTGCAGGGTTCGGCCGCCGCCTTCGCGGCCTTCGGGCTGCTTTTGTGGTGGCTGCTGCCCCTGGGCGAGAGCTCGCCGGGCGGCAAGGTGACCTTCAGCACGGGGACGCAGACCGGCGTGTACCAGCTGTACGGGAAGTTGCTGCAGGGGGCGCTCGCGAAGGACATGCCGCGCCTGGACGTGAAGCTGTGGCAGAGCGAGGGCTCACAGGAGAACGTGGAGCGGGTGGCCACCGGGCAGGCCGACTTCACCATCGCGGCAGCCGACGCGGTGGAGCGGTACATGCTGCAGGACAAGCCAGGCGCGGACCAGTTGCGCGCCAGCGCACGGCTGTACGACGACTACGTACACGTGGTCGTCCCCGGAGCGTCCTCCGTGAACTCCATCGAGGAGCTCGCGGGCAAGAGGGTGGCCGTGGGGCAGACCGGCTCCGGAGTGCGACTGATCGCGGAACACGTGCTCGACGCCGCCGGCCTCGACCCCGTAAAGGACATCAAGCCGGTGTCCGCAGGCATAGGAACGATGCCGGAGGAGCTCGAAAGCGGGAAGATCGACGCCTTCTTCTGGTCCGGCGGCCTCACCACGAACGCCATCACCGACCTCTCGGTCCGCTTCGACATCAGGCTGCTCCCGATCGGCCCGGACCTCGTCAAGAAGCTGCATGAGCAGAGCGAGGAGTCCAGTTACTACCGCGCCGCCGTCATGCCCGCAGACGCCTATCGCAAGGCCCAGGCGGACACCGCCGTGCAGACGGTGGCGGTGCCGAACCTGCTCGTGACGCGGGCCGGGACTGATGAGACGCTGGTCGAGGGGATGACCCGCACGGTGATCAACAGTCGCGACCGCATCGGCAAAGAGGTGCACGCGGCACAGTTGGTGGACCTGCGGACCGCCATCTACACCGACCCGCTGGACCTGCACGAGGGCGCACGGCGCTACTACCGCTCGGTCAAGCCGTAGCGGCGCGTACGGCGGCAGCGGACCCGCCTGCCCCTCGCACCAGCGCGCCGCCCCAGCCTGGCCGGGCGAACGGACGGCAGCGGCCCCTCAGACGCCGTAGCGGCCCGCTCGGGCCCCGGGCACCGCCCGCGGCACAGTCACCGTCACCCTCAGACCGTGCGGTTCGTGGCGCGCGTACGCGATGGAGCCGCCGCCCGCCGCGAGCAGCGCCCGGGAGATGGACAGACCGAGGCCCGAGCCCTTGATGTTCTGGTGGCCAGGGCTGCGCCAGAAGCGGTCGCCGATGCGGGCGAGTTCGTCGTCATTCAGGCCTGGTCCGCGGTCGGCGACGACGACGGTGGACACCTCGCCGTTGGAGGCCACCTCGACCTCGACGCACTCGCCCTCGGGCGTGAACTTCAACGCGTTGTCGATCACCGCGTCCAGGGCGCTGGAGAGGGCGATCGGGTCGGCCCAGCCGGTCGTGGCGGGGCAGGTCCCGACCAGTCGTACGCCCTTGTCGTCGGCGACCGGCGACCAGGACGCCACGCGCTCGGCGGTCAGCTCGCCGATGTCGGTGAGCCGCACGTCCGCCTCGGCGTGCTCGGCGAGAGCGAGATCGAGGAGGTCGTCCAGGACCCGGGCGAGGCGCTTGCCCTCGGTGCGGACGGAGGCGATCTCCTCGTTGCCCTCGGGGAGTTCCAGAGCCAGCAGTTCGATGCGCAGCAGGAGCGCGGACAGGGGGTTGCGCAGCTGGTGCGAAGCGTCGGCGACGAAGGCGCGCTGCTGCTCCAGTACGTCCTCGACGTTGTCGGCCATCTCGTTGAACGACCGGGCCAGGCGCCTGAGCTCCGGCGGGCCACCGGCGGCCGCGACCCGGGACTTCAGGCGGCCGGTCGCGATGTCGTGGGTGGTGGCGTCGAGGACGCGTACGGGCCTCAGCACCCACCCGGTCAGGCGCAGCGCGGCGCCGACCGCGAGGAGCATCGCGGCAGCCTCGCCCGCGCCGATGATCAGCCAGCCGTGCAGGATTCTCGAGCGCATCCGTCCGGTGGGCGAGTCGGTGACCACGACCGCGACGACGTCGCCGTCCTGGATGACGGGGGACGCGACGACGAGACGGTTGCGTTGCCACGGCCAGACCTGCTCGGGGTCGTGGCTGCGGCGGCTCGCGAGTGCCTCCCTGAACGCGTCAAGGATCTCACCCTCCTTGGGGACGAGCCAGTTCGGCGGAGCGTTGGCCATGACTCCTTCGTCGCGGTAGAAGACGCCGGCCTTGATGCCGTACACCCCGTAGTACTTGGCGAGTTCCTGGCGGAGGGTATCGGCGCGCTCGTCTTCCGGTGGGGCGACTCTGGAGCCGGTCGGGCGGGGGGCCACCACGAACTGGGCGAGGGACGCGAAGCGTGCCGTGTCGTCGATCCGGTCGACGACCACCCGCTGCTGCTGGGCCGCCGCCAGGCTCACGGCGAGCGGGATGCCGAGGGCGAGCAGGACGGCCGCCATCAGAATGATGAGCAGCGGAAGGAGACGTGAGCGCACCTGGGCCCGCTACGCCGCGGGCGCGACGAGCCGGTAGCCGACGCCGCGCACGGTCTCGATCAGGGCCGGCATGCGCAGCTTGGAACGCAGGGACGCGACGTGCACCTCCAGCGTGCGGCCGGTCCCCTCCCAACTGGTCCGCCAGACCTCGCTGATGATCTGCTCCCGCCGGAACACCACTCCGGGGCGCTGGGCGAGCAGCGCCAAAAGGTCGAACTCCTTGCGGGTCAGTTGGACAACCGAACCGTCCACACTGACCTGGCGAGTGGGCAGTTCGATGCGTACGTTCCCGAGGCGCAGCGAGGTGTCGCCGGGGGCCGCCGCGTCGTCGGGGACGGTGCGCCGGCTGACGGCGTGGATCCGGGCGAGGAGTTCCCCGGTGTCGTAGGGCTTCACCACGTAGTCGTCGGCGCCGAGGTTGAGGCCGTGGATGCGGGAGCGTACGTCGGCGCGCGCGGTGACCATGATCACGGGGATGCTCGTGCGCTTGCGGATCTTGCCGCAGACCTCGTATCCGTCCTGGTCGGGCAGGCCCAGGTCGAGGAGCACCACTCCGAAGCCGGCGCCTTCCGGCACCAGCGCCTGGAGAGCCTCCTCGCCGCTGCGGGCGTGCACGACGTCGAAACCGTGGCGCGCGAGGACCGCGGACAGAGCGGCGGCGACATGGTTGTCGTCCTCGACGAGGAGCAGTCTCATTCCGGCCCCCTTCGGTTCATCGTCCGTACGGTCTTGGTGGATAACGGCGCACGCGCGTGTGCACCATGGAAGTCAGGCCGATGGA
Source organism: Streptomyces sp. 2A115 (assembly GCF_052245575.1). Taxonomy (NCBI): domain Bacteria; kingdom Bacillati; phylum Actinomycetota; class Actinomycetes; order Kitasatosporales; family Streptomycetaceae; genus Streptomyces; species Streptomyces sp. 2A115. The sequence continues at coordinate 44,028 of NZ_JBQQCG010000034.1, read as the reverse complement.
CGCGGATGACGTCAAGGGGGTTCGGGTCGCGGACGGCTTCCGTTACGCAGCCGGTACGCGCCCGTAGCGCCCTTCACGAAGAGTGGCCTGCTGCTACCAGATCGTTATGCTCAATTTCCCCTCAGATGTAATGACGCTGGTCGTGCGGGGTTACTACTGTCCTCCGCAACCGAGGAGGACGGAGCAAGAGGCCGATGACCGAAGTATCGGTGACCAAGGACGCCGTACCCACGGCTGACGATCTGGTCGTGCTGAAGAACGTCAACAAGCACTTCGGCGCGTTGCACGTGCTCCAGGACATCGACCTGACCATCGCTCGTGGTGAAGTCGTCGTGGTCATCGGGCCCTCCGGGTCCGGAAAGTCCACCCTGTGTCGCGCCATCAACCGCCTGGAGATGATCGACTCGGGAGACATCTCGATCGACGGCAAGCCGCTGCCCCATGAGGGCAAGGAACTGGCTCGGCTGCGTGCCGACGTCGGCATGGTCTTCCAGTCCTTCAACCTTTTCGCGCACAAGACGGTGCTCGAGAACGTGATGCTGGGCCAGATCAAGGTCCGCAAGGCGGACAAGAAGGTCGCGGAGGAGAAGGCACGCGGGCTGCTCGACCGGGTGGGCGTCACCACGCAGGCGGACAAGTACCCCGCGCAGCTGTCCGGGGGCCAGCAGCAGCGTGTCGCGATCGCGCGGGCGCTGGCGATGGAGCCGAAGGTCATGCTCTTCGACGAGCCGACGTCGGCTCTCGACCCGGAGATGATCAACGAGGTTCTGGAAGTCATGCAGCAGCTTGCGCGTGACGGTATGACGATGGTCGTAGTCACACATGAGATGGGCTTCGCCCGTTCGGCCGCCAACCGCGTCGTCTTCATGGCTGACGGCCGCATTGTCGAAGAGGCTGTGCCGGACCAGTTCTTCAGCAACCCACGCAGCGACCGGGCGAAGGACTTCCTGTCGAAGATCCTGCACCACTGACGACCTGCGTCACCCGCACCGACGGTTCGCACATCTTCACCACGTAAAGGATGTTCACGATGAAGCTCCGCAAGGTCACCGCCGCCTCGGCCGCCGTCCTCGCGCTCGCCCTCACGGCCACCGCGTGCGGCTCGGACGACAAGGACAGCGACAGCGCTGACACCGGCTCGGGCTCCGGCGACAAGAAGCAGATCACGATCGGCATCAAGTTCGACCAGCCAGGCATCGGCCAGAAGACGCCTGACGGATACGAGGGCTTCGACGTCGACGTCGCGACGTACGTAGCCAAGGAGCTTGGTTACAGCGAGGACCAGATCCAGTGGAAGGAGGCGAAGAGCGCCGACCGCGAGACCATGCTCCAGCGTGGTGACGTCGATTTCATCGCCGCCTCCTACTCGATCACCGACGAGCGCGACGCGAAGGTCGACTTCGCCGGCCCGTACCTCCTGGCCCACCAGGACGTTCTGATCCGCTCCGACGACGACTCGATCAAGACGCCGGCGGACCTCAACGCCAAGAAGCTGTGTTCGGTGACGGGCTCGACCTCGGCGCAGAACGTCAAGGAGAAGCTCGCCCCCAAGGCCCAGCTGCAGGAGTACCCGACGTACTCGGCGTGCCTGACCGGTGTGCAGAACAAGGCCATCGACGCGCTGACCACGGACGACTCGATTCTCGCCGGTTACGCCGCGCAGCCGAACTTCAAGGGCAAGTTCAAGCTCGGTGGTTTCAAGATGACCAACGAGAACTACGGCATCGGCGTCAAGACCGGCAGCGATCTCACGGCCAAGATCAACACCGCTCTCGAGAAGATGGTCGCCGACAAGGCCTGGGACAAGGCCGTGGCGGACAACCTCGGTCCGGCGGGATACAAGAACGAGCCCGCTCCGAAGATCGGCGACATCGTCAAGTAAAGCGGGTCCTGATCTGACAGGTGCGCCGCCCCCGAGGGGCGGCGCACCTGCTCGAAAGTGCCCTCCACACACGCGGAAGCGCGGGAGATCGTGTTCGACTTTCTTGAAGGTTACGACCTGCTGGGAGCGTTCTGGACGACGGTGCAGCTCACCGTCCTCTCAGCCGTCGGCTCCCTGATCTGGGGAACCATGCTGGCCGCCATGCGGGTCGGTCCGGTGCCTCTCATGCGCGGTTTCGGCACCGCCTACGTCAACATCGTGCGGAACATCCCGCTGACCGTGATCATTCTGTTCAGCTCGCTGGGCCTCAACCAGACGTTGGGCATCAATCTCGGCGCGGACGCGTTCGACTCCATCAACTTCCGGCTCGCGGTGCTCGGTTTCATCTTGTACACCTCGGCGTTCGTGTGCGAGGCGCTGCGGTCCGGCATCAACACGGTGCCCGTCGGCCAGGCGGAGGCGGCGCGAGCCATCGGCCTGAACTTCACGCAAGTACTGACACTGGTCGTGCTGCCGCAGGCGTTTCGCTCGGTTGTGGGTCCGCTGGCCAACGTACTGATCGCGTTGACGAAGAACACCACGGTGGCCGCCGCGATCGGTGTGACCGAAGCGGCACTGCTGATGAAGGAAATGATCGAGAACGAGGCGCAGCTCCTGTTGATCTCGGCCGTGTTCGCCTTCGGGTTCATGTGCCTCACGCTGCCGACCGGTCTGATCCTCGGCTGGGTGAGCAAGAAGGTGGCGGTGAAGCGATGAGTTCGGTTCTCTACGACGCGCAGGGCCCGCGCGCCAAGCGTCGGAACGTCATCTTCACGGTGCTGTTCCTCGCCGCCCTCGCCGCGGTGCTGTGGTGGGTGTACCGCACACTCGACGACAAGGGCCAGTTGGAGTGGGTGCTGTGGAAGCCCTTCTTCACGGGCACCGACGCCTGGACGGTATACATCTGGCCGGGCCTGAAGAACACGCTCATCGCGGCGGCGCTCTCGATGCTCATCGCGCTCCCGCTCGGCGCTGTCCTCGGTATCTGTCGACTCTCGGACCACCTCTGGGTCCGCGCTCCCGCCGGGGCGATCGTGGAGTTCTTCCGCGCCATCCCGGTGCTGATCCTGATGATCTTCGCCAACGCGGCGTACTCCGAGTACTCGGACGTGAGCTCGGACGACCGTCCGCTGTACGCGGTCGTCACCGGTCTGGTGCTCTACAACTCCTCGGTCCTCGCGGAGATCGTCCGGGCCGGCATCCTTTCGCTGCCCAAGGGCCAGTCCGAAGCGGCGATGGCTGTCGGTCTGCGCAAGAACCAGGTGATGCGGTTCATCCTGCTGCCACAGGCGGTCACGGCGATGCTGCCCGCGATCGTCAGCCAGCTCGTGGTGATCGTGAAGGACACGGCGCTCGGCGGCGCGGTCCTCACCTTCGCCGAGTTGCTCGCGGCAGCCAACACGATGAGCGCCTACTTCGGGGCTAACACCATCGCCAGCTACACCGTCGTGGCCTTGATCTACATCGCGATCAACTTCTCCCTCACAAGCTTCGCGAGCTGGCTTGAGGGCAGGCTCCGCCGCGGCAAGAAGTCCACCGGCGCGGTGCTCGGAGCCGACGCGGTCGCCGAACTCAGCGCACCCGGTGAGCACGTGGACGTCACTCATGACGTCGACAAGAAGGGCCCGTGAACCGCCCGCGCACACCGAAGAACTGACGAGATGTGAGCAACCGGAGGCAGTGGCGTGATCGTCACTGCCTCCGTCACTTGACGCAAGCACCGGCAATAGGTTGCATACGTTCTGTGATCGCGCACCCCGCTCCACCTGCAAGTCCCGGTAAGACACTCAGGACACCGCTCCGGGCAGGGGGCGCCACGCCGTGGACCCGGTGATCATCGTCGGAGCGGGACCCGTCGGACTCACGCTCGCCCTGGCGCTGGCGCGGCAGGAGGTCCCGTCCGTCGTCCTGGACGAGGGTCCCGGCAAGGACGAGCAGCGGCTCGCGCGAACGGTCGTACTTCGCGAGGACACCGCCGCGTTGGTCGAGCGGCTGGCCGGCTTCCCGCTCACCGACGCCGGTTTCCGTTGGGCCGGATGGCGGTCGATGCGGCGCAAGCAGGTGATGCGGCAGATCACGTTCGGCGACGACGAGCCCGCGCCTCTGCACATCCCCCAGCACGTGCTGACCGCCGCCCTCAGGGAGGCGATCACAGCCGAGCGCCTGGTCAAGGTCTCCGTGGAGAGCCGCCTCGACTCGATCGAGCAGGAGAAGACGGGCGTCACGGCGCACACGCGCGGCCCCAAGGGCACGTGGTGGCGCGGCAGTTATCTGATCGGTTGCGACGGACCGCGCTCGACGGTCCGCAAGCTCCAGGACATCCGCTTCCCTGGACGTACGGCCGTGGAGCGACACGCCGTCGCCGCGCTGCGTACGGAACTTCCGTGGCCCGGTGAGGCGTTGCTGCACCGGATGCCGCCGTGGCGGACGTCGGGCCCCTCGGCCGGGGAGGTGACCGGGCGTCCCCTCGCCGACGATGTGTGGCGCCTTGACTGGCTGCTGCCGCCGGGCAAGGACCTCGTCACGCCGGACCTGCTGGTGGCGCGTGTCCGCGAGACCCTCGCGGGCTGGAGCGGGGGTTCCACACCGCCGTACGAACTGCTCGACACCGGAGTCCACACCGTCCACCACCGTCTGGCCCGCCGGTGGCGGGTCGGCCGTGTCTTCCTCGCCGGGGACGCCGCGCATCTGCTCGGCGCGCTCGGCACCCAGGGCCTTGACGAGGGTCTGCGGGACGCCGACAACCTCGCGTGGAAACTGGCCCTCGCCTGGCATCACGGCCCGCACGAAGCACTGCTCGACAGCTACCAGGTGGAGCGGCGCGCGGTCGTCGCCGCTCGGCTGCGCGCCGCCGACCAGGCGCTGCCGCTGCTGCGCGCCGGCGGGCTGCGCTCCGCCATGCCCGGCTCGGCTCGCGGGCATGACGCGTTGCTCACGGACGGTCATCTGGGGCACGGCCCGCTGGGTACGCCGGGGGTGTACGCCGATTCGCCGCTCGCGCCGCCACGCGCCGAGTCGTCGGTCGAGGTCGACACGGCGCTCGGTGCTCAGGTCGTCGATGTGCGGGTGACGGCGGAGGACGGTTCGTTCGTAAGGCTGCGGGAGCGGCTGGGCCGTGGGGCGCTTCTGGTGCTGCTGATCGCGCCGGGAACCGTGGTGTGGGAGCGCAAGCACTGGGTGACGGCCGGGATCATGCCACGGCTCGCGGCCGCGGTTACAGCGCTGCCCCACCCCGCCGAGCTGCTGGTCGCCGAAAGCTACCCGGGCGCGGCCGCGCACACGGTGCTGCTGATTCGCCCGGACGGGCACCTGGTCACCGCGTTGAGCGGGGTGCGCCCGGCGGATCTGTACGAGGCGGCGGAGGCGGCTCTGGGCGGCCCCCGGGCCACGACGGAGGCCACGGCCGGTACGTCCTCCTGAGTGCTCTCTGTCCACACGGTGACATTGAGTTGACCGGTCTGCACCGCCATGGTGTACTCCGGATCGTGATCGACACGTGTGTGCACCTGTGGCGGAGGGTCCATATGGACCTCGTCCGCTATGCGGGCTGCGTGTGTCGGCCGTCCTGCTGAATTCGCTTCTCTCTTCCCTCTGCGCGCGCCACAGATGTGCTGCCTCGCGCTGTTACGCGAACACTCGTCAGGACGGTACCCGTGTCTGTGTCACCCTCTGCATTCGTTCCCTCTGTCTCCGCTCCGGTCCGCCCACCCACCCAGGCCGACCTGCTCGACTTCGTCCGGCGCACCGCCGCCGACGCCGAGCTGATCGCCTCGCTCCCGCTCGATCCAGAGGGCCGCACGTGGGTGCGTCTCGAGGGTCCCGGCGGCAGCGAGGCCTGGCTCATCGGCTGGCCGCCCGGCACGGGCACGGGCTGGCACGACCACGCCGAGTCGGTCGGTGCCTTCCTCACCGCGTCGGGTGAGCTCAAGGAGAACTCGCTTGCCGCCCGGCTCCCCACCGACGGCTGGAAGACCCTGGAACTCTCGGAAGGGATCGACCGCGAGCGGCGGCTGCCGACCGGCAAGGGCCGCGCCTTCGGCCGCCATCACGTGCACGAGGTGCTCAACGAGTCCACCGGGGAGCACGCGATCTCCGTCCACGCGTACTACCCGCCCCTGCCGCAGATCCGCCGCTACAGCCGCAGCGGTCAGATCCTGCGCCTTGAGCAGGTCGAGCGTCCGCAAGACTGGCAGTGAGCACCGAAACTCCCGTGGGAATCGACGAGTTGCTGGCGCAGGTCCGTGCGGATCTCGACCGGATCGAGGCCGACGCTGCTCACGATGCCTCGCGGGCGGGCGAGGCGCTGCTGGTCGACATCCGGTACGCGGCACTGCGCGAGCGCGACGGACTGATTCCCGGCGCCCTCGTCGTCGAGCGCAACGAACTGGAGTGGCGGCTCGACCCACAGGGCAGCCATCGTTCCCCCGAGGCCACGAGCCACGACCTGCACGTCGTGGTGTTCTGCAACGAGGGCTATGCATCGAGCCTCGCGGCGGCGTCCCTGCGGCAGTTGGGGTTGCATCGGGCTACGGATCTGGTGGGTGGGTTCCAGGCGTGGAAGGCGGCTGGGCTGCCGGTGGGGTTCTAGCCGCTGGGTCTCCGGCAGCTTCTTGGCTGCGGGGTCTCCGGCAGCTTCTTGGCTGCTGGGTCTCCGGTGGCTTCTCGGACTGCTGGGCTCGGGTGTCGCCCTTATGTCTCTCGCCCATACACGGCGCGACGTCTGTCGCCCATACACAGCGCGTCCTCTGCAGCATCTCCGAGTTACTGCTGTGGCGTTTCCGAGTCACTTCTTGGGCATATGTAGTGGTGGGGGTCCCTTCGTGTAAGGGGCCCCCACCATTGCGTACTACCCCTTACCCCTTACTCCTTGGCCGTCGCCGCCGTGACAGGGCGGGTCTGGAGAGCCACACGACCCGGCAGCGCGGTGGCGACGAGGGCGAGCAGTCCAGCAGCCGCGACCACCAGGACGTACACCAGGGGTGTGACCGCCAGGGCCGCGCTGCCGGTCATGCCGACGCTGAAGGCCGTGAGGACGGCGAGCGCGATGCCGCTGCCGAGGGCCGTGGCCAGGAGCAGGACCGACAGTGCCTCGGTCCGCAGCATCCGCAGTACCTGACGGCGGGTGGCGCCCGCGAGCCGGAGCAGGGCGAACTCGCGGACGCGCTCGGAGACCGACATGGCGAGCGTGTTGACGACGGCGATGGCGGTGAAGGCCAGGACGAGCCCCATGGCGAGGTAGTTGACCTCGGCGTTCGCCTGCTGACGCTCGGCGTGGAGCGAGTCGGCGGTGGCCGGCGAGAGAACCCGGACACCCGGGAACTTCCGGACGGCGGCCGTGAGTTCTTCCTGTGAACGGGTGGTGGAGACGAGGACCGTGGCCGCGAGCGGGTTGTCGACGTGGCGGGCGACCAGGTCGTGGGCCATCGTGAGGTCGCCGAAGCCGAGGCCCTTGGCGTATACGGCGGCGACGGTGAGGGTGGCGGGCATGCCGTCGCCGAGGGTGAGTTTCAGCGTGCTTCCGGGCTTCAAGTGGAGCTGGTCGGCGGCGAGTTCGCTTACCGCGACCGCGTCCTTCGTGAGCTTCGCGAGAGAGCCCGCGGTGACGTCGGGGTCCCAGGTGCGGGTGAGGCCGGCGGGCGTGACGCCCTGTGCCGCGTACTTGTCGAGCCCGACGCGGACGGTCGTGCGGACGACTTCGGTGGCGACGTCCTCGTCCGTACGCAGCTGCCGCGCGGCTTGCGCCGGGACGCCGGGGCCCTGTGCGGCGAGGACCCAGTCCGCACGGATGCCCTCGCGGGCCTGGGCGCGGGCTGCGTCACCCAGGGTCGGCTGGACGAAGAGGACGGTGCAGGTCATACCGATGAGGAGGGTGAGAGGGGTGACGACGGAGGCCATCCGGGCGGCGTTGCCGCGCAGGTTGGCGGTGGCGAGCTTGCCGCCCGGGCCGCTGAACCGCAGTGGGATGCCCAGGACCGCCGCGGCCGCCCTCACCAGGAGTGGGCCGAGCAGCGCCACGGCCGAGGCGAGGACCACAACGGCCAGGAAGGTCACGGGAGTCGAGGCCGGCTCAGTGCGCAGGACACTGAGGAGGGCGACGAGGACCGCTCCTCCGGCGAGCAGCATGAGCCCCGCGAAGACACGTCCCCAAGCGGGTCGAGTTCGCTCGGCCCTGGCCTCGGTGAGCGCCTCGGCCGGGCGAATCCGGGTGATACGGCGGGAGGAGACACGGGCGGCTGCCCAGGCGCCGAAGAGGGTGGTGGCGACTGCGGCGAACAGCGGGAGCACGCTGGTTGTGTGCTGAAGCGTGGCGGGGACGGCGCCCATGGCGACGAATCTGCCGTGCAGCCAGCCGCCCAGTGGCAGCCCCACGAGCGCTCCGGCGATGCCGGCGGCCGCGCCGACGAGCAGGGCCTCACGGCCGAGGAGCTTGCGGATCTGTCCTTGTGTGGCGGCGATGGCACGCAACAGGGCGAGTTCGCGGTGACGCTGCTGCACGGAGAGTGCGAATGTGCCGACGACCACGAGTACGGCGACGAGCAGGGACGTACCGCCCATCGCGCCGCCCATGCTGACGAGCTTGACGCGTGCGGCGGCCGCGTCCAGGAACTCGACGGGGCCTCGCTCGTCTCCCCCGCTGATCTGCGCGGTGGTGCCACGCAGCGCCTTGGCCACGGACGCTTCGAGGGTGGCCGTGTCCGTTCCCTTGGCCGGGATGACGCCGAAGGCCGTGACCTGGCCGGGGTGCGTGGCCAGCCGCCGGGCTTCGGCGGTGGAGAAGAAGAGCGAGGTCTGGTGGCGTATACCGTCTCCGGTGGGCGCCGCGATGCCGGTGACGCGGTATGTGCGCGGGCTCTGGGTGGACTGGACGGTGAGGTGGTCGCCGGGCCCTAGGTGGGCGCGGTCGGCGAGGAAGCGGTCGATGACCAGGTCACTGGGTGCCTGGGGAGGGGCGCCGACGGTGAGGATGTAGGGAGTGAGGGCCGCGGAGTCCCAGGCGTGGCCGTAGGCAGTTCGGTCGCCTGTTCCGTTGGGCGTCAACGGCTGGGCGAGGAAGGTCAGTTCGGCGATGACGCGATCGGCGCCGGGGACTTCGTTGAGCCTGGTGGTGAGGTTCTCCGGCAGCCAGGCCCGCTCGGCGATCGGCTTGGCCTTGTGCTTGGTCTTCGTCTTGCCCTTCTTGTGCTTGACGATGGTCTGGTGGACGTTCTGGTCGGCGGAGACCACGACGGGGGCGGCGGCGTAGCGCTCGGTGGCGATGGTGCCGCGCAGACCGGTTTCGAGGAGGGTGCCGCAGGCGGTGATGAGGGCGGCCGCGCACATCAGGGCGAGGAAGGCGCCGAGGAAGCCGCCTTTGCGGTGCCGGACGGTCCGCAGGGCATAGCGCAGCATCATGAGGTCTCGGCCCCTCTTCCGTTGTCGGGCGTGGAGTCGCCCGTGGCGTGGGTCTGGGTGGGGAAGGCGAAGAACCGGGTGAGCACGGTGCGTGCGTCGGCCGGGGTGTCTGCCTCGGGGCGCTTGTAGCGGTTGAGGAGCGCGATGTACTCCTCGAAGAACTCTTGGAGTTCGGGGAGCGTCAGCCGGATCGTGCCGCGTGAGTACGGGAAGGCGTCGGCCCATGGGTCGTCCACCGCGTCCCGCTGGAGCTGCTCGAAGAGTTCGAGATCGGCGGCGTACGCGTGGTGGTTCAACTCATCCATGACGAGCCGCATTTCGGTGCTCTGACGACTGCGCGGCGGAAAGCGGCGGTCGCCGGGGATGGCTCGCCACCAGCGTTCACGGCCGTGTCCGGCAGCCCCGGTCTCTTCGACGAAGCCGTACCGGGCAAGCTCGCGCAAGTGGTAGCTGGTGGCTCCCGTGTTGAGTCCGAGGGCCCGCGCGAGTGTCGCGGACGTGGCGGGGCCGTGCACAGCGAGGTGTTGCAGCATCCGCTGCCGTCGGGGCTGCGCGAGCGCTTTGAGTGCGGCGAGGTCGGAGAGCTCGATGGGAGCGCGCGCTGCTTCGATCGGCTTGCCCTGGGCGCGTCCCGCCTTCTCGAGATCGGGAGAGGTGCGGCCTGCTTCCGCGGAGTCGGTGGTGCCGGGTTCCTGTGCCATGCGTACACAGTCGCCTGTGCACAGAGACCTGTGCATTGCGGTGGTCCGGTGTCTTCGGCAGGGGGTTTACCCCACCCTCGGTCACGGCAATGGAAGCTCCCTCATGGGGGAGTGGTCACTCATCCGGGATCGGTACTCCCTTGCGGAGGCGACCGCCCCTGTCCCAGAACGCGATGGGCGCCCCCGCGCGTTCACCGTGTCCTGGGACTGGGGCGGTCGCAGGCCCCTCAGGGCCCGGGTCAGACTCCCTCGTCGCCGAGGAACTCCGTGTCCTCGCCCTCTTCCTCCAGCGCCTGCCGGACCACTCTGAGGGCCATGCCCTCGGAGTAGCCCTTGCGGGCGAGCATGCCCGCGAGGCGCCGTATCCGCTTGTCGCGGTCGAGGCCGCGCGTGGAACGCAGCTTGCGGGCGACGAGTTCTCGCGCGGTCGCCTCCTCCTGCTCGGAGTCGAGCTGCCCGACGGCCTCGTCGATCAGTGTGGAGTCCACGCCCTTGGTTCGCAGCTCCTGCGCGAGTGCCCGCCGGGCCAGCCCCCGGCCGTGGTGCCGGGACTCCACCCAGGCATCCGCGAAGGCACTGTCGTTGATCAAGCCGACCTCTTCGAAGCGGGATAGCACCTCGTCCGCCACGTCGTCCGGAATCTCGCGTTTGTGCAACGCGTCCGCGAGCTGTTTCCGCGTGCGCGGGGTCCCGGTGAGCAGGCGCAGGCAGATCGCCCGCGCCCGCTCAGCCGGGTCCCCTGGGGGCTCCCCCTCCTCGGCCCTCGACGAGGAAGGGGGGCCTCCGTCCTGTCGGCCGCCGGACGGCTCGCCGAAGCCACGCGGCCGGCCGCGGCCCCGTCCGCCGCGCGGGGCGCCGTCGCCCTGCGGCCCGTCGTCCCCGTACGACCAGCCACCGCCACCGCGCCGACCGGCGCCGCGGCGCGAGCCGCCGCTCGGCGCACCGTCGTCGTCCGGCTCCGCGCCGTAGCCGCGGTGCGGAGCCTCACCACGGCGCGGTCCGCCGTCCGGCCGGCCGTCACCCGCTGGATCGCCGTACGCACCCTGGGCGCCCCAGGTCCCAGTGCCGGACGGCCCGTCACTGCCGTACTCCCTGTCCCTGTCTCCCGCGGAGCCGTTGTCGCCCCCGCGCCCCTGCCCTTCGGGGGCGACGGGGTAGCCGTACTCCGCCCAGTCGGTTCGTCGCGTCACGGACTAGCTCTTGGCCGCCGCGGCCTTGGGCTTGACGACCTTGGCCGCGGGAGCGGGCACCGTCTTCGCGGCGTCGCCCGGGGCGGCCGAGACCGCCGCGTCCGCACCCGGCTCGGCGGTGGGCTTCTCCGGCTTCACGCCGACGCCCAGCTTCTCCAGGATCTTCTTCTCGATCTCGTTGGCGAGGTCGGGGTTGTCCTTGAGGAAGTTGCGCGCGTTCTCCTTACCCTGGCCGAGCTGGTCGCCCTCGTACGTGTACCAGGCGCCGGCCTTGCGGACGAAGCCGTTCTCCACGCCCATGTCGATCAGACCGCCCTCGCGGCTGATGCCGTGCCCGTAGAGGATGTCGAACTCGGCCTGCTTGAAGGGCGGGGCGACCTTGTTCTTGACGACCTTGACGCGGGTGCGGTTGCCGACCGCGTCGGTGCCGTCCTTCAGCGTCTCGATGCGGCGGATGTCGAGCCGTACGGAGGCGTAGAACTTCAGTGCCCGGCCGCCGGTCGTGGTCTCCGGGGAGCCGAACATCACGCCGATCTTCTCGCGGAGCTGGTTGATGAAGATCGCGGTGGTCTTCGACTGGTTGAGCGCGCTGGTGATCTTCCGCAGGGCCTGGCTCATCAGGCGGGCCTGCAGACCTACGTGCGAGTCGCCCATCTCGCCCTCGATCTCGGCACGCGGCACCAGGGCGGCGACGGAGTCGATGACGATGAGGTCGAGGGCGCCGGAACGCACCAGCATGTCCACGATTTCCAGGGCCTGCTCACCGTTGTCCGGCTGCGACAGGATCAGGTTGTCGATGTCGACGCCGAGCTTCTTCGCGTACTCGGGATCGAGGGCGTGCTCCGCGTCCACGAAGGCCACCTGGCCGCCGGCCTTCTGCGCGTTCGCCACCGCGTGCAGGGTCAGGGTCGTCTTGCCGGAGGACTCGGGCCCGTACACCTCCACCACTCGGCCGCGCGGCAGGCCGCCGACGCCAAGAGCGACGTCGAGTGCGGTCGACCCGGTGGGGATGACCTCGATGGGCTCGTTCGGCCGCTCGCCGAGGCGCATCACCGCGCCCTTGCCGAATTGCCGTTCAATCTGTGCGAGCGCGGCGTCGAGCGCCTTCTCGCGGTCGGTTCCTGCCATGGGTTCCACCCGATTTGCTTGAGTCGATCGCTTCACGTCAAAGACGCTAACGCCTGCCACTGACAATGCGCCCCGACGCCCATCCAGCCTGTGGATAACTCGGGCACTTCTCCACGAAATCCCCGTCGACATCCCGTCTCGGGCTTCGCCGGAGCCTCCATAAGAATGGATGTTCGATTTTGGTGTCAAGCGCACCACACGGCTTCGCGGGAGCGCTTCTCAGACCGTGACGCCTGCCTGCTTCCAGGGTCGTACGGGCGGTGCGCGGATGCGCTACACAGCGTCCTGCGGCACTTCGTCCGCGACCGGCTGCGCCTCCCTGGACCCCCGCAGCACGCGCCGTACGCGCGCCAGGAGGGTCCCCGTACCCCGCTCGCGACGCCCGTGCACGCGGGGGTCGTCCGTGACGTCGTACCGCTTCACGTACGCCCCCAGGAAGGCCTGCAGCGTGGCGACGGCCGGGATGGCGATCAGCGCGCCCACCGCGCCGAGAAGGGCGGTGCCCGCGATGACCGACCCGAAGGCGACCGCGGGGTGGATGTCCACGGTCTTCGCGGTCAGCTTGGGCTGCAGCACATAGTTCTCGAACTGCTGGTAGACCACGACGAAGATCAGCACCCACAGCGCGTACCAGGGGTCGACCGTGAAGGCGATCAGCATCGGCAGGGCGCCCGCGAGATACGTACCGATGGTGGGGATGAACTGCGAGACCAGGCCCACCCAGACGGCCAGCACCGGCGCGTAGTTCACGCCCAGGGACTCCAGCAGGATGTAGTGCGCTATGCCCGAGATCAGCGCCATCAGGCCGCGCGAGTAGATGTAGCCGCCCGTCTTGTTGACGGCGATCTCCCACGCTCGCAGGACCTCGGCCTGCCGGGCGGGCGGCAGCACTGAGCACAGCGCGCGACGCAACCGCGGGCCGTCGGCTGCGAAATAGAACGCGAACAGTGTGATCGTCAGGAGCTGGAAGAGCCCGCCCAGCACCTGCGTGGACACGTCCAGGACACCGGTCGCGCTGTTCTGCGCGTACTTTCGGAGCCAGTCGGAGCGCAGCAGGCCCTCCTGGACGTCGACGCGGCTGAGCTCCGTGTTGAAGGTCGTGTTGATCCAGCTGATCACCGAGTCGACGTACTTCGGGAAGTCCTCGACCATGTCGATGATCTGCCCCGCGAGCATCGAGCTGAGCAGCGTGATGAAGCCCGCGCTCGCGATCATCACGATGAGGAACACGAGACCGGTGGCCAGCCCTCTGCGCATGCCGTAGGAGGCCATCCAGCTCACCGCGGGCTCGATGGCGAGTGCCATGAAGAACGCGATCAGAATGTTGATCAGCAGTCCGGTCAGCTGGTGGAAGGCCCAACTGCCCAGCTGAAAACAGGCGATGAGGGTGAGGGCGAGCACCATGGCGCGCGGCAGCCAGCGCGGCATGCGGGAACTCCTGCCGGCCGGGCCTCCGGCCGGCGGCTCGGGGGGTGTCGTGCCGAGCGGGGATGCGTGCTGTCCGACCTGCGCGGTCTCATCTGTCGCTGCCACGGGCCAAGTCTCCCGCACGCCGCCGACAATCGGCCCCCGCCCTGGGATCTTCGTGCCTCGTCAGCGGTTTTCGTGCGGAACGTTCACTGCCGTGCACACCGCGCGCCATACGTCCTTCGCTTCCCGGCCCGCGTCCAGAGCCTGCTGCACGGTGCGTCCGCCGAGCTCCGACATCACGTGGTCGCGCGCGAAGCTGTCGGCGTACCCCGCACCGAAGTGATCCACCATCCGCTGCCAGAAGACCGTCAACCGCATGACTCCAGTATCCCGCCCCTGAGGGTGGGCCCGAGCCGGGACCCCTTGCCGAGAACGCTTTCCGCCCTACGGTCTGACTCATGGCCGAAACAGGAGCATCCCCACTCCCCCCGACGCCCCCGGCGCACACCCCCCTCGCCCGCGCCGAGCACTTCGTGTGGCTCACCGCGCGCGTGCTGGAGCAGCGCCGTTTCGCGTACCACTTCCTGGGCGGTGGTGCCGACGCGGTCGAGACCGCGTTGTCCGCCTACCTCAACGAGGACGGCGGTTACGGCCACGCACTCGAACCCGATCTGCGCGGCCCGGTCAGCCAGCCCCTGCACACCGGGCACGCGCTGCGCGTTCTGGACTCGATCGGGCGCTGCGGCGGGCAGCGGGTGGAGCGCGTGTGCCGCTATCTGACCTCCGTGTCGACCCGGGACGGCGCGCTGCCGGCGATCCATCCCAGTCAGCGCGGCTATCCGGCGGCCCCCTTCGTGCCGATCGTGGACGACCCGCCCAGCGAGCTGCTTGCCACCGGCCCTGTGGTGGGTCTGTTGCATGGCAACGAGGTGTGGCACGCCTGGCTGTTCAGGGCCACCGACTTCTGCTGGCAGGCGGTGGAGTCCCTGGAGAAGTCCCATCCGTACGAGATCGAGGCGGCCGTGGCCTTCCTGGACTCCGCGCCCGACCGCCCGCGCGCGGAGGCGGCCGCCGACCGGCTCGGCCGCCTGGTGCGCGAACAGCGTCTCGTGGCGCTGGATCCGGAACGTCTGGAGGCGTTCCCGGTGTCGCCCGGCTACGCGCCGGGTGAGCACCACTTCCCGTACGACTACGCGAAAGCTCCGAGCTCACTCGCTCGCGCGTGGTTCACCGACGAGGAGATGACGCGCTCCCTGGAGTTCCTGGCGCGCGGGCAGCGGGAGGACGGCGGCTGGCCGATCCGCTGGCGCCAGTGGGCGCCGGGCGCCGCCCTGGAGGCCCGCTCGATCGTGACGATCGAGGCGCTGCGCACCCTACGGGCGTATGGATTGGCCGTCGGCTGACGGTTCCTGGGCGCACCCGGAGGGGCAGCGCGGCGATCGCGAGGCCGCCCCTTCGGATCGACGACAGTTCCATACCAACCATACCAGTCCATACCAGTCCATTCGCCGACCTTGGCGAGCCGGTTGCCGACCGTGTTCGGGCGCAGTCCCCAGACTCCGTCGCATGGGCGGCCCGGAACCGGCACACGCGCGTACGGAACTCGGATCGGCCTGCAGTACACGGAAGCCGACTCCTCCCGGCCGCCGCCGTGCGCGCGTGCCGCCCGCCGTCAGCCCGTTATCGCCCGCACTCCCGCCGTCACCACCACGGCCGCGGCGACGACGAGCAGGAGGGGAACGCGCAGGAGCAGCACCACGGCGGCCGCGGCGAGCCCGGCGGCCTTCGCGTCCAGCACCAGAGCGCGGCCGTCGGCGAAGGTCTGCTGGGCGGTGAGGGCGGCCAGCAGGGCTACGGGCAGCAGGGCGGCCAGCCGCTGAACGAGCGGCCGCTCCAGGACACCCGCGGGAACCAGCAACCCGATCAGCTTGACGGCATAACAGCCGACGGCGGTCACACCGATCGCGATCCACATGCTCATCGGTCCTCCCCCGACGCGTCTTCGCTGGTGGGCTTCACAGCGCTCGTACGCGTCCTGCGGCGGCCCTCCGCCCAGAGGACGGCCGGAGCGGCGAGCGCGGCCACCAGCACCGGCACGCCGGCGGGCAGTATGGGCAGGAGCCCGAGCCCGAGAACGACCGCGAGCCCCGCGACGGCCCGCTCCATGGTGGTCTTGAGCATCGGCGCGAGCAGGGCCAGGAAGACGGCGGGACCGGCCGCGTCCAGGCCCCAGGCGTCGGTGTCGCCGATGGCTTCGGCGCCCAGCGCACCGAGCAGCGTGGTGAGGTTCCACAGCACATAGAGCGAGAGTCCGGTGACGGTGAAACCGATCCGCACACTGCGCCGCGTGGGCTGTGCGAGCGCCACGGCCGTGGTCTCGTCGATGACCCACTGGGCGGCGAACGGCCGCACCGCGCGCGGGAGGGCCAACAACTGCGACAGACGCAGCCCGTAGAAGGCGTTGCGCACTCCCAGGAAGAACGCGCCCGCCGCTGCCGTGAACGGGTTGCCCCCGCCGGCGAGCGCCCCCACGAGGGCGAACTGTGAGGCGCCGGTGAACACCAGGAGGCTGAGGGCGCAGGTCTGCGGCAGCGTGAGGCCGCTGCCCGCCGAGGTCACTCCGAAGGCGAAACCGGACAGTCCGACGGCCACCCCGACTCCGAGGGCGTCCCGTACGACGGCGGCGTCGGGTTTTCCGGGGTCTTCACTGCGTATGTCTGCGAGAGCTGTCTGTTCTGCCACGCCTGGGACCGTAGAAGATGCCGCGGCTGTGAGTCTTGTACGTTCTTGCGCTCGCGCTGGTACGCCCCAGGCGGCACGCCGACGATCCGGGTGAAGTGCCGGTTGAGGTGCGGCTGGTCGGTGAACCCCACAGTGAGCGCCGCCTCGGCGGGTGTGATGCCGGCGTCCAGGAGACGGCGTGCGCGGCGTACGCGGAAGTCGGTCAACCAGGTATGGGGAGGCATACCGTAGGTGTCCCGAAAGGCACGCAGCAGCGCGAAAGGGCTGGTGCCGAGGTCGGCGGCGAGCCGCTCCAGGCTGGGCGGCTGGTCCATCCGTTCCTCGAGAACCGCACGCGCGCGTGCGGCGACCCGGGCTCCCGCCGTCCGCAGGGCCCGCTGCGGCAGCGGCCCGCCGTTCAGTCGCAGCAACCGGGTCACGGCAACCCGCAGCAACGTATCGGCGGCCAGCGCGTTCCCCTCGTCAGCGGCACGCAGCACTTGGTGCACCAGCCCGGCGGCGTACGGGTCGTCGAGTACTGGACTCGTGAATCCCGGGGTGCCGCGGAGAGCTGTGGTCTCAGCGGCGATCTCCGCCACCAGGTCCGGCGACGGGTAGACCGCCCCGTACCGCCAGCCCTCGGGGACGCCCGCACGGCCCGTGTGCGGCGTATCGGGATTGACCAGGGCCAGAGAACCGGGTCCCGCGTACTGGTCACCGCCACCATGGTGGAAAACCTCGACACCGTCGGCGATCGCCGCGATGACGAAGTTCTCGTGCGTGTGCCGGACAAAGGTCTTGCGAACATACCGGGCCCGCAGCAGATCGACCCCGGGCAACTCCGCGTACTGCCAGTGCCGCGCCAGCTCCGTCCCCGCACCCGCCATGAATCCATTCTCCGGTATCACCGCACGGACCTTCTTCGCCCTCAGGGCAGCGACCGGACGACGGCACAGCTCCGCCGGACCGCAGCCGCCGCGCCAGGGAAGGGGCCGCGGGCCAGAGTGTCCGCCCGCAGCGGCTGCCGCGTCCCAGCCGGGTCCTTGAGATCCCACGCAATCGCACCAGACCGAGGACGGCTTTCCCTGGCCCGGCCTCGGTCCCACAACAACGACAGGCGCCCCACCCACCAGCACCCACCGCAGACAGGCGCATCACTGACCGGATGCATCCCCGCAGGTCAGCCGCATTGTCAGTGGCGGGGTGCAGGATGGACGCATGGTCAGCTCCGCACACCGAGCCCTGAACGGCTTCTCCCCCGCGACCCGCGGCTGGTTCACGGGGGCCTTTCCCGCGCCCACCGCGGCCCAGGCGGGAGCTTGGCGAGCCATCGGCGAAGGCTCGGACGTGCTGGTGGTCGCCCCGACCGGCTCCGGCAAGACCCTCGCCGCGTTCCTCGCCGCGCTCGACCAACTGGCCTCGACCCCGCCTCCCGCCGACCCCAAGAAGCGCTGCCGAGTCCTGTACGTATCACCGCTCAAAGCCCTCGCCGTCGACGTGGAGCGAAATCTGCGCAGCCCGCTGACCGGCATCCGGCAGGAGGCGGTGCGCCTGGGACTGCCCGAGCCCGAGGTGAAGGTCGGCATCCGCTCCGGCGACACCCCGCCCGCCGAGCGCCGTGCGCTGTCCACGCGCCCGCCGGACATCCTGATCACCACTCCGGAGTCGCTGTTCCTGATGCTCACGTCGGCCACACGCGACGCGCTGACCGGCATCGAGACGGTGATCCTGGACGAGGTCCACGCGGTCGCGGGCACCAAGCGCGGCGCCCACCTTGCCCTGACCCTGGAGCGGCTCGACGAGCTGCTGCCGAGGCCGGCGCGCCGCATCGGCCTGTCGGCGACGGTGCGTCCGGTGGACGAGGTCGCGCGCTATCTCTCTCCCCACCGCAAGGTGGAGATCGTCCAGCCGCCGTCCGGCAAGGAGTTCGACCTCTCGGTGGTCGTCCCGGTCGAGGATCTGGCCGAGCTGGGCGGCTCCCCGGTGGCCGACTCCGACGAGGGTGCCGAGCGCCCGTCGATCTGGCCGCATGTCGAGGAGCGGATCGCCGATCTCGTCCAGGCCCACCGCTCGACGATCGTGTTCGCCAACTCGCGCCGCCTCGCGGAGCGGCTCTGCAACCGGCTCAACGAGATCGCGTACGAGAGGGCCACGGGCGAGCCCCTGGACGAGCACCATGCCCCGGCCGAGTTGATGGGCGGCTCGGGCGCGGCCCAGGGCGCTCCGCCGGTCATCGCCCGTGCCCACCACGGTTCGGTCTCCAAGGAGCAGCGCGCCCTCGTCGAGGAGGACCTCAAGGCGGGCCGTCTGCCCGCGGTGGTCGCCACCTCCAGTCTCGAACTCGGCATCGACATGGGCGCGGTGGACCTCGTCATCCAGGTCGAGTCCCCGCCCTCCGTGGCCTCCGGCCTCCAGCGCGTGGGCCGCGCCGGCCATCAAGTCGGGGCGGTCTCCACTGGCGTGGTCTTCCCCAAGTACCGAGGTGATCTCGTCCAGGCGGCGGTGGTCACCGAGCGGATGCGCACAGGCTCCATCGAGTCCCTCCGTGTCCCCGCCAATCCTCTGGACGTGCTGGCCCAGCAGCTCGTCGCCATGACCGCGCTCGACACCTGGCAGGTCGACGACCTCCTCTCGACGGTCCGCCGCGCCGCGCCTTTCGCATCGCTTCCGGAGTCGGCGTTCACAGCGGTGCTGGACATGCTCGCGGGTCGCTATCCGTCCGACGCCTTCGCGGAGTTGCGGCCGCGCGTGGTGTGGGACCGCATCGCCGGTACGGTCACAGGGCGCCCGGGCGCGCAGCGCCTCGCCGTCACCTCCGGGGGCACGATCCCGGACCGCGGCCTCTTCGGAGTGTTCCTCGCGGGCTCGGACCCCAAGAAGGGCGGCGGCCGGGTCGGTGAGCTCGACGAAGAGATGGTCTACGAGTCCCGCGTGGGGGACGTCTTCACCCTTGGCACCAGCTCGTGGCGCATCGAGGACATCACACGCGACCGTGTTCTGGTCTCGCCGGCGCCCGGCGTGCCGGGCAGGCTGCCGTTCTGGAAGGGCGACCAACTCGGGCGGCCGCTCGAACTGGGACGCGCGGTGGGCGCGTTCCTGCGCGAGGTCGGCTCGCTGCCCAAGGACGACGCACGGCTGCGGCTGCTCACCGCCGGCCTCGACGCCTGGGCGGCCGACAACGTCCTGTCGTACCTGGCCGAACAGCGCGAGGCCTGCGGCCACATCCCGGACGACCGCACCATCGTCGTCGAGCGGTTCCGCGACGAGCTGGGTGACTGGCGGGTCGTCGTGCACTCCCCCTTCGGCGCCCAGGTCCACGCCCCGTGGGCACTCGCGCTCGGCGCCAAGCTGTCCGAGCGGTACGGCATGGACGCCCAGGTCATGCACGCCGACGACGGCATCGTGCTGCGCCTGCCCGACGCCGACTTGATGGGCCTGGATCTGCTCGACCAGGAGCCCATGAAGCTGGGCACGGAGTACGACTCCGAACAGGCCCCCGTAGGCGCGGCGGACGTCGCCTTCGACAAGGGAGAGATCAACCAGATCGTCACCGACCAGGTCGGCGGCTCCGCCCTGTTCGCGTCCCGCTTCCGCGAGTGCGCCGCCCGCGCGCTGCTCCTGCCACGCCGCAGTCCAGGAAAGCGCACGCCGCTGTGGCAGCAGCGTCAGCGCGCTGCCCAACTGCTCCAGGTGGCCAGCGAGTTCGGCTCGTTCCCGATCGTCCTGGAAGCGGTCCGCGAATGCCTCCAGGACGTCTTCGACGTACCCGGCCTCACGGAGCTGATGGGCGACCTCGAGTCCCGCAAGGTGCGACTCGTCGAGGTCACGACACCGGAACCGTCACCGTTCGCACGCTCCCTCCTCTTCGGATACGTCGCCCAGTTCCTGTACGAGGGCGACTCCCCGCTCGCCGAGCGCCGCGCCGCCGCCCTGTCGCTGGACTCCCGACTGCTCGCCGAACTCCTCGGCCAGGCCGAGCTGCGCGAGCTCCTGGACGCCGACGTCCTGACCGAGCTGGAGCGCGAACTCCAGTGGCTCACCGAAGACCGCCGCGCCAAGGATCCAGAAAGCGTCGCCGACCTGCTACGGATGCTCGGCCCGCTCACCGACGCCGAGCTGGCCGAGCGCGGGGCCGAGCCGGGATGGGCCCGGGAGCTGGCCTCGGCCCGCCGCGCCATCCGCGTCCGGGTCGCCGGAGCCGACCACTGGGCGGCGATCGAGGACGCGGGCCGACTGCGCGACGCGCTCGGCACGGCACTGCCCGTCGGCGTCCCGGAAGCCTTCACCGAACCGGTCAAGGACCCGCTCGGCGACCTCCTCGCGCGGTACGCGCGCACCCACGGCCCGTTCACCTCGACCGCGGCGGCGGCACGCTTCGGTCTCGGTACGGCGGTCACCGAGGGGGCCCTGCAGCGGCTCGCCGCCGGCAGTCGTGTCGTACAAGGGGAGTTCCACCCGGCCGGGATCGGTCAGGAGTGGTGCGACGCGGCGGTGCTGCGCCGACTGCGACGTCGTTCGCTCGCCGCGCTGCGCCATGAGCTGGAGCCGGTGCCGCCCGCCGCACTCGCCCAGTTCCTCCCGCAGTGGCAGCACCTGGGCAACGGTCACGGCCTGCGCGGCATCGACGGACTCGTGCGCGCCATCGAGCAGTTGCAGGGTGCTTCGGTACCCGCGTCCGCGCTCGAAAAGCTCGTCCTGCCGTCCCGCGTCTCGAACTACGCCCCCGCGATGCTCGACGAGCTGACCGCCGCCGGAGAGGTGGTGTGGGCCGGAGCCGGTGCGCTGCCCGGCAAGGACGGCTGGGTCTCCCTGTACCTGGCGGACACGGCTCCTCTCCTCCTGCCGTCCTCGCATCCCCTGGAGCTGACCGCGCTCCACCAGTCGGTTCTGGACGCCCTCTCCGGGGGCTACGGCCTCTTCTTCCGCCAGATCGCCGATCAGGTCCGCGCCACCACGCACCCCGACGCCACCGATCCCCAACTCGCCGACATCATCTGGGACCTGGCCTGGTCGGGCCGGCTGACGAACGACACACTCAGCCCGATGCGCTCCCTCCTGGGCTCGGGCCGCACCGCGGGTTCCACCGCGCACCGCGCGAAGCGCACAGTGCCCCGCGGGCGGTACGGAAGTCTGACGGCCGCCGCACGACCCGCCTCCCGGACCGGCCCACCGACCGTCGCGGGCCGCTGGTCGCTGCTGCCAGGGCGCGAGCCCGACGCCACGGTGCGCGCCCACGCCCTGGCCCGCACCCTGCTCGACCGGCATGGCGTGGTCACCCGGGGCGCGGTCGCCGCGGAGGGCGTGGAGGGCGGCTTCTCGGCGGTCTACCGCATCCTGTCCGCCTTCGAGGACAGTGGCCAGGCCCGCCGTGGCTACGTGGTGGAGGGGCTCGGCGCCGCGCAGTTCGCGATGGACGGCGCGGTGGACCGCCTGCGCGCGGCCGCCAACGCCCGCGAACGGGGCGAGACCCTGCCCGATCCGGGGTTCCCGGGCGCTCCCCCGTCCG
This sequence comes from Streptomyces sp. 2A115, assembly GCF_052245575.1. Classification (NCBI taxonomy): domain Bacteria; kingdom Bacillati; phylum Actinomycetota; class Actinomycetes; order Kitasatosporales; family Streptomycetaceae; genus Streptomyces; species Streptomyces sp. 2A115. The sequence continues at coordinate 22,059 of NZ_JBQQCG010000034.1, read as the reverse complement.
GCTACCCGAGCGCGCACACGCCGCCCTTCCCCGACGGCCCCGCACAGGGGCACCCGGACCCCTTCGCCGACGACGCCGCGGGATTCCCTGACGCGGACGCCCTCGGATCGGACGGCTCCTTCCTCGGGTCGGACGACTCCCCGTACTCCCTGGGCGACGCTTCCGAACGCCCCCTGACCGTTGAACGGCCCCTCACCGACGGACAGCCCTTTCCCGACGAACGCCCCTTCCCCAGCGCCTCGACGTCCGGCTCCGAGCGGAGCTACCCGACTCCCTTCGCCGACACACCCCGTAGGGCTCCGCACGCCTTCCCCGGAAGCCCCGCTTCCCGCGCCCGCGCCAGCAGTGCCAACCGTGCCATCGTCCTGGCCGCCGCCGACCCCGCGAACGCGTACGGCGCCGCCCTCCCCTGGCCCGAGCCCCCGACCGGCGCGGGTCACAAGCCCGGCCGCAAGGCGGGCTCCCTCGTCGTGCTGGTGGACGGCGAGCTGGCCCTCTACATGGAGCGCGGCGGCAAGACCCTCCTCGCCTGGCCCTCCACTCCGGATGACCCGGCACCGCACGACCCACGTCTGCGCATAGCCGCCGAGGCACTCTCAGCGGCCGCCCGCGCGGGTTCCCTCGGCACGGTCACGGTGGAGCGCGTCAACGGCGCCTCCGCGCTGACGTCCCCCTTCGGCACTCTCCTGGAAGGAGTCGGCTTCCACGCGACCCCTCGCGGACTCCGCCTCCGCGCGTGAGCCAGGCCGGTCTGGCGCACAGTTCCCCACCACGGCCGGGCGAACGCCCGGCACGCCCCTCCCCCGGCTACCGCCCAAGACACCCCGTCCACCTCATGCCACCCTGGATCCCATGCCCGAAGGAGACACCGTCTGGCAGACCGCCCGGCGCCTGCACACGGCCCTCGCCGGCCGTGTGCTCACCCGTTCCGACCTTCGGGTGCCCAAGTACGCCACGGCGGACCTCACCGGCCGCACGGTCCTGGACGTCACCCCACGCGGGAAGCACCTGCTCACCCGTATCGAGGGCGGACTGACCCTGCACTCGCACCTGCGGATGGACGGTTCGTGGAAGGTGTACGCCGCGGGCGAGCGCTGGAGCGGTGGACCCGGTCACCAGATCCGAGTCATCCTCGGCACGGCGGAGCGCACGGCCGTCGGCTACCGGCTCCCCGTACTGGACCTGCTCCGCACCACCGACGAGGACCAAGCCGTCGGCCACCTCGGCCCTGACCTCCTGGGCCCCGACTGGGACCCCGACAAGGCCCTGGCGAACCTCCTGCGCGACCCGGCCCGCCCGCTCGGCGAGGCCCTCCTCGACCAGCGCAATCTCGCCGGCATCGGCAACGTATACAAGAGCGAGCTGTGCTTCCTGCTCCGCGCAACCCCGTGGCTCCCCATCGGCGACCTCCCCGCCGAACACGCCGCCCAACTGCCCACCCTCGCCAAAAGGCTCCTCGAAGCCAACCGCGACCGCCCGGCCCGCAGTACGACGGGCCGCCGCGACCAGAACCTCTACGTGTACGGCCGCGCACCCCGCCCCTGTCTGCGCTGCCGCACCTCGATCAGCGCGGCCAACCAGGGCGACGGTTCCCGCGACCGCCCCACGTACTGGTGCCCGACCTGCCAATCGGGCCCGGCCCCCACGCCCGGTCGGCCAACCCAATGACCCACGGCCACCAGGTGTCTGACCAACCCTCATCACGTACAACTAATTGACGACCCGTCAGAAACCTTCGTACCGTCCCCTCATGCCCGTCACTGCGTACGACCTCACCGGACGCACCGCATTCGTCACCGGCGCCGCGAGTGGTATCGGCCGCGCCTCCGCCGTGCTGCTCGCGGAAGCGGGCGCCACCGTCCATTGCGCGGACCGCGATGCCCGGGGCCTCGACGAGACGGCGGCCCTCATCAAAGACACGGGCGGTACGGCCCACACGCACGCCCTCGACGTCACCGACCACGCCCAGCTCGGCGAGGTGGTCGCGGCCTGCGAGCGCCTGGACGTCATGGCCGCCATCGCCGGGATCATGCACAGCAGCCCGGTCCTGGAGACCCGGGACGAGGATCTCGACAGGGTCCTCGGCGTCAACTTCAAGGGTGTGCTGTACGCCTGCCAGGAGGCAGCCCGCACGATGATCGCGTCCGGCACACGCGGCAGCATCGTCACGATGACCTCGGGGGCCGTCGACACCGGAGGACCCGGACTGCTCTGCTACGGGGCGGCGAAGGCGGCTGTCGTCCAGTTGACCAAGACCCTGGCGACCGAGATGGGTCCGCACGGCATCCGCGTCAACGCGGTCGCGCCGGGCTGGATCCGTACACCCATGACCGACCGCCATGACGGCGAGGCCCAGGCGCGGACCGAGGCGTTCATGGCCCGCATGTCACCGCTGGGCCGAGTCGGCGAACCGACGGACATCGCACACGCGGTCCTGCACCTCGCCTCCGACGCGTCGTCCTTCACGACAGGCCAGATCCTCCGCCCCAACGGGGGTGTGGCAATGCCTTGGTAGCAGCGACCACCGACCGGGCCCCGAAAGATCCTCACCGAACCCGGAAGAGCCCCCGACGGCCCGATTGAAGAACTTTGCCGCCCGTCGGCAGCCCCCGGCCAGCAGACTCCTGCCGCCCAGGAACCCCGACGGCTCAGGAAGCCCCCCCGCGCCCCAGAAGCGGCCCACGCCTCATCCGCCTCAAAGCCTTCGAAACGCGCCGCCCCCACTGATCCGACCCGGCCGCCCCCGCAGCCCGCACCTTCGGCACACAATGCACCGGAAGCAGACTCAACCCCCACCCGCCCGCGACGACGGCACCCTCCACCACCCCGGCATCCGGCGCCCACGCCAGCCGCAGCACCCCCCACCACCACAGGCCCCCGCCCCCCAGAGCCAGCGCCCACCGCCCCCACTGCCCAGTCCGCACTGCCATGGCGCCACCTCCAGCCCAACTCCAGCCCGACGCTAGACCGCTCCGGTCACCTTCCGGCAGGGCGCACCGACACCAAGAGGGCGCACCCGGCGCACCAACAGCTCCCAACCCCGCACCGCACCACCCACAAGCCGACGCCCCTCCTCCGGCCCACCCCCGCCGAAGCCATCAACCACACCCGAAGCCACAAAGCCCCCAAGCTCCGTCAGCCCCTCTCCGCCTGGAACATCCAGTGATGCTTCTCGAGATCCGCCGTGATCCCGATGAAGATGTCCTGGCTCACCGGATCCGCCTCCCCGGTCGCCTCGACCCGCTCCCGCATCCGCCCGATCACCGCCGCGAGCCCATGCGCAACCGCCTCAACCGCATCCGTGTCCTTCACCCACCCGTCCGGCACGGCCGCGATACCGCTACTGCCGGCGACGGTCGCGGCACGCCCGTCGGGGGAGACGCCGAGCGTGGAGGCACGCTCCGCCACGGTGTCGGAGTGCAGCCGCGCGGTGTCCACGACCTCGTCGAGCTGGAGATGGACGGACCGGAAGCGCGGCCCGACCACGTTCCAATGGATCTGTTTGGCCACGAGCGACAGTTCCACCAGGTCGACCAACGCACCCTGCAGCGCCTCGGACACGGTCTTCAGATCAGCGTCGGACAACGGGCTCTTCACGACGTACATCGGCTTCCTCCGGTTCGGCCCCCGGCCTTCGCCCCGCCCCTCAACCATGGCCGCGCCGCTCCATCCCGGCAAATGGTGACAAAGGTCTCGCCGTCTCCCCACAGGAATCCGGCAAGAACCCCGGCCAGCACCCACCACACCCGCGAACCGCACACGCAAAAGCCCCGCCCGCACCCCTCCAGGTCTCCCCGGAGAGGCCCCGGCCGGGGCTCTCACACAGTTCTCTTCACATTTCAGCTCGCAGGCGCGAGCCCGTGGGCGTCAGGCGGCGACGACGTCGACCGCCTCCGCAGGCGCCTTGATGGTCACCCGTTCCGGCGGCACACCGGTCACCGAGACGGAATTGAGCCTCGGGCGTACCGGCGTGGGTACAGGCTCACTGGCCGCTGCCGACTGGGCCAGCTCGGCGAGTGCGAGCTCGTCGCTCACTTCCCGCATGAGCTCGGACATCCGTACATCCAACGCGTCGCAAATCGCGGAGAGCAGTTCGGAGGAAGCCTCCTTCTGCCCCCGCTCCACCTCGGAAAGATAGCCGAGTGAGACTCGGGCGGACGAGGAGACTTCGCGCAGAGTACGGCCCTGGCGCTGGCGCTGCCGACGCAGCACGTCACCAAGCAGGCGACGGAGCAGAATCATCGGTGGCTCCCTCCTCGGTCCGCGTAGCCGCATCCTTCTCGCCCCACCGTACCGCCTCGCGCCGCGGCCGTGCGGGGAGCGATGTCGTGTTCACTCAGGGCTGCAAACATCAAAACCCCCCGTTCTGTTCCGTATCCTGTGCCCGCTCATTCCCAGTACGTTCGCCCGCGATCTGCTCCAGAAGCAGTGCGAGTACGCTCCGTACACTCTCCATACGGATTTCCGTCCGGGAGCCGTTCAACCTCAGTGCCGCCACTTTCCCGCCAACCGGACCGGCGCCAGACACCCCTGAAGGCCCGTCCACGGCCACGAAAACCGTGCCGACCGGCTGTCCGTCCTGGGGCTCGGGCCCCGCGACACCGGTCGTCGCGATCCCCCAGTCCGCGCCGAGCGCCTTGCGCACACCGGCCGCCATCTGGGTCGCGACCTGCGGATCCACCGCCCCACGCTGATCCAGCAGAGTGGCGTCGACGCCGAGCACATCGCGCTTGAGATCGGTGGCGTACGCGGTCACCGAGCCACGGAAGGCTTTGGAGGCCCCGGGCACCGCCGCGAGCTCCGCCGCGACCAGACCGCCGGTAAGCGACTCGGCGACAGCGAGCGTCTCGCCCCTCACTGTGAGTAGTCGCAGCACTTCGGCGGCACTGGAGGTCATCCTTCCGCCTCCTCGGCGGCGGCCTTTCGTTCGGCCTGACCCTGGCGCCGCAGCACAATGGCCTGTCTCACATAGTCGAGCCCGGTGACGACGGTCAGGGCGACCGCCACACCCATCACCCAGAACCTCAGGGTCGCCAACGGCCCCGTCAGCGCCAGGATGTACATCCCGACGGCCGTGCCCTGCGCGAGCGTCTTGAGCTTGCCACCGCGGCTGGCCGGGATCACGCCGTAGCGGATCACCAGGAAGCGCAACAGGGTGATCCCGAGCTCACGCCCGAGGATCACTCCCGTCACCCACCACGGCAGATCGCCCAACGAGGACAGACAGATCAGCGCCGACCCCATGATCGCTTTGTCGGCGATCGGGTCGGCGATCTTCCCGAAGTCGGTGACGAGGTTGTACGTACGCGCCAGATGGCCGTCGAAGATGTCCGTGATCATGGCGACGGCGAAGGCGGCCCAGGCCCAGGCCCGCCACACCGGGTCGTATCCGCCGTCGGCCAGCATCAGCGCCACGAACCCCGGCACGAGCACGAGCCGGAGCATGGTCAGGAGGTTGGCGACGTTCCAGAGGCTGGCCTGGTCGACTGCCACGGCGCCAAGCTTCCCGGCACGCGCCGTCTTCGGCCCCTGAGAGCCCTTGGAGCCCTGAACACCGGAAGCGCCCGTACCCGAAGCGCCGGCGGCTCCATGCGCACCGGGGCCGCCCGCCGCGGATGCCGGGACTCCGGTCATCTGGCCGCCTCCTCAGGACTTGCGAGCGAGCCGGGGAGCGGCTCGGCCACCAGGTCGACACCTTCCGTACCGACCACCTTCGCCTCGACCATACGGCCCACGGTGAGACCTTCGCCGGTCGTGAACAGCACCTGGCCGTCGGTCTCGGGCGCCTGGTGCGCGGCGCGCCCGTACGCACCGTCCTCCTCGCCGACGGACTCGACCAGCACCTGCAGGGTCTCCCCGACGCGCTCCTCCGCCCGCTGCGAGACGAGCTCCTCCGCGAGCCGGGACACGCGCGCGAGGCGCTCGGCGACGACGTCCTCGTCCAGCTTGTTCTCGTACGTCGCCGCCTCGGTGCCGTCCTCGTCGGAGTACCCGAAGATGCCGATCGCGTCCAGCCGCGCGCCCGTCAGGAAGCGCTCCAGCTCCGCCAGGTCGTCCGCGGTCTCGCCGGGGAAGCCCACGATGAAGTTGGACCGCACACCGGCCTGAGGGGCCTTGGAGCGGATCGTGTCGAGCAGCCCCAGGAATTGGTCGGTGCTCCCGAAGCGCCTCATCGCGCGCAGCACACCGGGGGCGGAGTGCTGGAAGGACAGGTCGAAGTAGGGCGCGATCTTCGGCGTGGAGGTCAGTACGTCGATGAGCCCGGGCCGCATCTCGGCGGGCTGCAGATAGCTGACCCGCACCCGCTCGACCCCCTCGACGTCGGCGAGCTCGGGCAGCAGCGTCTCCAGCAGCCGGATGTCGCCGAGGTCCTTGCCGTACGAGGTGTTGTTCTCGGAGACCAGCATGATCTCCTTGACGCCCTGCTCGGCCAGCCAGCGCGTCTCCCCCAGCACGTCACTGGGGCGCCGCGAGATGAAGGAGCCGCGGAAAGACGGGATGGCGCAGAAGGAGCAGCGCCGGTCACAGCCGGAGGCGAGCTTCACCGAGGCGACAGGGGAGCCGTCGAGCCGGCGACGCAGAGGCGCGCGGGGGCCCGACTCCGGAGCGAGCCCCTCGGGAAGGTCCCCGGGACCGTGCCCCGGAAGCGCGACGTCCGCGCCGGCGCTCTGCCGCTCGGCCGGGCTGATCGGCAGCAGCTTGCGCCGGTCACGGGGCGTGTGCGCGGCGTGAATCCCACCGTTGAGGATGGTCTGGAGGCGGTCGGAGATGTCCGCGTAGTCGTCGAAGCCGAGTACTCCGTCGGCCTCGGGCAGGGCCTCGGCCAGTTCCTTGCCGTACCGCTCGGCCATGCAGCCGACGGCGACCACGGCCTGCGTTCTGCCGTGTCCCTTGAGGTCGTTGGCCTCCAAGAGGGCGTCGACGGAGTCCTTCTTGGCGGCCTCGACGAAGCCACAGGTGTTGACGACCGCGACGTCCGCGTTCTCGGCGTCCTCCACGAGGTGCCAGCCGTCCGCCTCCAAGCGGCCTGCGAGCTCCTCCGAGTCCACCTCGTTACGGGCGCAGCCAAGAGTGACGAGTGCGACGGTACGGCGTTCAGGCATGGGCTCAAGACTACTTCGTCCCACTGACAGCCCACGTCGACGGGGTTGGCCGATCTTGGCCAACCCCGTACCTGCGTGTCCCGAAAAGCCGTGCGCCTCAGTGAACCGCCCGCATCGGCCCGGTCCGGCACCTCAGCTCAGTCCAGCGGTGTGACTCATCCGACCTCGGGGTCGCCCTTCGTATACGTGAGGCGCTCGACGCCTCCCGGCTGGAACTCGTCCTCGATCTTCTTGCCGTTCACGTACAGCTGGAGCGCGCCCGCGTCACCGAGGACGAGGTCGATCTTCTCCTTGTCCTGGAAGGTCTTGGAGTCGCCCTGCTTCAGGAAGCCGTCGAAGAGCAGTCGGCCGTTGTGGTCCTTGGCCGAGATCCAACTGCGCCCGTCGGGAGCGGTCACCTGGACGGTCACCTTGTCCTGCGGCGCGGCCGCGATGGCGCTGTCCGACGGGTCGGGCTTGGGATCGGTGGGCTTGGTCGGGGTCGGCTTGCTCTTGGTGGGCTTGCTGGTGTTGGGGGTGGACCCCTCGGCGACCTGCGTCCCCGCACCTTCCCCGTCGTCGCCGTTGACCAGCGTGAACCCGACGAAGCCGATCACGGCGACGATCGCGGCGACCATGGCGGCGGTCCAGTTGGGACCCCGACGTTCCGGACGGATCCGCTCCGCCTCGAACATCGGCGCTGCCGGGGTCGGCGCCGGCCGCCCGCCGTGCTCGGCGTCGTACTGCGCGAGCAGCGGGACCGGATCGAGGTTCACGGCGCGAGCGAGGGTTTTGAGGTGACCGCGCGCGTAGACGTCGCCGCCGCAAGGGGCGAAGTCGTCCTGTTCGATCGCGTGCACGATGGCGATGCGGACCCGGGTGGCGTTACTGACGTCGTCGACGGTCAGCCCCGCCGCGATGCGCGCCTGCTGGAGAGCGCGGCCGATCGAAGGGCGATCGTCCTCTTCGAAGGGACGCTCGTCCTGAGGGGAGTTGTCGTCAGGGGAGTTGCCGATGGACACGGGGGCGCCTTTCGAGGGTGTAGCCACCTGTGCTGGGGGTTCAGTCTAGGGGGGGTCAGAAAGGGTGGGGCAACCGGGCGGTGGGACTTTGTACGCCATCAGAATGGCCGGACAGCCTGATGGTGGGACACGTGCCTGTCCCCTCCCTCAACTTGACGTGCGCCGAAGGGAAACGGTTGCTCGCCGTTTCCTTACGGGTGAGTCACGTTCGGATATCCACGCGCTCTCGCCCCACCCGCAAGGGGACCCGGCCTGCTCCCGATTCCTCACGGTTGAGCCTCCCCACGGATCACCGCGAGCACGCCGTCCAGTTCGTCAGCTTTCACAAGAACGTCACGTGCCTTGGAACCCTCACTCGGACCGACGACGCCACGGGACTCCATGAGGTCCATCAGCCGCCCGGCCTTGGCGAACCCGACCCGCAGCTTGCGCTGGAGCATCGAGGTCGACCCGAACTGCGTGGAGACGACGAGTTCCGCGGCCTGACACAGCAGGTCGAGGTCGTCGCCGATGTCCTCGTCGATCTCCTTCTTCTGCTTGGTGCCCACGGTGACGTCTTCGCGGAACACCGGCGCCATCTGGTCCTTGCAGTGCTGCACGATCGCCGCGACCTCGTCCTCGGTCACGAAGGCGCCCTGCATACGGGTCGGTTTGTTCGCACCCATCGGCAGGAAGAGCCCGTCGCCCTTACCGATCAGCTTCTCGGCGCCGGGCTGGTCGAGGATGACGCGGCTGTCGGCGAGCGAGGAGGTGGCGAAGGCGAGCCTGGACGGCACGTTCGCCTTGATCAGACCGGTGACGACGTCGACGGACGGCCGCTGCGTGGCGAGCACCAGGTGGATGCCGGCCGCGCGCGCGAGCTGCGTGATCCGCACGATCGAGTCCTCGACGTCGCGCGGCGCGACCATCATCAGGTCCGCGAGCTCGTCGACGATCACCAGGAGATACGGGTACGGGCTCAGCTCGCGTTCGCTGCCCTCCGGCAGCTTGACCTTGCCGTTCCTGATGGCTTCGTTGAAGTCGTCGATGTGGCGGTATCCGAACGCCGCCAGGTCGTCGTAGCGCAGATCCATCTCCCGTACGACCCACTGCAGCGCCTCGGCGGCCCGTTTCGGGTTGGTGATGATCGGCGTGATCAGGTGCGGAATGCCCTCGTAGGCGGTCAGCTCGACGCGCTTGGGGTCGACGAGGACCATGCGTACGTCCTCGGGGGTCGCGCGCACCATGACCGACGTGATCAGGCAGTTAATGCACGAGGATTTACCGGAACCGGTCGCTCCGGCCACCAGCACGTGCGGCATCTTGGCGAGGTTGGCCATCTCGTAGCCACCCTCGACGTTCTTGCCGAGCGCGACGAGCATCGGATGGTCGTCCTCGGCCGCGTCCGCGAGGCGCAGCACGTCGCCGAGTTTGACCATCTCGCGGTCGGAGTTCGGGATCTCGATGCCGACGGCCGACTTGCCGGGGATCGGGCTGATGATCCGCACATCGGGGCTGGCGACGGCGTACGCGATGTTCTTGGTGAGCGCCGTGATCCGCTCGACCTTCACGGCGGGGCCGAGCTCGACCTCGTACCGCGTGACCGTCGGGCCGCGCGTGAAGCCGGTGACGGCGGCGTCGACCTTGAACTCCATGAAGACGTTCGAGAGCGAGGCGACCACCGCGTCGTTGGCGGCGCTGCGCGTCTTGCCGGGACCGCCGCGCTCCAGGAGGTCGAGCGACGGCAGCGCGTACGTGATGTCGCCGGAGAGCTGGAGCTGCTCGGCACGCGGCGGGAGGTCGCGCGGCTCCTCGGGGGCGGGTTTGGTCAAGTCGGCGACTTCGGCCTTCAGCATCTCCTGCTTGGGCTTGGCGCCCTTGGTGCGCGCGGCTGGGACCGGTGCCGGCTCCTCGCGCCCGCCCGTGTCCTGCCGCTCCCCGCGGTCCACTCCGACGCCCTGTGTCAGATCGGCCACCAGCGGCGAGGGCGGCATTCCGTGCAGCACGGCACCGTCGAGCGCCGCCGCGGCGGCCGCGGCCACGTCGACCGCGTCCATGGGCCGATCCAGGGCGGGCTGCTGCACAGCGGGCCGCCTGGGACGGCTCCGGCGCCTGGAGAGGGCCTCCTGTTCGGCACCGTCCGGGTCGTACGCCTCGGGCGCCGTCCGACGCCGCCGGGAGCGACCGGGGAGCGCCTCGCGCCACTGCTCGTCGTAGCGCTCGTCGTCCTCGCCGAAGCCGTCCTCCTCGGTCTGGGGCTGTACGACTCCGAGCCGGACGCCCAGCAGCCGCAGCCGCTGCGGAATGGCGTTGACGGGGGTCGCGGTGACCACCAGGAGCCCGAAGACCGTGAGCAGCACGAGGAGGGGTACCGCGAGGACCTCGCCCATCGTGTAGGTCAGCGGGGTCGCAGCGCCCCAGCCGATGAGCCCGCCGGCGTCCCTTATCGCCTGCATGCCGTCGCTGCGCGCGGGCGACCCGCAGGCGATGTGGACCTGTCCGAGCACACCGATGACGAGCGCGGACAGGCCGATGACGATGCGCCCGTTGGCGTCGGGCTTCTCGGGGTGCCGGATGAGCCGGACAGCGACGACCGCCAGCAGTATCGGCACGAGCAGGTCGAGGCGGCCGAAGGCGCCGGTCACCAGCATTTCGACGAGGTCGCCCACCGGACCGCGGAGGTTGGACCAGGTCCCGGCGGCGACGATCAGTCCCAGGCCGAGCAGCAGCAGCGCGAGACCGTCCTTGCGGTGCGCCGGGTCGAGCCCCTTGGCGCCCCGCCCTATGCCGCGGAACACGGCACCGACGGCGTGCGCGACACCGAGCCAGAGGGCGCGCACCAGCCTGTACACGCCCCCGGTCGGGTTGGGCGCCGGCTTCGGAGGCGCGGCTTTCTTGGCCGCGGCCTTCTTCGCAGGCGCCTTTTTCGCGGGAGCTTTCTTCGCGGGGGCCTTCTTCGCCGCAGCCTTCGTCGGAGCGGCCGCCTTCTTCGCGGGCGACTTCTTGGCTGCGGACTGACGTGAGGCCATGAGTGTGAGGTTACCGGTGGAGACCACTGCGGACACGTGTGCCTACTGCTTCACCCGTTCGTGTCGCCCTTACGGTCACCCCAAACTGACGCGCCCTCACCAAGACACACGAAACCGGATCAGTCACTCACAGGAATGCGATCCGGCAGCGCAGATCGGGGCCCGCAGGCGGCAACCCGCTGAACTCGCTCCGAGCCAGACCCCGTTGACACTCGCTCAGGTCGCTAGATCGCGGCCCGCGTCACGCTGACCCAGCCCGCGCGACCGCCCCCGCAGCGACCCGTCAGTTCTGTCGCCGCGATCCGTCAGTTCTGCGAAGGCAGCGAAGCCGCCCCGCTCCCGGTCCCCGGCTCCAACGCGTCCAGCGCCCGACGCAACCCCGTGAGTTTGCGTTCGAGATGGGCCGCTGTCGCCACCGCCGCCGCGTCCGCCGAGTCGTCGTCGAGCTGCTTGGAGAGCGCCTCGGCCTGCTCCTCGACGGCTGCGAGCCGCGCGGACAGTTCGGCGAGCAGTCCCGCGGGCTCCTTGGCCTCGCCGACCGCGGTCTTGCCGCCACCACCCTCCAGCTGCAGCCTCAACAGAGCCGCCTGCTCCCGGAGTTGGCAGTTCTTCATGTAGAGCTCGACGAAGACCGAGACCTTCGCGCGCAGCACCCACGGATCGAACGGCTTGGAGATGTAGTCCACCGCACCGGCCGCATACCCCCGGAAGGTGTGATGCGGCCCATGGTTGATCGCGGTGAGGAAGATGATCGGGATGTCCCGAGTCCGTTCTCGCCTCTTGATGTGCGCGGCGGTTTCGAAACCGTCCATGCCCGGCATCTGGACGTCCAGCAGAATGACCGCGAAGTCGTCCGTGAGCAGTGCTTTGAGCGCTTCCTCCCCGGACGATGCCCGCACCAGTGTCTGATCGAGCGCGGAGAGGATCGCCTCCAGCGCCAGCAGATTCTCCGGCCGGTCATCGACCAGGAGGATCTTGGCCTTCTGCACCATGGCCCGCCCTCCTCGCCCCGGCAGTGCACCGGGCGCCGCCCCAGGGGACGACTCCCTTGCGCCGCCCGTCCTTGTGCCGGTCATGGTAGCCGCACCCCGCCTGTCGCCACACCCTGTCACCGCGATGTCACTGTGCACGTAGCAGAAACGTAGCGGGAGACCAGAAGGTTCCCCGAATCCCGGGTTTCTACACGGCATCGAGCACACTCAGTCAACAACTGGGCGTGCCCGCCTCGCCACTCGATCACTCCTGGCCGTCCCGTCCGGTCACTGCTCGCGCATCCACTGTTGCATCACCGCCAGCAGGTGATCAGGATCGACCGGTTTCGTCACATAGTCGGAAGCCCCCGACTCGATGGCCTTCTCCCGGTCACCCTTCATCGCCTTCGCCGTGAGCGCGATGATCGGCAGCCCGGCGAACTGGGGCATCCGGCGAATCGCCGTCGTGGTCGCGTACCCATCCATCTCGGGCATCATGATGTCCATCAGGACGAGCGTCACATCATCGTGCTGCTCCAGCACTTCGATGCCCTCGCGGCCGTTCTCGGCGTACAGCACCGACAGTCCGTGCTGCTCCAGGACACTGGTGAGCGCGAACACGTTGCGAATGTCGTCGTCGACGATCAGCACCTTCTCGCCCTCGAACCGGAAGACGGCGCGCGACTGCGCGGCCGCCTCCTCGCCGCCCGCGGCCCAGGTCTGCTGAGCCTGCGTCTGCTGCCCCAACAGCGCGGGCCGCTGCTCGGCCCCGGACACGGCCCTCCGGCGCCGCCTGAAGAGCGCGGCGGTCCCATTCTGGGCCTCCTGGTACGACTTGACCTCGGCGGGCGTCTCCACATGAGCGCCGCCCTCGTCCTCGGCGGGCGGCAGAAACTCCCCGTTCGCCATCGACGGGGCGAGCTGCGGATAGCCCTGCGGCGGCAGTTCACTCGGGTGCAGCGGCAAATACAGCGTGAACGTGGAGCCGCGTCCCGGCTCGCTCTGCGCGTGGATCTCGCCACCCAGGAGCCGCGCGATCTCCCGCGAGATGGACAGCCCCAGACCCGTACCGCCGTACTTGCGGCTCGTCGTACCGTCCGCCTGCTTGAACGCCTCGAAGATCACCCGCATCTTGCTGCCCGCGATACCGATGCCGGTGTCGGTCACGGAGAACGCGATCAGGTCGGCGTCCGCGTCCCGCAGCGAGCCCGCTTCCAGGAGCTGCTCCCGGATGGCGACCGGCACCTCCGCGCCCGCCGGCCGGATGACCAGTTCGACCGCTCCGGAGTCGGTGAACTTCACCGCGTTGGACAGCAGGTTGCGCAGCACCTGAAGAAGCCGCTGTTCGTCCGTGTGCAGCGTGGCCGGCAGTTCCGGAGACACACGTACGGAGAAATCGAGGCCCTTCTCCGCTGTCAGCGGACGGAAAGTGGCCTCTACGTAGTCGACGAGTTGGACCAGCGCGATGCGGGTCGGCGACACGTCCATCTTGCCCGCCTCGACCTTCGACAGGTCGAGGATGTCGTTGATCAGCTGGAGCAGGTCGGAGCCCGCCCCGTGGATCGTCTCGGCGAACTCGACCTGCTTCGGAGTGAGGTTGGAGTCCGCGTTGTCGGCGAGCAGCTTGGCCAGGATCAGGAGCGAGTTGAGCGGCGTACGCAGCTCGTGCGACATGTTGGCGAGGAACTCGCTCTTGTAGCGCATGGAGACCGCGAGCTGTTCGGCACGCTCCTCCAGGACCTGCCGCGCCTCCTCGATCTCGGTGTTCTTGACCTCGATGTCGCGGTTCTGCTGGGCCAGCAGCTCGGCCTTCTCCTCCAGCTCGGCGTTGGACGCCTGGAGGGCCTTCTGCCGGTTCTCCAGCTCGGCCGACCGCTCCCGCAGCTGCTCGGTCAGCTCCTGCGACTGCCTGAGCAGCACCTCGGTCTTCGTGTTGACCGCGATCGTGTTGACGCTCGTCGCGATCATCTCGGCGATCTGGTTGAGGAAGTCCTTCTGGATCTGAGTGAACGGCTGGAACGACGCCAGCTCGATCACCCCGAGGACGGTCCCTTCGAAGAGCACCGGCAGCACGATGACATGCGCCGGGGGCGCCTCACCGAGCCCGGACGCGATCTTCAGATACCCCGGCGGCACGTTCTCCACGAGAATCGTGCGCTTCTCCTTGGCGGCCGTTCCGATCAGCGTCTCACCGGGCCGGAACGACGTCGGCATGGACCCCATCGAGTACCCGTAGGACCCGAGCATGCGCAGTTCGTACGAGTCGTCCTGAGCGGCGCCCACGTCCTTGCCGTCGTCCAACGGCATCGCCAGGAAGAACGCGCCGTGCTGCGACGAGACCACCGGAGTCAGCTCGCTCATGATGAGCGAGGCCACGTCGGCGAGGTCGCGGCGGCCCTGCATCAGACCGGAGATCCGGGCCAGGTTGCCCTTCAGCCAGTCCTGCTCCTTGTTGGCGATCGTGGTGTCGCGCAGGTTGGCGATCATCTTGTTGATGTAGTCCTGAAGTTCCTGGATCTCCCCGGAGGCATCCACGTCGATCTTCAGGTTGAGGTCCCCCCGGGTCACCGCGGTCGCCACACGCGCGATGGCGCGTACCTGCCGGGTCAGGTTCCCGGCCATCTCGTTCACCGACTCGGTGAGGTCGCGCCAGGTGCCGTCGACGTCGCGTACGCGCGCCTGGCCGCCCAGTGCTCCCTCGGTGCCCACCTCTCGGGCGACCCGGGTGACCTCCTCGGCGAACGACGACAGCTGGTCGACCATCGTGTTGATGGTGGTCTTCAGCTCGAGGATCTCGCCGCGCGCGTCGATGTCGATCTTCTTGGTCAGGTCGCCCTTGGCGATGGCCGTGGTGACCATCGCGATGTTGCGCACCTGGCCGGTCAGATTGGACGCCATGCCGTTCACGGACTCGGTGAGGTCCTTCCACGTACCGGCGACCCCCGGGACGTGCGCCTGACCGCCGAGGATGCCGTCCGTGCCCACCTCGCGGGCCACCCGCGTGACCTGCTCTGCGAACGAACTCAGCGTCTTCACCATCGTGTTGACGGTGTCCGCGAGCTGGGCGATCTCGCCGCTCGCCTCGACCGTGACCTTCTTGGTGAGGTCACCGTTGGCCACCGCCGTCGCGACCTGGGAGATGTTGCGCACCTGGCCGGTCAGGTTGTTGGCCATCACGTTGACGTTGTCGCTCAGGTCCTTCCAGATGCCCGTGACGCCGGGCACCCGCGCCTGTCCGCCGAGGTTGCCGTCGGTGCCCACCTCGCGGGCCACCCGGGTCACCTGCTCGGCGAAGTTCGACAGCTGGTCCACCATCGTGTTCACGGTGGTGACGAGGGCGAGGATCTCGCCCTTCGCGTCGACGGTGATCTTCTTGGACAGGTCGCCCTTGGCTACGGCGGTCGTGACGTCAGCGATCTGCCGCACCTGGATGGTGAGGTTGTTCGCCATGAAGTTCACGGACTGCGTGAGGTCCTTCCAGGTGCCGGAGACACCCTGCACCTCGGCCTGACCGCCGAGGATGCCCTCCGTGCCCACCTCGCGGGCCACCCGCGTGACCTGCTCGGCGAAGTTCGACAGCTGGTCCACCATCGTGTTGAGGGTGTTCTTCAGCTCCAGGATCTCGCCGCGCGCGTCCACGTCGATCTTCTGCGACAGGTCACCGCGCGCCACCGCGGTCGCCACCTGGGCGATGTTGCGCACCTGCGCGGTGAGGTTGCCGGCCATGCCGTTCACGGAGTCGGTCAGGTCTCGCCACACACCGGCGACGCCCGGAACCTGTGCCTGACCGCCGAGCCGGCCGTCCGTACCCACCTCACGGGCCACACGGGTCACCTGCTCGGCGAAGGCGCTGAGCTGGTCGACCATGGTGTTGATGGTGTTCTTCAGCTCGAGGATCTCGCCGCGCGCGTCGACCTCGATCTTCTGCGACAGGTCACCACGCGCCACCGCCGTCGTCACCTGGGCGATCTGCCGTACCTGGGACGTCAGGTTGCCCGCCATGAAGTTGACGGAGTCGGTGAGGTCCTTCCAGGTGCCGCTGACGCCGTCCACGCGCGCCTGACCGCCGAGCCGGCCCTCCGTACCCACGTCACGCGCCATGCGCGTCACCTGGTCGGCGAAGGTCGACAGCTGGTCCACCATCGTGTTCACGGTCTTCTTCAGTTCCAGCATCTCGCCGGAGACGTCCACGGTGACCTTCTGCGACAGATCGCCGTTGGCCACCGCCGTCGTCACCTGCGCGATGTTGCGCACCTGACCGGTGAGGTTCCGGAACGCGGTGTTGACGGAGTCCGTCAGGTCCTTCCAGGTACCGGCCGCGCCCGGCACCTGCGCCTGGCCGCCCAGCTCACCCTCGACACCGATCTCCCGCGCCACCCGCGTGACTTCGTCACCGAAGGACGACAGCTGGTCCACCA
This sequence comes from Streptomyces sp. 2A115, assembly GCF_052245575.1. Classification (NCBI taxonomy): domain Bacteria; kingdom Bacillati; phylum Actinomycetota; class Actinomycetes; order Kitasatosporales; family Streptomycetaceae; genus Streptomyces; species Streptomyces sp. 2A115. The sequence goes on along the minus strand of NZ_JBQQCG010000034.1, from coordinate 5,558 downwards.
TCGTGTTGACGGTGTTCTTCATCTCCAGCATCTCGCCGGCCACATCGACGGTGACCTTCTGCGACAGGTCACCGCTGGCCACCGCCGTCGTCACCGAGGCGATGTCCCGCACCTGGGTGGTGATATTCCGGAAGACCGTGTTCACCGAATCGGTGAGGTCCTTCCACGTTCCCGCCGCACCCGGCACGTTCGCCTGGCCGCCGAGCCGCCCCTCGCCGCCGACCTCGTTGGCGACCCGGGTCACCTCGTCCGCGAACGTACGCAGCGTCTCGGTCATCTGATTGATCGTCTCGGCGAGCTGCGCCATCTCACCGCGCGCCGAAACAGTCACCTTCTGCGACAGATCACCGTTGGCGACAGCAGTGGTCACCTGGGCGATCCCGCGCACCTGGGCCGTCAGATTGCCGGCCATAAGATTCACCGAATCGGTGAGATCCTTCCACACACCGGCCACACCCGGCACCTGCGCCTGCCCGCCGAGCTCACCCTCCGTACCGACCTCACGCGCGACTCGCGTCACCTCGGAGGAGAACGAAGAGAGCTGGTCCACCATCGTGTTGACGGTGTTCTTGAGCTCCAGCATCTCGCCGGCCACATGAACCGTGACCTTCCGGGACAAGTCGCCCTTGGCGACCGCCGTCGTCACCAGCGCGATATCCCGCACCTGCGCCGTCAGCCGGTACGCCATCGTGTTGACCGAGTCCGTGAGGTCCTTCCACGAACCGGACATTCCACGCACCCGCGCCTGCCCGCCCAGCTTGCCCTCCGTGCCCACCTCGCTGGCCACGCGCGTGACCTCGTCGGTGAACGTGGACAGCTGATCGACCAGGTTGTTGACCGTGCGGCCGACCTTCAGGAACTCACCGCGCAGCGGATGCCCATTGCCCCCGTCATCCGTCTGCGCCCGCAACTCCATACGCGGCGACAGATCACCCTCGGCCACCGCGGACAGCACCCGGCCGACCTCGGAGACGGGCCGTACGAGGTCGTCCACGAGCGCGTTGGACGCGTCGATCGCCGAGGCCCAGGAACCCTCGCAGGCGCCCGTCTCCAGCCGCTCCGTGAGCTTGCCCTCACGCCCGACCATGCGCCGTACGCGCGACAGCTCGCCCGTCAGATGCAGATTACGGTCGGCCACTTCATTGAAAACCGCCGCGATCTCAGACATCACGCCGTCGCCGGAAACCGTGAGCCGCTTACGGAAGTTGCCGTCCCGCATAGACACCAAGGCCGCCAGCAGCTTGTTCAGGGCCGCGGTGTCCACCGCCGTGCTCCCATTGCGCGGTTTGCGCTGGTTACTAAGGGACTGTCCGCCTTTTGCGCGCGCCTTAGTGCCCCGCGTCGCTGCGCCAGACTCCACTGTGTCCCTCCCGCAAGGGTCGACCATCACTGCTCGGCGTACTCGGGTACTTCTGCTCGGCGTACTGGAAGGCACTCACAGCCTGCCAGGACCTTCCCTTGAAGCTTGCCCAGTGTTTCACCATGGCTGAACCAGGCCATAACAGTTCGGCAGCTTCGCACATCGTCCGCACACACCCTCCGGACGGAAACAGTGGTGACCGGCATCCGCATGGACCGCGAAGGTAAGTAACCTTGCATGCGGCTGTCCAGCCGCGCCGACCCGTCCGGCCTGGGCGGTGGCACGAGCACGAGCGGGCAGGCATCGGAGGGGCGCCGCACCATGACCACCGGACTGCATCCTGGGGGACCACCCCAGGATCCCCGGCCGACGGGGAACCAGCTTCTGCCCCGGCAGGAGCGGGTCGGCCACGGAACCCCGCACCCCGACAACCGGACAAGGAGTTCTGTGATCACCGCGCGCGCGGCCGCCAGCTTCGATCCCGTCGGGCGGTCCGTCGCGACCGCTCGGTCCTTCGTCCGTGACACCCTCCAGGGCTGGGGCTTCGCCGACATCGTCGACGACGCCGTGGTCCTCACCAGTGAACTGGTCACCAACGCAGTCGTGCACGCGGGCACATCCGCGGACGTCCTGTGCCTACGCAGCGACGACGGCGTACGGATCGAGGTGGCGGACCGCTACCCCGAACGCGAGATTCCACTCCAGGCGACCGCCATCAACATGGGCAGCCCCGACCGCGAGGGCGGCCGCGGTCTCCAGCTCTGCGCCGCCCTGGCCGGCCGCTGGGGCGTCGAGTACACGCCCACGCACAAACAGGTCTGGTTCCAACTGGCCCTCCCGGAACGCTCGGTGGGCACGCGCGCGGCCGGCCCCGCCCTCCCCGCAGACCTGCTCCCCCTCGCCGACGGCCGGGTCCGTGTCGCGGTCGTCCAGATCGACCGCGCCGGCGCCATCAACGCCTGGAACGAGGACGCGGAGGAACTCTTCGGGTACGCGGCCGAGCAGGTCATCGGCAAGCCCCTGACCGACCTCGCCGCCTGGCCCCACACTCCCGGCACCAGCACCGGCATCGTCGAGGCGCTCCAACTCTCGCGCTGGGAGGGCAGTTACGGCCTCCGCGGCGCCAATGGCCGCGTGACACCGGTGTACGCCTCGCATCTGCGCGTACGGGACACGGGCGGCGAGCCCTCGACAGTCTGCCTGCTCGTACGCGACCATGAACGTGCCGTCCTCCAGACCCCGTTGCGCGTGTCGGCGTCCGACACGACCACCAGCTCCGAGGGCCAGGCCTCGGACCCCTTCGAGGTCTTCATCGGCTCACCGGCCCCCGACGATCTCGACGGCCTCCTCCAGCGCACGGTGGAGCGCGCCCGCGACATGCTCGACGGCGACTCCGCCTTCCTGCTCCTGGCGACCGACGACGAAACGGAGTTGGAGGTACGCGCCTCCACGGGCCTGCCCTCCGCCCGCCAGCGCTTCGCCCGCGTCCCCGTCGAAGCGGGCCCCGGCCGCTACGGCTCGGCCCGCATGCCCGCCGTACACGAGGACCTTACGGTCGTCCCCGGCGCCGTTCCGCTCCTAAGCGGCACCGGCATGCGCTCGGTCGTCACGGTCCCGCTCAAGGTCGAGGGCCGTCTCACCGGTTCACTCGGCGTCGCGGCCGAGGCCCAGGGTCGTTACTCGAACGAGGAGGCCCTGCGGCTCCAGTTCGCCGCCGACCGCATCGCACTCGCCGTGGAGTCGGCACGCCTGGGCGAACTGGAGCGCCTGCGCCGCGGCTCCCTGTCCTTCCTCGTCGAGGCGTCGGACCTCCTCGCAGGCACGCTCGACCGCGATCAGACACTGGCCCTCATGGCCCAGATGACCGTCCCGACCCTGGCCACCTGGTGCGCCGTCTACACGATCGCCGACCAGGCCTCGGACCCGTATCTCTCGTACGTCCTGCACGAGGACGAGGAGCGCATCGACGGCCTCAAGGCCCTGCTGTCGAAGATCGCCCCACCGGACCCGGTCCCGACCCCGGGCGCCCGCGTCTGGTCGGCCCCCGCCGAAGCAGCCCACCAGGCGGCCCTACGCACCTCCATGCGCAGCCTCGGCCTGGGAGAGCCCGCCACGGTGAGCTCCGGCATCGGTACGACACTGGCGACGGCCGCCGCGGTCGGCGGCGAGACGGTCGTACTCCCCCTGGTGGCCCGCAACCGGGTCATCGGCATGCTGACCCTGGGCAAGCCGTCGGACGAACACTTCCGCCAGGAAATCCTGGAACTGGCCGAGGACTTGAGCCGAAGGGCCGCCCTGGCCCTGGACAACTCCCGCCTGTACTCGGAGCGCATGGCCATCAGCCAGTCGCTCCAGCGCAGCCTCCTCCCCCCGGAACTCCCCCACATCGAGGGCGTGGAGGTCGAGGTCATCTACCGCGCCGCGGGCGAGGGAAACGAGGTCGGCGGCGACTTCTACGACCTCTTCCCGATCCGCGACGGCGCGTACGGCTTCGCCATCGGCGACGTCTGCGGTACGGGCCCGGAGGCGGCCGCGGTCACGGGGCTCGCCCGGCACGCGCTGCGCCTGCTGGCCCGTGAGGGCTTCGGCGGCCCGGCGGTCCTGGAGCGCCTCAACTCGGCGATCCTCGACGAGGGCGCCCGCAGTCGCTTCCTCACGCTCCTGTACGGCGAATTGTGGCCCCAGGAGGACGGCTCGGCCCTACTCAAGGTGGTCTGCGCCGGCCACCCGCTTCCCCTCCGCCTGCGCCAGGACGGCACGGTCGAACCGGCCGCCGAACCCCAGCCGCTTCTCGGCGTCATGGACGACCTGGAGCTGTACGAGCAGACGGTGACGCTCGACCCGGGGGACGTCCTGCTGTGCGTGACGGACGGCGTCACCGAACGCCGCGAGGGAACCCGCATGCTGGGCGACGACGGCCTCACAGACGTCCTCACCACCTGCACGGGCCTGACGGCCGGCGCGGTGGCCGCCCGCATCATGCGCGCGGTCGAACGCTTCGCTTCAGACGCCCCGTCCGACGACATGGCCATTCTTGCGATGCGCGTTCCGGGCCTGCGCAAGGACTAGCGCGGGACAGCCGGTCCGGGATATGGGAAAGGTCCCCGCCCTATTGGGCGGGGACCTTTCCCGTCAGAGCCCCCAAACGGAATCGAACCGTTGACCTTCTCCTTACCATGGAGACGCTCTACCGACTGAGCTATAGGGGCCTGTTGCTTTCGAGGTCTCCCTCGCGGCAACGCAATAGATCATACCCCGAACGGCGGCGTACTCCCAACCAGGCATCCACGTCGGAACGGCTAGAAAGCAGGCTGCAGGAGCCCACCGAGCGCATTGCACGCCGACACGATCCGCTGCATCTCGCGCTTCGTCAAAACCGCGTCAATCGGCAGCGCCAGCGTCTCGTCAGCGGCCCGCTCGGTCTCCGGAAGGCAGACGTCACACCGAAATCCGGGCATCCGGTGCACGGGAGTCTTCACTGGCACATGGCACTCAATTCCCCTACTCCGCACAGCACGCGCGAAGGCGTCCCGGTCCGGCCGCCCGTTCCCCGGTACCCGCACGACGTACTGCTGGTACGTGTGCTCCGTGCCGCGCTCCGGCGTCCGCACACCCCTCAACCGCCCGTCGAGGAAAGCGGCATGAGCCCTGCGCTCCTCGACCTCGTCGTACGGCGCCTTGGACTCACCCTGCTCAAGCAGCAGCAGACCGTGCCGCTGACCGACGTCCCACAGCCGCGCCATGTCAGCGGGCCGGCCGAATCGGTGCACGGCGACAACGGCGACCGTTCGCGGGCCGACCACGGCGTTCACCTCGGCGGCGTCGAGGCAGTACGTCGCCGGGTCGATGTCGGCGAACACCGGCGTCGCACCGGCCAGGATCACGGCCTCGGCGACCTCGACGTTGCCGAACGCCGGCACGATGACCTCGTCACCGGCTCCAACGCCCGCGGCCCTGAGCATTCCCACAGTCCCCATGCTCGGGATGTTGGTCGCGCAACGTGAACTCCAAGTAACACACAACAAAAAAGAGCTGGTCCCCGAACCGAAGTTCAGGGACCAGCTCTTCAAGATTTGTTCGGCGGTGTCCTACTCTCCCACAGGGTCCCCCCTGCAGTACCATCGGCGCTGTAAGGCTTAGCTTCCGGGTTCGGAATGTTACCGGGCGTTTCCCTCACGCTATGACCACCGAAACACTA